>CAIVPF010000066.1 GCA_903907745.1 uncultured Cytophagaceae bacterium | reverse complement strand
GCTTCATCCCAGAATAAGATTTTATTCTTAGCATAACCTCCGTTTAAACCTACATTGTATTTGAAATCACCAATTTGATTGCGGTATCCTAAGGTAAAGTCAAAGCCTGAGTTTTCAACCTCTCCAATATTCTGAGCTGGTAATGTTAAACCTGTCGACTGAGGAACAGATGCATTTTTTACCCAAAGAATATCGGTACGCTTGTTGTAGAAATAATCTAATTCAAACGTCACCTTATCATTGAATAGGGAACCTTCTAAACCGATATCCGAGTTAGTCGCCACCTCCCATTTAATGTTACTATTCGGGATCTTAGTCTCATATAAGGTTTTTGTTTCTACGTTTCCAATCACATAACTACGGAAACCATAGGTAGATAAGTACTGATAGGTAGCAATTTGGTCATTACCCATTTGTCCCCATGAACCTCTTATTTTTAAGAAATTAATGACTGGCAATTGATCCTTAATGAAACTCTCTTCAGACATAACCCAACCTAACATTCCGCCAGGGAAAAATCCATAACGAGTAGCCTCAGGGAAAATATCTGAACCATCATAACGCCATAAGAATTCTGCTAAATACTTCTCTTTAAAGTTATAAGCCACACGACCAAAATAGTTCAAACGCGCGCGCTCATAAGCTCCACCTGTATTTGTTTTCTCCAAGTCACCCCCTGCAAATAATTGATCTAAAGCCGGTGAAATAAAGAAGCGGCGATAGGCATTAAAGTTATCCCCAACAATCGTTTCACGATTCGATCCTGCCAAAACAGTAACACCATGATCACCAAACTTACGCTCATAAGTAACAATTGCACCTAATAAAACGTTTAATTGATTCTCATCTGACAATGTTAAACGAGGCTCCGCTGGACCACGCTTACTAGCCACCAACGTAGGTGTCTTCCCATCCGCTTCAAAACCTGTACCTTTTTCATATAAAGTCCAAGGAGTCTCCCAACGCTTTTGTGCACGGAAACGCTTATCAATCGCAGCTGTTCCCGTTAATTTCAAACCTTGAATCCATGGAATTTTAATATCCAATTGTCCATTCGTTTGGAAATAACTTTGCTTATCCGTTTCATAACCCGTTTGGTTGGTTGTTATAACCACCGGATTTTCACCGTTTTCAATATCTGGACCCGGTAAACCGTTTGGCCAAAATGCTGGTTGATTCGGTTTTCCACGCATTTGCATACGGAAAATAGCCCAGCCGCTTTGGTAGGAAATCTACGTTGCTCCTCACGACCCATTAATCCAATAGATAAATTAACGTTTTCATTAATCTTGGCATCTAAATTTAAACGCAAATCATATTGATCATAACCCGTCGCCGAATTTTTATAATATGCATCTTGATTTTGATAGCCTAATGAAGCCAAATACTTAACGTTATCACTACCACCACTCATTTGTACATTATGCTTCGTTTGAGGCGACCAAGCCTTCAACGTAGCACCGTACCAATCTGTGTCTGGGTGCAACCAAGGATCTGATCCATCTTTGTATAATTGCATATCAGTAGGTGAATAAGGCGCCTTACGACCATTATAAACACCTGTCGCTTTGTAAGCGGCTGTTGCCTCTGCCCATTGAGAAGTAGGTAAGCCATAAATATCTAAATCGTTCAACATACCCGCATATTGCGCAGCATTCGCTAATTTAGGAATTACGGTTGGCTGAGAAAAACCTTGATTGAATGAATAAGACAACTCAGGCTTTCCTGATTTTCCCTTCTTGGTTGTAATCAAAATAACCCCATTCGCTGCACGAGCTCCATAAATCGCTGCCGATGCATCTTTCAAAACCGAAATGGTCTCAATATCTGCCGGATTAATACGATCTAAACCACCCGCACGATTTGGGATACCGTCAATTACAATCAAGGCATCATTATTATTCAATGTGTTCGCTCCACGAATACGAATCGAAGATCCATCGTAACCCGGCTCACCTGAACGATTAACCGCCACGACACCGGCCATCCGACCTGCAAGTGAGTTACTTAAGTTCATACTAGGAGACTTCTGAAGATCAGCTCCTTTCACCGCCACAACGGATCCAGATACTGTCGCTTTCTTTTGAACACCATAACCCACGACCACAACCTCAGAAAGGCTTTTTGCATCAGGATTAAGGGACACATTAATAATGCTTTGATTACCTACGGTTATCTCCTTTGCTTCATAACTCACAAAAGTGAAAACCAATTTACTCGTTGCACTAGGTACTGAAACGCTATACTTTCCTTCTGCATTGGAGGTCGTTCCCTTGTTGGTTTCCTTAACAATGATGTTAACGCCAATCAGGGCTTCCCCCTTTTCATCCGTAACTTTTCCAGTTACCGTACGATTTTGGCCAAATGATACCCTCGAAAAGGATAACAAAAAAGCCAGCAAGAAAAGTAACTTGCTTGGGTAAAATTTTGTGTTCATAGAGTGATAAGTTAAAAGGTTTAATTGAAAAAATAATTCTATTTAAAAAGCTAATAATCCATAAACATAAACATGGAATTTTAATAAAAAAAATTTAAAGTTGAGTTTT
>CAIVPF010000065.1 GCA_903907745.1 uncultured Cytophagaceae bacterium | reverse complement strand
GTGGGCACATATTGCAAACTTACTTGCCGCATTAATTCCCCAAATCCAGGTAACATTTTTTGGCATATAGCTTCTGTCGCTTCTGGTGTCACATCTCGCAAGGCAGGTCCTGTTCCGCCGGTTGTGATAATTAAACAAACCCCGTCAGCATCTGCCATTTGCATCATGGCTTGGGCCAATTGATCCTCTTCATCTGGAATCACCCGATACACTACGTCGAATTCGCTGATTAAATATTCGTGCAACAAATCCACCACTGCCTTGCCCGGGATATCTTCATAGATTCCTTGGCTTGCGCGGTCTGATACATTGATAACGCCGATTTTGATCATTTTTTCGTTTGTTTTCGTTCCGCCCGCAGGATGGATTTAGGCTTTTTTTCCATGGGAATGGGCTCATCCAATAAATCCCGTATGACCACTGACGCACAGGCACTTCCAAATGTCGCCGGTAAATAGGAAATGGTGCCATAGGCGGATTTTTTGAAATTCGATCCATCGGTTAAAATGAGTGATTCATCACGCACTTTTTCCATGGAAAATACGGCTTTGATGCCTTTGCCGACGCCCATTTTGCGAATTCTTTTTCTTACCAAAGCCGCCAAATAACATTCCCGTGTATCAAATAATTCTGCCGTTCGAATCTGCGTCGGGTCTAATTTCCCACCGGCACCCATTGAACTCACAATGCGGAGTTTTAGGTCATAGGCTGTTTTTAATAAGGTCAATTTAGGCGTCACCGAATCGATGCAATCCATGACATAATCGAATTTTGTTTCTTCCAATATGGCCTTAGCGGCCTCAGGACTTAAAAAAGATTCGTGGGTGTGTAGGACTAATTCTGGGTTTATGGCCAATAAACGTTCCGCCATAATTTTCACTTTCGCTACGCCATGGTTGGTGGCTAAGGCGGGTAATTGACGATTTCGATTGCTCGGATCCACCACATCTCCATCCACAATGGTCATGGTACCGATACCCACCCGGGCAATGAATTCAGCCGCAAAGGAACCAACGCCGCCGAGGCCAACGATCAGGACATGGGCCGCTTGAAGGGCTTGGATGCCTTGAGGGCCAATGAGGAGTTCGGAGCGACTGAGCCAACTAACATCTTTTGTACCCATCTTTAGTCAATCGTATCCTTGATTTTATAATCGGTCGTTTTATCCGAATTAGTTACTATTAATTCGCCGATGAAACCTGCCAAAAAGAGTTGAACCCCTAATATAATCGCCACGAGGGCAAGATAAAACAAGGGATTGTCTGTCACATTTCGGTATTTCAGGTTGTTGGCTATTTGATATAATTTATAAGCGATGAGCCAACAGGTGATCAATGAACCCGAGAAAAAGGATAAAATCCCTAGGCTACCAAATAAATGCATGGGCCGTTTTCCAAAGGCTTGCACAAAAGAGATAGATAGTAAATCGAGGAATCCATAGAGGAAACGCTCTAGACCGAATTTGGTTACGCCGTATTTACGGGATTGATGTTGGACCACTTTTTCTCCTATTTTGGTGAAGCCATTCCATTTCGCTTGGACTGGAATATAGCGATGCATTTCGCCATAGAGGCGCAAGGTTTTAATGACCTCTTTTTTATAGGCCTTTAAGCCACAATTAAAATCATGCAAATAGACGCCGGACAGTTTTCGGGTGGCGGCATTGTATAATTTGGTCGGGATTGTTTTCGACAATGGGTCAAAACGTTTTTGTTTCCAACCAGATACCAAATCAAAATTATCCTCTGTAATCATGCGGTATAATTCAGGAATTTCGTCGGGCGAATCCTGTAAATCCGCGTCCATGGTAATGATAACATCGCCTGTGGCTTTGGAAAAACCTTCATGAAGGGCGGCTGATTTGCCATAGTTTCGAGCAAAACTGATGCCTTGTAAACTCGGGTATTTTTTGCCAAGGCGCTCTAAGACTTGCCAAGAATCATCATTACTTCCATCGTTCACGAAAATCATTTCATAGGAAAATGCATTTTTTTGCATGACTTGGTCGATCCAAGCGCAAAGCTCGGGAAGCGACTCGGCCTCGTTGAAAAGTGGTATGATGATGGAAATTTGAGTCATAAAAATGCGTCAATCAGGCAAAAATACAAAAACATTGATGAATGTTTAGGAAAAGAGTAAATAGTAATCGGATAAAAGTTTTTCAAAGGTCTCTGTATAAGAACCATCTGCATGCTTGATGCGTATATTTTCTTGTGTCTTGGATTTATTTTCCCGACTTCCGATGGCCATGATGCGTAAATTCGGGGAGCCCTCATCATGAAAAATATAGGCTTTGTGGTTTAAAAATAGCCCCATGGTTTCACAGCAATTTTCGAATTTTTCCATGCCATGTGGGGGATATAAAACGGCAAATTCACCTGTATGGTTTAAAAGTCGATGGATGCCTTCTGTTAGATCCTGTACATGTAATAAATCATCATGAATGGCGACTTGTAAATCTTGTTGGCCCGCCGCCAAATGCTGATGAAAAAAGGGTGGATTACAGATGATGAAATCGTAGGAATGGTTGGGGGAAAAGCTTTGCAAGTCGGAGTCCTGTACCGAAATTTGGGTATGAAAGGGGCTAGCTTGTACATTTTCGGCAGCGAGTTCGGCTACATCTTGGCGTATTTCGATGGCATCGATGGAGCTCTCAGGATGTTTTTGCGCCAGCATACAAGCGAGTACGCCTGATCCGGTCCCGATGTCCAACATGCGTCCTTTTGCCCATATCGAAGCCCATGCACCAAATAAACAGGCTTCCGTACTAATTTTTAGGCCGGGCTTCCCATGGGCAATCTGAAATTTTTTGAATCGAAAAATAGATCTACTTGCGGCCATAATCGGCAGGATTTTCACCCCAATCTTCGGTTTCCCACTTTAAAATTTGGGTCGTGTATGTATTGTTTTTGAGCCATTCGATGGCTTTATCCACTAATTCAAAGAGGATTTCGGTTTGGGCACTTCGTTCCAGATTGGTTTTAATGGCCTTTTTTCGCACCCAGGCAATGGCAGTTCTGGAATCTGAATAGAGCGGAAGGGGGGAATTGTTTTTTTTCAAAAAGGCTAATCCGTGGACAATCGCCAAAAACTCGCCTAGATTTACGGTTCCCACGGGAAAGGGGCCGCGCGCGAAAAGCACTTCTTTGGTCGCTGTGTTAACGCCTTGGTATTCGAGAATTCCTGGATTTCCGGCGCAAGCGGCGTCGACGGATAGGGAAGGGACGATGAATTCTTGACCCGATTTTTTATGACCGCTGGGTGTTTTTTTAGGCGTTACGCTGGCCCAATAATTCTTTTTTGAGGCATGATAGGCCGCTTCTTTGCTATCAAAGGATTTGAATTGCGCTTGCGGAAAGCCTTTGATGTTTTTTTCGGTTTCCTCCCAGGAATCAAAAATGCCTGTTTGATGGCCTGCCCAAATCACATAGTATTTTTGTTTTTTTGCCATGTTACATGAGGCGGGTTTTGAATATTTTGATGGCGATGGCGATCAGAATGACTCCAAATACTTTTCGTAAAATTTGGGTACCGGCATTCCCTAATTTTCGTTCGATCCACACACTGGATTTCAAGACGATATAAATGAAAATCAGATTGATGAAAATACTAATGATGATGTTAATATCTTCAAATTGGGATTTTAAAGAAATCAGTGTCGTCATCGTTCCCGCACCAGCGATTATCGGAAAGGCCAGGGGAACGATGGAATGTGATCCGGTGGTGACTTCTTCGTTTTTGAAAATATTACGACCTAAGGTCATTTCTAAACCGATTAAGAACAAAATTAATGCCCCAGCCACCGCGAAGGAATTGGTGTCCACCCCTAAGAATTGTAAGATGAGTTTCCCGGCAAAGAAAAAGCCAACCATGATAAGACCCGAAACGAGTGTGGCCTGGCCCGCATGAATATCCCCGTTTTTTTTACGTAGGTCGATGATAATGGGGATGGCCCCTAAAATATCAATCACTGAAAACAAAATAAGCGAAGAGGATAAAATCTCCTTAAAATTAAAGTCCATGGCTCAGTGAGTTAAATAGTTGTTCTAAGTCGGCCGGTGTGTGACTAGGGAAATTGGCAATTCGGACCGTATTTTCTTTCCAAGTCCCATATCCGTTACCTAATTCGATCTGACTAATGAAGCATTTGCTTTTGATTCTTTGAATATCCGCAGGATTTCCTTGCAGCGCTAAGACGGTTGGTAAGCGAAGTGCCGGATTATCTATTAAAAATTTCAATTCGAAGCCTGTTTGGCTTATCCAAAAATCTTCTAACATCTTTGCTTTTTCCAGGGTTTGTGCATGGATTTGGGTCAAATTTGGTAAAAACTGAGTCAATTTGTGTAACACAAAAATGCTTAACACATTGGGTGTATAATGGGTTTGAAACAGTTTTCGATTTTCCTCCATGAGCAAAATGTCATTGTAATGGGCGCGTTTTTGCAATTTTTCTGCGCGGGCAAGGGCCTTCGGTGAACAAATCAATAGGCCTAAGCCAGCTGGAATGCCCATGCATTTCTGAACGGAGGCTAACCAGACATCCGCTTCTAACCAAGGCAATAGAATTCCGCCCATCGAAGAAGTGGCATCCACAGCGATCAGACAGGAAGGGTCAATGGCGTAATCGCTGCGTTTAATTTGTTGGCCACTGCCGTTCGATGTCTCACTTTGAACTAAGCAAAGCGTATCTGTATCTGAAAGATCCAAGCCTGTGGAAATGTCATGTAAGCTTGCTTGCAAATCAAATTCATGCGAAATCGATTCAGGATGAATTTGACGGGCATAATGGGCCCATTTTTTACCAAATGCCCCGTTATAGAGGTGCATGGATTTTTTTTCAACTAATGATTGACTCACGATTTCCCAAGCTTCTGTCGCCGAGGAAATAAAGTAAATCGTATAATCCGTTGGGATATTCCATTGTTCATGGAGGCTATCCAGCGTCGCTTTGAGTAATTTTTCAAAGCGCGGACTGCGATGATTGATGCTCACCATTCCCTCATCAAAGGCCTCTTGGATAAATCCGAGGACTTCAGGGTAAACCTTGGAAGGACCTGGATAAAAGGATAGCATGTTTTTAAAGGAAAGATAATAAGCCTAATTCGTAGCCTTTTAATCCGAAACCTACGATGCAACCCTTGCATTTTGGACTTAAATAGCTATGGGAACGAAAGGATTCCCGGGCATGTACATTTGAAATATGAATTTCAAGAACTGGAGTTTTAATCGAGGAAATGGCGTCCGCCAATCCAATCGACGTATGCGTATAGGCTCCAGCGTTTAATAAAATACCATCGTAGGAAAAACCAACTTCGTGCAATTTATCGATCATCGCCCCCTCATGGTTCGATTGGAAATAATATAAATCTAATTCTTGATCAAATTTTCCTTTTAGGCCATTGAAATATTCTTCAAAGGTTTCATGCCCGTAAATTTCGGGTTCACGAGTGCCCAACAAATTTAAGTTCGGGCCATTCATGATAAGAATTTTTTGTCGTCCCATGGGAAAGAATTTTGGATTGCGCTGCGTAAAAATACGTAATTCCCCTAAATTTATAAGATAGATCCAACAAAAAGCCCATGTGGGAAAAAGAAATCCAATCTTTTGGACATTATTTACGCATCGAACGTGGACTTTCGGGACACTCTCATGAGGCCTATTTGCGCGATATCAGTAAATTAGCCAACTATTTAACACCTCTCCATCTAGCGGTAGAAGATATCAAAGAAAATCATCTTCTTGATTTTTTAAAGGACTTGCATGGGTTAGGCGTGGAGGCAAGTACCCAGGCGAGGTGCTTATCAGGTATTCGTAGTTTTTTTCAGTTTTTGATGTTTGAAGAGCGGATATCTGCGGATCCTACGGTACATATCAAGAGCCCTCAAAAAGGTCGCAAATTGCCCGATACCCTGTCTTTCGATGAAATAAGCTCTATTTTAGAAGCGGCTGATTTGGGTAGCAACGAAGGTTTGCGAAATAGGGCCATGCTCGAGTTTTTATATGGGGCAGGACTTCGCGTGTCGGAATTGGTCAACTTGAAATTAACCGATGTCTATGAAGAAAGTGCTTTTATCAAGGTGGTCGGGAAGGGAGATAAGGAACGATTGGTGCCCGCCGGACGAGATGCATTTCACTATTTAAAGGTCTATTTGGAGCATATAAGACCGCAAATTCCGGTGAAAAAAGCGGCAACAAATGTGGTTTTTTTAAACCGTCGGGGAGGCGCGCTCAGTCGGGTGATGGTATTTTTAATCTGCAAGGATTTGGCCGCAAAAGCGGGAATCAAGAAAACAATTAGTCCGCATACCTTCCGACATTCCTTTGCCACCCACCTCATCGAAGGGGGTGCGGATTTACGTGCGGTGCAGGAGATGTTGGGACATGAATCGATTCTTACCACGGAGATTTACACCCATGTGGATCGGGCATTTTTGAGCCAAATGGTCCGTGATTTTCATCCCATGAGTGGCCGGAAAGCCGATTTATAAGGCCGATTCCTCTGGATAAGGAATAAACACGAAATTCGTAAACTGTCCATCTACGACGAATAAACAAGCAAATTCCTCGATGTCCTTATAGTTTTGAATAAACAATTCCTTGTTCTCTTCGGCGATTAAATTTCGTTGAAGAAATTCTTCTAATAACGAGGCATGGTAATTCCATTTGTTTTCATTCAATTCGTTGACCCCAATTAATTTTTGACCGATATCGATCGTACGTTGTGAACTAACAAATATCGGGAAATCAGAAAATCCACGCTTTTTGATTTGATAGGCGGTTTCCTTCAAGGATTCAAACACTTTGATGAAATCACTGGAAATTAATCCCAAATATTTTCCATTCAATTCCGGAGAATTCGGGGCATTCGATAAGGCGGTATAATCTTCGATCATGTTAACTTTTGCTCAGTAATAATAATTGGATATCCTTCACGGGCTTTTGGTTTAATTTCCCGACCAATGGGTGGGTCACATGGCCTTTGAAACAATAAACACCTTTCATAAAGGATTTTCCTTGCCAAAGCATTTCTTCCACGCCCCCTGTTTTTCCCGCTTTCAACAAGAAGGAAGTTATCAAATTACTCATCGCTAAACTCGCCGTATGAGAAACTAAGGAAGGTATATTGGGGACGCAATAATGACTTACTCCGTATTTTTCAAAGGTTGGCCTCGACAATGTCGTTAATTCAGACGTTTCAAAACAGCCGCCTTGGTCGATGCACACATCCATAATCAGCGTGCCTGCTTTTAATGTACTCACCATTTCTTCCGTCACCACGCAAGGCGTAATGCCTGATTCCGAGCGAAGAGCGCCCACAATCACACGTGCATCTTGCAAGGCTTTGGGTAGGTTTTCGGAATCGATCACTTGGGTGACCAGGGGGAATCCAAGACTCTGTTTAAGCCTTTGGAGTTTATAAATGTCCTTATCAAAAACCTGCATCTGAATCCCCGCATGCCAGGCGCTTCGGGCGATTTGCTCCACGATCTCGCCAGAACCTAATAAGACGATATGGCAAGGGGGAACTCCGGTCACATTTCCCAATAAAATGCCTGGTTGGGCTTTTTTACGCAACAATTCACTGGCAATCGGCAGGATTAATTGACCCGCAATTTCCGCCATGATCTTCACGAATGGGAATCCACCGCCATTGTCCTCCGCATATTCTAGCCCAAGAGCCAAGATTTTCTTTTCATTTAGCAGATCTAAAATTGCCCCGTTTACATGCTGATGCGAGGCGCAAGAAATGATCGCCTTTCCCGTTTTCATTTGGCTGATTTCTTCGGCATGGGGCGCTTGAATCTTAATGATCAAGTCGCTTTTCCAGATGGATTGCACATCCTCAGTCACTTGGCCTCCGGCTAATAAATAGTCGGAATCCGAAAATCCAGCGCGTTCTCCGGCCGATTTTTCGATGCGTATTTCATGGCCATTGGCCACCAATAATTGGACCGCCTGTGGACTTAAGGCAATCCGATTTTCATCGGCATCGGCTTCTTTCGGAATCCCAAGGTGAATACTTTTGGCATTTTTCTTCGTCCATGTCATGGCCTCCATGGGTAGGATGCCTTGCTGGGCTAATAGTTCTTGAAAATGAGTAGATTCGTTCATAAGGGCCTGTCGCAGGTTAATTTACGCGTATTTTCGTTCACATGCGCCATTTGGAAGCAAACATGTGGAATATTCCAAAGCTCTTCGGCCTGTTCGGGCCACTCGATCAAACAAAGATTTCCGGAATCGAGGTATTCTTCGATGCCGATGTCCAGGGCCTCTGCCGTATTTTCCAATCGATATAAATCAAAATGGTAGACCGGTTTTCCCTCCCCGGTCTCATAGGAATTAACTAATGAAAAAGTTGGACTTTGGACAGCATGCTGGATGCCCATTTGTTTGCCTAATTCTTTGATTAAACTCGTTTTTCCGGCACCCATTTCCCCCCTAAATAACCAGATGTTTGGCGCGTTTTGAAGCTTCTCCAACAATTCCCCCGCCAAGGCAGGGATTTCCAAAAGGCCATAGGTTTTTTCCAATATCATAATTCAATATCACCTAATTGTGGACGGATGAGGATTTCTTCCAATACGGTGGAAGGGCTCATTTGATAGGCTGAAAAAATCGTTTCGGCCACGTCATCCGCCGGGATAAACCGACTTTCCGGTAAATTCACCCCATCCCAAGCAGGAGTTAAGGTGGCCCCGGGCAGCACTGCGGTGACTTTGATGCCTTGTGTTTTAAGCTCCTCGCGCAATACTTTCGTGAAACCCAACAGTGCGAATTTACTAATGCAATAAGAACCACCCGCCGTATAAGCAGTAATGGAAGCCGTGGAGCAAATGCTAAAAATATGACCCGATTTTTTGGCTTGAAAAGTAGGGAGTAGGGCTTTGGTTAAGTGATAGGCGCTGTATAAGTTTGCCTGGATTTGTGCTTCTAAAACGCCATCTTCTTCATTTTGAATTTGCCCGGGCATGAAAAATCCGGC
Organism: uncultured Cytophagaceae bacterium; assembly: GCA_903907745.1. Classification (GTDB taxonomy): domain Bacteria; phylum Bacteroidota; class Bacteroidia; order Cytophagales; family Spirosomataceae; genus Aquirufa. The sequence goes on along the minus strand of CAIVPF010000065.1, from coordinate 33,774 downwards.
ATTGTTGATCAGGACATCAATTGACTTTTCCTGGGCTAGGATCCAATTGGCAAAATCAAGTACTTGATTTTTTTGACTTAGATCCGCAACAAATGTTTTCAAGCCAGGATTCGAAAATTCTTTCTCTAGCCCTGATAATTTATTTGCGTCTCTACCACATGTATATACGTTGAATCCCTCTTTAAGGAATTTTTTCACGAGTGCTTTACCAATTCCTTGGCTTCCCCCACTAATTATGACCGATTTGTTCATTATCTTTGATGCTTATAGGGTGTAAATTTACAATCCAAATGTCAATATTAGGTAAATATTTAATCTTCCTGGGAAAGCTTTTTACAAATCCGGAGAAATTTCGGGTTTACCTGGCTTTAATTATGCAGGAATGTGTGGACATTGGGATTAATTCAGTCCTCATCGTGGCGATTGTCAGTACCTTTTTGGGTGCGGTAACTTGTGTGCAAACGGCTGCCAACATGGACAATCCCTTCGTTCCACAATACATCATAAGTTTAATTGTTCGGGATTCGACGATTTTGGAGATGGGGCCTACGATTACCTGTGTCGTGTTAGCCGGGAAAATTGGTTCCAACATTGCGAGTCAATTAGGCACCATGCGCATCACCGAACAAATCGATGCCCTGGAAGTCATGGGGATTAATTCTCGTTCCTATTTAGTACTTCCTAAAATCGTGGCTGCCATCATTACCTTTCCGATGTTAGTGACACTGGCTTGTTTTTTAGCGATATATGGAGGTTATTTGGCGGGTTGGTTAACCGGTGCGATTTCACCAAACGAATACATTCACGGCTTGCAATTTAATTTCAAAGGCAATTACATGTTTTTTGCCTTAATTAAATCTGTGGTTTTCGCCTTTATCGTGGTGACCATTTCTTCCTTTCAAGGTTTTTATACGAGTGGGGGAGCGTATGAAGTGGGGAAATCAAGTACAGCTGCGGTGACAAATTCCTGCATCGCGATTTTAGTGGCTGATTATTTATTAGCCCAATTACTCGTAGGCTAACCCTACAAACGATCAATACGAACTTCTGTAAATAGATTGGACGTCGCACTACCTCGGTACGTGCCATAGACGGGCGTTATTTCCTCAGGGAGGCAGGATGCGGCTAATGGAATGTGATTGCCTGACACCACTTCGTGCTGGGTGGGATCATAGCCACGCCAACCACCCCCTGGTAAATATACTTCCACCCACGCATGCAAATGATGGGTCTGATTCGGAACATCCACCGGCGCGACGCCAGTGTAATAGCCACTTACAAATCGTGTGGCGAGCCCCATAGCCCGACACATCGCTGAAAATAAGACCGCATAATCTCGGCAAGTGCCTTTCCGACTTGTCAGGGTAAACTCAGGTGAATTTGGAGCTCCTTCCTCTCGGATTTCGTAGGCGAAATTCTCAAAAATAAATTCATTTAAGGCACTTAAAAACTGGGAAGTACTCCATTTGACTTGGGAGGCGATTTGTCGGGCTACCTGCTCTACCGTAGGGCTTACCCCATCCAAACCCAAATAGGGACTTAAGGTTTTTTGGTAGGAATTCAAATAGGCCATCGGTAATGTTTTGCTCTCAAAGGGAAAGTAGACAAAATCGAAGGGGTTAAATTCGGTAGTTTCGACGAGCGCATGGACTTGAATATTCAAATGATCGGTCGGCTCTTTAAAGAACAGGATGTTTTGGATATTGCCTTCGGGATCCAGGTTTTTCGATATTTGGACGGGCTCGGGATGTATGCTGAGTGAAAATTCGCTGATGGTTAATAAGGAGCTTTTTCTTGGATGCACATACAAGACATGCGGTTCCAAATACACCGGTTCGCTATATTGGTACGTTAAATTGTGTTTGATTTTCGCGATCATGCGTTTGTTTTGCTCGGAAAGGTAAGTAAACTTTTCATCCAATCTTCGTCGATGCTTGCGAGGGATTTACGCAAAGCGATGTTCCATTCATCTGAAATCGTTTGCATGTCTTCTTTGTAAAGCCGAATTTCTTTGGCCTTAAAGCTTCCTTTTTCGTAGACAACCACATCGATGGGATAATCTACATCGTTTGTGCTGACTTGGGTCGCGTCAAAGGACAAAAATCCCATTTTCAGGGCATCTTTCAGGGATGTTTCGTGGCTCAGATTACGGTTCAACAGTGGTTTTCCATAATTCGAATTACCAATGATTTGATATTTTAGGCCATCATTGATTTCAATCCAATTGCCTTCAGGGAAAATTAAAAACAATTTATGTTCGGGGTCTTTGGGCATTTGGCCACCGACGATGGCATGTAGGTTAAATTGATACCCTTCTTTTTCTAAAGTTTCACGGTCTTCGGCAGCTACTTTTTTGAGCATTTGACCAAAGGCCGTCGCCGCTTGAAACATGTAATCATAGGATTCTTCTTCATCGATGACCGCTTGGTTAAAATAGGTCACGGCTTTATCGCGCACGGAACGTAGTCCGGCCGTCATGATGAATAAACTATGCTTATTGATTTCGTGGATGGAGATTTTTTTATTGGAATACATCTCATTTCCCGCTGTAATTCGAGTATCTGCGATGGCAATAAGTCCTTCTTTAACGGTGATGCCTAAGCAAAAAGTCATAATGTGATAAAAAAATGTGCGCAATATTACAATTAATTCTTGAGAAGCGAGGTTTATGAGACAGGCTTCAGGTCAAAATAGGTGTTAAAAATAGTTTTGCCGATTTCATTATTGCTCGTTTGGAAATGATCTAAAAACTGATGTAAACCGGTTAATAAAATATCGTCGATTTCGGTGAATTGGACCTCAGAAAGTAGTTTGGATAATTTCTTTTCGGCCAAATTTGAATAGCCATGGTCAAAGGAAGTACCTGAAATTGCGTAAAGTGATATTTCAGCTTCTTGCAAACAATGAACGACGGATCGTGGAAAGCTTTTGTCCAGAATGAGGAATTCGACGATATGGGTTGGGTTGATGACTTTGTATTGTTGGCGGAACATATTATAAGCCGAAACGGATTTTAAAACGGCTGACCAAAGCAAAAGATCCAAGGGCGAGCCGATCGCATCGATATCGGGTAATAGCGTGAAATATTTGACGTCTAGGAAGCGAGTGGTTTTGTCGGCGCGCTCGAGTAATTTTCCCAATTGGCCAAAATGCCAGCCTTCGCTACGGGTGATGGTGGAATCGACGATGCCGTAGAACAATTGGCTCCCGGATTTAATCTCCTCCAAAAAACCTTGGTAGCGGGAAATTTCCCATTGTTTACTTCCTTCGACGCGGTCTTTGACTTTCCAATAAATTTGGTTGACATATTCCCACATTTCCTTCGAAATACTTTCCCGTATCGTCCGCGCATTTTCACGGGCGCTATATAAACAAGATAAAATGGAATTGGGATTGTTTACATCAAAGGTCATGTAATGAAGCACATTTTCCCGATTGGCTACCGGATAATGCTCGAAGAAATTATAATGGTCGGCCGTGGCTACGATCAGGGGTTCCCATTGTTCCGGGACATTCGGAGGAAGGTCAAGGGCTAAATTGAAATTTACCGAGATGAAGCGGGCATAATTATCTGCTCGCTCGATGTAGCGATTCATCCAATAGATGGAATTGGCGACACGACTTAACATAGGCTTTAAAATTTTAAATGCTTGATTATCCGAAGGATGTCTAAAATTACTCGATTTTTTTAGACGACAAAGGTTCATCAAGATAAATTCAGTAGCCTCTGAAAAATCTGCATTTTATCCTTGATTTATTCCCATAATTCTCCTTAATTTTTGTATTTTTACGGCTTTACTGCCAATTCATTTTCATATGTTTTATCGCTTATTAGTCAAGCCCTTATTGTTTTTAATTGCACCTGAACAAGCACATGATGTGGTGGCTTCGGGTTTAAGGTTTTTGATGAAAATTCCGGGTTTATCGGCCTTGATTTCTGGGATTTATGGCTATTCAAATCCCCGATTGGCCCGAACGGTTTTTGGGATACATTTTCCTAATCCGGTGGGTTTGGCAGCGGGTTTTGATAAGAATGCCAAATTGATCGATGAATTTGCGGCTCTTGGTTTTGGATTTATTGAGGTAGGTACGGTGACCCCTAAGGGGCAGGAGGGTAATCCTACACCACGATTATTTCGTTTGCCGGAGGATGAGGCTTTAATTAATCGGATGGGATTTAATAATGAGGGATTGGAGGCGATGAAAATGCGTTTGTTGGCCCGCCGCTCCAAGGTTATCGTGGGCGGTAATTTGGGTAAAAATAAAGTCACTCCGAACGAGCAAGCGGAGGAGGATTATTGCTTGGGCTTTGAGGCCTTATATGAGGTGGTGGATTATTTTGTGGTGAATGTGAGTTCGCCGAATACGCCTAATTTACGGGCTTTGCAGGAAAAGGAGCCTTTGAAAAAATTATTAGTTCGTCTTCAGGCTTTGAATGGAACGAAGCCGGAGCCTAAGCCCATTTTATTGAAAATAGCGCCAGATTTAACGAATGAACAATTGGACGATGTGATCGAGATTGTCTTGGAAACTTCGTTAGCCGGTGTCATTGCGACAAATACCACCTTATCGCGGGAAGGTTTAAAGTCAGCGGATGGCTTGTGTGCGGAGGCGGGCGGCTTGAGTGGGCGGCCCTTGACGGCTAGATCGACGGAGGTGATTCGGTATTTGCATCAAAAATCGGGTGGAAAATTTCCGATTGTTGGGGTAGGTGGGATTCATTCGGCGGAGGATGCGCTGGAGAAATTAAAGGCGGGTGCGAGTTTGATCCAGATTTATACGGGCTTTATTTATGAGGGGCCGGGTTTGATTCAGGAGATTAACCGTGCGATCGTTAAAAATGGATTATAAAATCATTTTGTAAATCGGATCAAAAAGTCGAAATTTATATGTTGTAAAAACACGCAGAATCCATGGCTAAAAAGATTGTTAATACATCTAACACACTTCAAATTAATTTTGATCGAGGGGAGAAAAAGGCCAGAGCGAAGGGAGCGCTTCCTTATCGCTTCCGAATCATTGCGTCGGCATTTTTGTTTGGAGTGGGTACGCTTTTATTGGTCGCGTTTCTGTCTAATTTTTTCATGGGTGTGGCGGATCAAAGCGAGGTGGAGCAAAGTGCCTTGGATGTGATTCAGGGTTCAGATATTCCCGTTAAGAACTTAGCGGGTTTGTTGGGCGCGAAGGTTGCGCATTTTTTCTTGTTTCGGACCTTTGGATGGTCTTCCATTTTGCTGGTTCCTTTATTTTATTTGTCGGCGCTTCAATTAGGCTTTAAGCGGGAAATTTATCCCTTGGATCGCTTGTCTTGGCAGGTATTATTTTTCTTGATTTGGGGCAGTTTGGTGTCGGGTTTTTTGGTGTATCAAATGGATCTGCCACATTCTTTGGGCGGAGGCGTAGGCTTTTTTGTGAATGAGAAATTGAACCAATTGATAGGTTACCTGTCTATCTTTTTAATCGTATTTGTCGGATTTGTTTTCCTAGTCCTGTTTTATCAGTTAAATCCGAAGGTAGCCAAAGCTGTGGCACCAATGAAAGACTTGGAGGGGACAGCGGGTTTGTCTGAATTGGAGGAGGATGGATTTATGGATGAGGGGCCAGTTATCCATGAGGATAATGAGGATTTGGAGGTATTTAGGCCGATTGTCCCTCCTTTGAAAATGGAGGATGAAGGGATCAACGAAGCACCTACCAAGGAGGAGCCTGAGAAAAGTGCTGAAGAATTACCTGAATTAGAGGATTTAGATTTCACCTTCAAGGTGGCGGAAGATGCAGATGTTCCGGAGGAGGCAGACGATTCGAGCCTGGCGGGTCAGGAAATTAAGGCGAATGATTTAGTTAAGCAGTTTGGATTGTATGATCCGACGGCAGAATTGCCGAAATATCAATACCCAACCATCGATTTACTTAAGGAATATGATCAAAAAAATCAGACGACTCAGGTGACGATGGATGAGTTGAAAGAAAACAAAGAAAAAATTGTCGAAACATTATTGAACTATGGCATTGGGATTCAGAAGATTGAAGCGACGATTGGACCCACGGTAACGCTATACGAAATAGTACCCAAAGCAGGAGTTCGTGTTAGTAAAATTACATCTTTGGAGGATGATTTATCGCTTTCTTTGGCGGCCATGGGTGTTCGGATTATAGGCCAAATGCCCGGAAAAGGAACCATCGGAATCGAGGTGGCGAATAAGAATCGAGAAATGGTGCCGGTACGTGCGGTGATAGGTTCTGAAAAGTTCCAGAAGTCGACCTACGATTTACCGATAACCCTAGGGAAAACCATTTCCAATGAAATCTTTGTAGCGGATTTAGCGAAAATGCCCCATTTATTAATGGCGGGTGCGACGGGTCAAGGAAAATCGGTGGGCTTGAATATGTTATTGACTTCTTTGATTTATAAGAAACATCCCGCGACCTTGAAATTTGTTTTGGTAGATCCCAAAAAGGTGGAATTGTCGCTTTTCAATAAATTAGAGCGCCATTTCTTAGCTTGTTTACCGGATTCTGCGGAGGCGATTATTACGGATACGAAGAAAGTGGTGGCTACTTTGAATTCCTTGTGTAAGGAAATGGATTTGCGCTATGATAAGTTGAAGGATGCCGGATGCCGGAACATTAAAGAATATAATCAGAAGTTCATTAATCGCCGATTAAATCCGAATGATCATGATTTTATGCCCTATATCGTTTTGGTGATTGATGAATTGGCGGATTTGATGTTGACGGCGGGTAAGGAAGTGGAGCACCCCATTGCGCGTTTGGCACAATTAGCCCGTGCGATTGGAATTCACTTAGTGGTGGCGACCCAGCGGCCATCTGTGAATGTGATTACGGGTACGATTAAGGCGAATTTTCCGGCACGATTATCCTTTAAGGTGATGTCGAAAATTGATTCTCGGACGATTTTGGATGCGGGTGGGGCGGACCAATTGGTCGGTATGGGTGACATGTTATTATCCATGGGATCCGAGGTGATTCGGTTGCAATGTGCGTTTGTGGATACGCCGGAGGTGGAAGAGATATGTGAGTTTATAGGGAACCAACAAGGTTACGCCTCTGCTTATTTATTGCCAGAAGCTGAATCAGAAGAAATGGGTGGACAGGAACGAGGGGATTTTGATGCGAGCAGCCGGGATTCGTATTTTGATGAGGCGGCACGTTTGGTGGTGATGCATCAGCAGGGAAGTACATCTTTAATCCAGCGAAAATTAAAATTAGGGTATAATCGAGCGGGTCGATTGATCGATCAATTGGAATCCGTTGGCATCGTGGGTTCTTTTGGTGGTTCGAAAGCCCGGGAGGTTTTGGTCAAATCAGAAACAGAATTAGAAGAAATTTTAAAAAATCTATAAGCCTTTATGAAAAAGATTAGTTTACTTATTTTATGTGTGCTGGGTGTTCATATCAGTTTTTCGCAAGCCAATAAAGCCTTATCGCTCATTGATGGCATGCAAAAGAAATACAAAAACATGGGCGCATTTTCAGCCAATTTTTCTTATCAAACCGACGGAAGTGCTACCATGACAGGTTCCATTACCGTGCGAGGAACGAAGTTTCGTTTAAAGACTGCCGGCCAAGAGATTTTCAATAATGGTAAGGAAGTGGCGACTTATATCAAAGAAATCAATGAGGTGAATCTAGCGGCTTTTGATCCGACCGAAGGAGATTTAAATCCAGCTAAAATCTATTCATTCGACAAAAAAGCGTATAAAACCAGTGTGCTTTCTGAGGCAGGGGGCGTTTCTACGGTGGAAATGGTTCCGCTTGGGAAAACCGCTCAGATTCAAAAAATTAGTCTTAAAATAGGCTCAAAGGATTTCTCCATTAAAGATTGGACAATCGTTAATAAGGCTGGTAAAAAGCAAAATTTCAAGGTCACCCAGCTTATTCCAAAAGCCGGATTAGATGATAAATATTTCACCTTTGATAAGAAGCAATTCCCGGGTGTGGAAGTGAATGATTTACGGTAGGTTCCTCGAAGCAAATCCTTACAAATTGAACGAAAAAAACCAAGCCTCGGCTTGGGTTTTTTATGTCTACTAGGTTCGAATTTAGGAAACCAAATTTGGGCTTTCGATCAATTGGCGTAAAATCTCCAATCCATCTGTATTCGCCAAATCCGGATCTGCCGCCCGCTCTGGGTGTGGCATTAATCCAAATACATTTCTGCCTTCGTTGCATATCCCCGCAATGTTTAACAAGCTTCCATTGGGATTTGATGCTTCGGTTATGTCGCCGTTTGCGTCGCAATAATAGAATAAAATCTGGTCATTCGCCTTCAAGTCTGCTAGTGTCTTTTCATCCGTAAAATAACGACCTTCCGCATGCGCGATAGGAATTTTATAGGCTTTTTGATTATCTAAGGAATGGGTCAGCAATGAATTATTCGTCGCTGTTTTTAAATAGATATTTTTGGAAATAAATTTCTGGGTATTGTTGCGCAATAAAACACCGGGCAATAAATGCGCTTCGACCAACACTTGAAAACCATTACAAATCCCCATCAAATATCCGCCATTTTTAGCATGTTCAATCACATGATCCATGATAGGAGAGAAGCGCGCAATGGCACCACTGCGTAAATAATCACCATAGGAGAAGCCGCCTGGGATGATAATGAATTCGCAATTTTGCAAATCGGTATCTTTATGCCACAATTTCACGGCCTCATGGCCTAAACTTTGGATGACGCCTACGGTATCATCGTCGCAATTGGATCCTGGAAATACTACAACCCCAAATTTCATATGTGTTCGTTCAAATGTTGCCACAAAAATACGGCTTTTTATTAAATTTTCTTGGCTTCAAAACGCTTTTCCTTCCCCAGTGAAAAAAAAAGCTGCATCCGAGAATGCAGCTTTTGGAATAGATCAATTATATCCTAGTAACGGTAATGCTCCGGCTTGAATGGTCCATTTTGTGGAACCCCGATGTATTCCGCTTGTTCTTTCTCTAAGGTCTCTAATTTCGCCCCGATATGCGCTAAATGCAAGAAAGCTACCTTCTCGTCCAAATGCTTTGGAAGAATGTACACCTTGTTCTCGTAATTCGCTGAATTAGCCCAAAGTTCTAACTGTGCCAAGGTTTGATTACAGAATGAATTCGACATCACAAATGATGGATGACCCATCGCGCAACCCAAATTCACTAAACGACCTTCTGCCAACACGATCACGTTTTTGCCGTCGATGGTGTACATGTCCACCTGTGGTTTGATTTGGTCTTTGGTTTTCCCGTAATTCGAGTTCAACCATTCCATATCAATCTCATTATCAAAGTGACCAATGTTACAAACAATCGCCTTGTCCTTCATCGCTTTGAAATGGCGATCACGAATGATCTTCACGTTACCAGTCGCGGTTACGAAGATGTTCGCGCGAGGGGCAGCTTCATCCATCGGAACTACTTCGAATCCGTCCATCGCTGCTTGAAGTGCACAGATCGGGTCGATTTCAGTGACTAACACGCGGCAACCAGCACCACGTAAAGACTCCGCACTTCCTTTTCCTACATCGCCATATCCAGCCACAACGGCTACCTTTCCAGCTAACATTAAATCCGTAGCCCGACGAATCGCATCTACTAAGGATTCTTTACAGCCGTATTTATTATCAAATTTTGACTTGGTTACAGAATCATTCACGTTAATCGCAGGCAAGAATAATGTACCATTTTTCATGCGCTCATATAGACGGTGAACACCGGTGGTTGTCTCTTCCGATAAACCTTTGATCCCAGCGATTAATTCTGGGTATTCATCGAAAACCATGTTCGTCAAATCCCCGCCATCATCCAAAATCATGTTTAATGGATGTTTTTCTTCGCCGAAAAACAAGGTTTGCTCGATGCACCAATTAAACTCTTCTTCGTTCATGCCCTTCCAAGCATATACAGGAATTCCTGCCGCAGCGATCGCCGCCGCTGCGTGATCTTGGGTAGAGAAAATGTTACAAGAAGACCAAGTAACGTCCGCGCCTAAGGCTGTCAATGTTTCGATTAAAACGGCTGTTTGGATTGTCATGTGAAGACAACCTGCGATGCGCGCACCTTTTAAAGGTTGGGCTGCCCCAAATTCAGCACGTAAGGCCATCAAACCGGGCATTTCCGCTTCAGCTAATTGAATTTCTTTACGACCCCAATCGGCCAATGCAATATCTTTAACTTTAAATGGTACATAGGTACCGGTTTGTGATGCCATTGTGTATTTTTTTAAATTGATTTTCTTTATAAAGTACAAAAATAATCAAATAATTTAGACGTGCAAAATTTGATTATTTTGAGGTCGATTTCGGGTAATTAACCAGCTAGAATGCCTAATGTTTCAGAAAAGGCAATACGCTTTCTAATTGGATCCCGCGGGAACCTTTGATCAATAGGAAACTATCCTGAATGGGATGATCTTGCAACCAAGTATGTAGGCCAAATTTATCAGGGAAAAATAAGGCATTGGGTAGGTGAACGAGGGCATGCTGCATGTGTTGCCCGACTAACAATACCTTTTCAAAGCGGTAGGAGGCAATTAATTGACCAATCGCCGCATGTTCTTCCGCAGAGGCGTCCCCTAATTCAAACATGTCGCCTAAAACGAGGATTTTGGGTTGGTTTTCAGTTTCCGCAAAATGCGAAATGGCTGCCGACATGGAGGATGGATTTGCGTTATAAGCATCCATCAAAACTTGGTTAGATCCTATTTTAATGAATTGAGAACGATGATTATTCGGCACATAAGAGCGAATTCCTTCCATGCATTTTTCATCGCTAAGGCCAAAATACTTCCCTATGGCCAAAGCCATTTGAATATTTTCAAAATTATAAATACCGGGTAAATGTGATTCTACGATGGTCCCATTCAAGCTGCGAAATGAAATGATGGGTTTTGCTTCGATTAATTCGGTCGGAAAAGCTTCATTCGCCACGATGCATTTGCTTATTTCTCGTGTCGACGCCATTTCGTGGACGATATTTGTGTCCTTCGGTAGGAAAATAATCCCTTCAGCGGCTTTCATGTAGTCAAATAATTCGCCTTTTCCTTTGATAACCCCTTCGATGCCTCCAAATCCTTCTAAATGCGCTTTGCCGATATTGGTTATTAACCCATGGCTCGGTTGGGCTATGTTCACCAATTCGCGGATATCCCCTTGTTTATTTGCCCCCATTTCGATCACCGCGATTTCATGGCTAGCTTGAATGGCTAAAATAGAAAGCGGAACGCCGATGTGGTTATTTAAATTACCGCTGGTGGCGAAGCAATGGAATTGTTGGGATAAGACCGAAAAAATCAATTCCTTGGTCGTCGTCTTGCCATTCGAGCCTGTTAAACCAATAACCGGGATACGCAAAGTTTTCCGATAGTCCGTGGCTAAATCTTGTAAGGCTTGGAGACAATCGGGGACTAGAAACGTTTTTCCCTCGATTGCAAAGGCGGGATCATCGATGACCGCCAGGGAGGCACCCTGTTCAATGGCCTGCTGGGCTAAGGCGTTCGCATTAAAATTTGGACCTTTGAGGGCGAAAAAAATGACCCCAGGGCTGATTTTTCGGGTATCTGTGGAGACGCCCTTCGAAGCTAAAAATTTCTCTAAAAGCACAGAATTAGTCACCTTCATTTTAATTTTAATAAGCCTATGTGCATATTGCGTCCACAAATATCGAATGAAAAATTTATTATTCCTTTTAATGTGCTTTTTTAGCTCCAATATTTTGGCGCAGCGCATTCAATTCACTTGGAATGCTAGCCTTCCCGTCAAGGATTCAACTGGCGAAATGGCAAATCCATGGGCTGGAGGATTCAATTCTGCGCAATTTTCGACCGTCGATGTAAACGGCGATGGCCGAGACGACCTCTTTACCTTTGATCGGACCAATCAGATCCTATCGGTATTTCTTCAAAAAACGAATAGTTCAGGTGCGCGGTCCTATGTCTATGCTCCCGAATACATTAAAAATTTTCCGATCCTCGAAAATTGGGCCCTATTTTGTGATTATGATGGGGATGGGCTGAAGGATTTATTCACTTCAGCGCCTGCGGGGATTAAGGTTTTTAAAAATACGAGCAAAGGGGGCGTCTTAGCTTTTTCTGAGGTGGCGAATCCCTTGTTTAGTGAAGGATTTTCCGGAAAAATTAATTTATATGTAGCCTCGTCGGATATTCCGGCGATCGGCGATGTCGATGGCGATGGTGACGTGGATATTTTGGCTTTTGAACCGGGTGGACATTACATCGAATGGCATAAAAATATGTCCAAGGAAAATGGGAAGGCCTTGGGTTTGGTTTTCAAAAAAGCCGAGGAAAACTGGGGAGGAATCTTGCATAATGACTGTCGGGACATACTTTTCACGCAAGCTAGCTCACCGGGATTAGCCTTGAATGCAGTGGATGCCGCCTCCCAAACGATGCATGTGGGGAATAGTTTGGCTTTATTGGATGCTGACCAAGATGGAATTTCGGATATGTTATTTGGTCATATCAGCTGTTCGAATCTCGTTTTTTTGCCGAATGTAGGAAGCCTAGCCAAAGCGAAATTTGGGCTGGCCAATTATGATTTTCCGACCAAAGATCCAGTGAACGTCGCTGCTTTTGCGGCGGCTTATCCGATCGACGTAGATGGCGATGGCAACGTGGAAATTATTGTAAGCACCAATACCTATGATAATGGGGGCTATTTGCAGGATTTTCAAAAATCGGTCGCCTTATTTCAAAATCAAAATGGGACATGGCTTCGTAAATCCAATGCCTTTTTGCAATCCGGCATGATCGACGTGGGCGAGGGCGCTTCACCGCTTTGGTGGGATGCAGATGGGGATGGGGATCTTGATTTATTGGTGGGCAATCAAGGTGTTCGGGGAAATCAAGGAGTGCGGGCCAGCATTTATTACTATGAAAATGTGGGTTCGGCTTCCAATCCGAGCCTTTTGTTTCGTACGGCGGATTTTAATCAATTTTCTAGTCAGGTTCAAGCCACCCAAGTACAATTGCAGGTGGCTACGCTGCCAGGAAAAATGAAAGCCTCTTTATTGGTGAATTTTCAGACCTTTGTTGGGCCTGGATTGTGGTCCTTGGAGAGTTCCGCAGCTAGTTTTTCAAAAATAGACATCCCGGTTTTAACTTCCGGAGAAAGGCCTTTTGTGATGGATTGGGATCAAGATGGAAATTTGGATATGTTGGTCCTCGATAAAACAGGAAAGGTGCGCGCCTATCGTTATGGTGATTGGACTCTACAAAGTTCGGATTGGGCGAGTTTGTCGGCCTTGACCTCTTGGAACATTCAATCTATTTCCTTTGGAGATTTAAACGCGGATGGGCAATGGGATGCAGTGGCTCTGGATCGGGAAGGATTCGTGCATGTTGGTCTATTGGATGCCAAAGCACAGAAAATTACTTGGGATGAAAGCCTGGGCAATTCAATCCATCGGGTAGGATGGAAGGCTCAGCTGAATTTAGCTGATTTCAATATGGATGGTCGACCCGATTTGATCTTGGGTTTGGCTACAGGCGGTGTGCACATGTATGAAAATCGGACGATGTCTTTGACGATCCAACACTTGGAATCTCAGGTCCTTCAAGTTTTTCCGAATCCGGCCCAACAAGAAGTCTGTTTCCTCGCGAATGAAGCCGGAGCCTTTACAATTCGAAATATGTTGGGTCAAGCCCTGTTGACAGGTTCAATGCTACGCGCTGAGGTAAACAAAATTCAGATTGCCCGTTTCCCTAAAGGCATTTATTTCATTGATTTCCAAAGTCTTTCTGGAAAAAAAAGCCAGGTTAAATGGGTCGTGGATTAGAAGAATTTGGGGGCGCCCAATACGATTTGTCGAAGGCTGACAATGATAATCACAATACCTACTAAAATCATCATGGCTTTTACGGGGAGTTTATTCGCTAATTTTGCGGCGATAGGCGCCGCTACGACACCGCCTAAAATTAAACCCGCAATGACTTGCCAATAGCCTAAGCCGATCACCATAAAAAAGGTGATTGAAGAAGCGAGGGAAACGAAAAATTCGGTGAGGTTCACGCTGCCGATGGTGTATTTGGGATGTCGGCCTGAAGCAATGAGCGTCGAGGAAACGATGGGACCCCAGCCGCCCCCGCCAATGGAATCTAAATAACCACCAAATAAAGCCAACCAACCCACGCGTTTCAAAGGCTTCTTTTCTTGTCGCTTGCGCATGGCCTTGCGGATGATAATCACCCCTAAAAACAAGGTGTAGAGGGAAACGATCGGTTTGATATAACCTGCGTATTGCTCTAAATTTGATAATAAATAGGCGCCTAAAATCGCTCCGATGACCCCTGGGATGACCAAGGTTTTAAATAATTTGGAATTTACATTCCCAAATTTCAAGTGCATATAGCCCGAAACCCCCGAGGTAAATACCTCCGAGGCGTGCACAGAAGCCGATGCCGCAGCAGGCGTAATTCCCACGGACAATAAAAAGGTGGTAGCCGTCACGCCATAGGCCATTCCGAGTGCCCCATCGATCATCTGTGCAATGAATCCACCCAAGATATAATATAAAATTTCTGAATTAACCGAGTTAAATACCGCAATCACATTTTCGGCCGTCAAATAACTGAACAACAAATGCCCCACAATCATTAAAGCCAACGCATTGCTAATGTGAATAATCACCTCCGTGATACTTCGATCCCGTTTCCAAATGATTTGAACGGCCTTCGATAGACTTGGAAATTTACTTTTACTTTCAGAAAAATTCGTATTCGTGGACATAGGGTATTACAATTCCCCACAAAACTAATAGACTTTCCTTAATCTACCAATAAAGTAGAGTAAATATTTTTTCGCAAAAAAGCCCTAATTTGCATCTCCTTTTGAAAAAAGATAAAAAAATATGCGTTCAGAGTATCAGTTTGTCGAGATAGAAAAACAATGGCAGTCCTTTTGGGAGGAGCATCAGACCTTTCAGGCAAAGGTAAATCCGAGTAAACCAAAGTATTATGTGTTGGACATGTTTCCCTATCCTTCAGGAGCCGGATTGCATGTAGGGCATCCGCTGGGTTATATTGCCTCTGATATAATGGCGCGGTATAAGCGCTTGCAAGGACATGAGGTCTTGCATCCGATGGGTTTTGATTCCTTCGGTTTGCCGGCGGAACAATATGCGATTCAAACGGGTCAGCATCCAGCGATTACGACAGAAGAAAATATTAGTCGCTATATCCAGCAATTGAAAAACATGGGTTTTTCCTTCGACTGGTCTCGTGAAGTGCGTACTTCGGATGCTTCCTATTACCATTGGACGCAATGGATTTTTATGCAATTGTTTAATTCTTGGTATAACCAGGAAAGTGATCAAGCAGAATCCATTGAAAGTTTGAAGTTGATTTTGGCTGAAAAGGGTTCATTCGGATTAAAGGCTGTGTGTGATGAGGAGCTTTCAAGGATTTCAGCGGAGAGCTGGAATGCGATGCATGAAGAGGAACAATATGCCTATTTATTGAATTTCCGTTTGGCTTATCTAGATGATTCTGTGGTGAATTGGTGCCCAGGGTTGGGGACGGTTTTGGCGAATGATGAAGTGAAGGATGGCCTTTCAGAGCGAGGAGGATTTCCGGTCGAGCAGAAAAAAATGCGCCAATGGTCCATGCGGATTACCGCTTATGCAGATCGTTTATTGCGTGGTTTGGAGGAAGTGGATTGGTCGGATTCTTTGAAAGAACAACAACGAAATTGGATCGGGAAGTCGGTCGGTGCCGAAGTGGAATTCGATATCGAAGGCGTTTCGGATAAAAAAATAAAAGTATTCACCACCCGTGTGGATACGATTTATGGCGTTTCCTTTATGGTTTTAGCGCCTGAACATGAGTGGGTGGATTCCTTGACGACTCCCGAACAAAAGGACGCCGTCGAGGCCTATGTGACTTGGGCGAAATCTCGCTCTGAGCTGGATCGCATGTCGGAAGTCAAACAAGTTTCAGGTGTTTTCACAGGAACCTACATCATAAATCCTGTAAATCAGGAGCGTGTTCCTTTGTTTTTGGCGGATTATGTGCTGGCGGGTTATGGAACTGGCGCCGTGATGGGAGTACCTTCGGGGGACCAGCGCGATTGGAATTTTGCGAGGCATTTTGATTTAGCGATTCTCCCGATTTTGGATGCCCAAAAAGACATGGACAAACAAGCTGATGCGACCAAGGAAGGAAAATACATCAATTCCGGGATTATTAACGGAATGGGCTATAAACAAGCGACGCAGACGCTGATCGATTGGTTGGAAGACCGAGGGATCGGCAAAGGAAAAATTCAATTCCGGATGCGCAATGCGGTGTTTTCTCGCCAACGCTATTGGGGCGAACCCGTACCCGTTTATTTCAAACCGAATGCCAAAGGGGATTTATTGCCCTATTTGATTCAAGAAAGTGAATTGCCTTTGGAACTTCCAAAGATCGATACCTATTTACCCACGGAAACGGGTGAACCGCCATTAGGTCGTGCGCGCGCGGACTGGAAATACCAAGGATTGTATGATTATGAATGGTCCACAATGCCGGGTTGGGCCGGGTCTTCCTGGTACTGGTATCGCTATATGGATGCAAAAAATAAGTCGGAATTTGCTTCCAAAGAGGCGATTGACTATTGGCAAGCCGTGGATTTATACATTGGTGGTTCCGAGCACGCGACGGGCCATTTATTGTATAGTCGTTTTTGGAATAAATTCTTAAAGGATTTAGGCTATGTGAAGGAGGAGGAATTCGCTAAGAAACTGATCAATCAAGGGATGATTCAGGGTCGATCGAATTTCGTATATCGTCTGAAAAATTCAGAAAAAGTAACCTTCGTGTCTCATGGTTTGAAAAATCAACACGATGTGGTGGCGCTGCATGTAGACGTGAATATTGTCGAAAATGATGTGTTGGACATCCAAGCCTTTAAAAATTCAAGGAAAGATGTGCCGGCGGATGCGGAATTTATGTTGGAACAGGGGAAATATGTGTGCGGTTGGTCAGTCGAGAAAATGTCAAAATCTAAATTCAATGTCGTTAATCCGGATGATTTAATTGCCAAATATGGGGCGGATACCTTACGGGTATATGAAATGTTTTTGGGGCCTTTGGAACAATTTAAGCCATGGAATACGAACTCCATTTCGGGTTCGCATAATTTCTTGCGGAAAGTTTGGCGTTTATTTTTCGATGAAACTTCGCATAAATGTCACCTCGTGGATGCGCCTGCTTCAGCGGATGAATTACGTGTCTTGCACACGGCGATTCGCAAGGTTCAAGATGATTTAGACCGCTACTCTTTTAATACTGTGGTGTCTACCTTGATGATTTGCGTGAATGAATTAGGCCAATTAAAATGTCATAAAAAATCCATTCTCCGCGAATTGCTTATTTTATTATCCCCTTATGCACCACATATTTCGGAAGAATTATGGACGGCTTTGGGTGAGGCGCCAGGTACGATTTCCTATGCGACATTCCCGATTTTCAATCCGGCGCTCTTAGTGGAGGACGAATTTAAGTATCCGATTTCCTTTAATGGGAAGGTGCGTTTGACGCTATCTTTTTCGAGTACGGCCATTCCGTCGGAAATTGAAGCAGGTGTTTTAGCGGATGCACAGGTTCAGAAAATCTTGGATGGAATCGCTCCGGCGAAGGTGATTGTGGTACCGAAACGGATTGTGAATATTGTGTTGGCCAAATAGCCATTAAAAATCCAGTCGGGAACTAAAAATCGGAATCAGCGGAAGCGCATAGCGATAGGTGAAGCCTTTGAGGTTGGAATCATAGCGTTCTTCGATGACGTTATTTGTATTCAAGATATTTTGAAAGTCGGCGCGAATCGACCAAGCATGTCCTTCCCGATTAATCCGATAGGCGATCGAAAAATCAATCCGTTCAAAATTCGGGTATTGCGCTTCCATGATCCGTGCGGATTGTAGGATGGTCGTATTCTTTTTGATGGACTCGGATAGGTTGATCGGTGTATAGCGATTGCCCCCTCGCATCAGGTAACGAAGATTCAGCGAAAGTGACTTTTGTTTGTTTAGTTTAAAATCCTTTCCTAGAAGCACATTGCCTGCAAACATATTATTGAATTGGGTATTTCGCCATATCAAATCCTTGTTTTGGTATTTGGAATCAAAAAGCGAAGCGGTCACTAAATAATAAAAATTATCGGCAAAAAAACGTTCCAAGGTCAATTCGATGCCTTGATTGACCCCTTGGCCTGCATTTTCTAAGACCTGCGTGGGAATACCGGATGTATAATTTAGCATGGAAAATTGGCCCGTTTTAAGGGAATCCACGGGAACTTGTTGGATGTTCTGCCAGTAGGCCTCTACTTTTAAACGGGTATTTTCACCGATCCGCTGGTCATAAGAAATCACCTGATGCAAAGCTTGGGATGGGCGGATGGATTTGTTTGGCTGAACAAAAAAACCATTCACCATGTATTTTTTATACAAATAAGTGGAAATAGGCTCGAGTCGGGAATGCCAACCCATCCCGAATCCAAAGCGCCCCCCTCGTTCATTTTCATAGGATAGTGCCAAACGCGGTTCCATGCCCTTTGCCTCATTTAAACTAAATTGATACGCATGAACCCCCAAGGTCGTTTGAAAAGAAGGCGTCCATTTCTTAATCACTTGCATATAGGCTTGAGCATACCAGGCAGCATCGGATTCTTGAAGGTAATTGACGAGTTTTTTGCCGTCCCAACGATTATCCCGTAAATCAAAACCCAAACGACTCAGCACCACCCCGAATTTCGCGGATAAACTGCTCGAAAATTTATGCAAATAGGTGGAATTCAATCGCCAATTTGGGTATTGATAGGATTGATCCCTTGTACTTTTCCAAACTGTGGCAATGATTTCATCCTTACTAATCTGCGTGGATTCCAAGGTGAAGGCCACATTCGTGCTGATATTCCCCTTTTTCATGGGTAATTTATGGCTGATTCCAAAGGCGCCCATGAGTCCTTTGGAATAATCCCGACTCGTGGCCTTTTCGTCTTCGGTATCATTCGCACCCATCAATCCCCAAAGGCTCAAGGTTCCCGCATTTTTGAGGGGGATGTCGAGGGTATAATTGAAATCGCGGTAGGCGGGTTTGAAATTTCCGGAGTTAATGTTAATGAGTCCAGATTTCAAAAGCAGTTCCAGGGTCGAATAACGCGCCCCACCTCGATAGGAACCACCCTGTTTGCCCAAGGGTCCTTCGACGGCAAGATCGATGCCCACCACGGATAATTGGGCCATCCATTCTCTTTTTTCGTTATTTCCCCGACGAAAGCGTAGGTCAAAAACCCCCGAAGACGCATTTCCATATTCAGCGGGGAAGGCGCCCGACATGAAGTCGGAGTTTGCCAAACTCGTCGAATTAATCATGGAAATAATCCCGCTGGTCGAACCTTGCCCATCTCCAAAATGGTTCGGGTTCGGAATTTCAATACCTTCCATGCGCCACAATAGGCCTTTGGGTGAATTTCCCCGAATGATGATTTCATTGTTTTGGTCTGAACCAGCATTCGTCACCCCAGCGAAATTAAGGGACATTCGGGCGGGATCTTGAAAGCCCCCGGCATATCGATTGGCCTCTGCCAAAGAAAATTGACGCGTACTCACGAGCGCCAATTCATTCCGTGCTTGGTCTTTCGGGCGTTCGGAGATGACCCGAACTTCCTGTAAAAAATTCGGTTTTTCTTCCATTTCGATGGGCAAAAGGAGTTCTTTGCCGCTATTTAATTCGATGAATGGAATATCAAAAGGTGCATAACCCAGCAGGGAACATTGGATTTTATAGCGCCCGATGGTCGTTTTAGGAAAACTAAATCGGCCTACTGAATCCGTAAATACCACCCGGTTTCCGGGTTCTAAATGAACGCTGACACCGCTAAGTGCTTGAAGGGTTTGTTTATCCGTGATGCGGCCTCGAATGCTTTGTTGTAAAGCCTGTCCCCAGCCCGCCATCGGTACCATGAAAAACCCCAAAATAGCGCCCACGAGGGCCTTATTTTTTAGGATAGCTTTTAATTTCTTGTAATAAAGCGCGTAATTCGGCAACTTTCTGCGGGTTTGTAGAGAATACATCCTGGGTTTCTTTCGGATCCAACGCTAAATTAAACAATTGTCCATTTACTCCTTCTTGACTTGGTTTGATTTCTTTGGGCTCGGTAAAACCTCCGGAACCTAAGCCCTCGATCAATTTCCAATCCCCTTTTCGGATTGTGAAAAAGCCAACGGAGGAAGAGACGATAACGGCTGGTTGGCCCGGTACTTGATTCACCTTTCCTTGCAAAACGGGCAAAATACTGTAACTATCTTCGGCCTTTGATTTTTGTCCGGTGATATCCGCCACGGTGGCCAATAAGCTAGTTAAACTGATTGTCGCGGAGCTTTGGCTGGCTGCTTGAATGGTGCCAGGCCAACGTGCCAGAAAGGGTATCCGATGTCCTCCTTCGAATGCATCACCTTTCATCCCTCTAAATTCACCCGCGGATTGATGATGAAAGCGATCGATGTAATCTTG
The DNA here is from genome assembly GCA_903907745.1 of uncultured Cytophagaceae bacterium. Classification (GTDB taxonomy): domain Bacteria; phylum Bacteroidota; class Bacteroidia; order Cytophagales; family Spirosomataceae; genus Aquirufa. The sequence continues at coordinate 13,265 of CAIVPF010000065.1, read as the reverse complement.
TCGCCAATAGGGTCCATTGTCACTGGTGAAAATGACTAAGGTATTTTTACTGAAACCCATTTGATCTAATTTTTTCAGGATGGCACCCACGGATGCGTCGACTTGTTGGACAAAATCCCCATATTCACCCGCACCCGAACTGGCCTTATACTCCGGTTTTGGCATCCACGGGGTATGTGGTGCCGCGAGGGGAATATATAAGAAAAAGGGTTTTTGGCTACTTTGTTTGCCGATAAAAGCTTCTGCTTTTTGCGTGAATCGAGGTAACACCTCATGAAAATCAAAATTAGGAGCCATTTTTCCTTCACGCCAAAAGGGCCCCGCATAGCCTTTGTCTTCTTTGCTACCTTTCGTATATCCGGTGGGTAATTCTTCTACTTGATGGTTTTCTAAAAACAAATAGGGCGGCATATCCAAAGAAGCTGGCAAAATGTACGAATAGCCAAAGCCGACAGTGTTCGGTCCTGCGGTTGTTTTTTTGCTATAATCGATGATGGCAGGATCTAATTCATTCTTAATATCTGTTTGTTGGAGTACACCTTCATTTCCGGGCAATAATGTCCAGTCGAGGCCTAAATGCCATTTGCCTACGACCCCCGTTTCATAGCCCATGGAGGCAAGAAGATTCGCGACGGTTTGTTGGTCTTTCGCAATCAAGGATTTCGAATATCCCCGCAAGACACCGACGGGCAATTGGCTGCGAAATGGATAACGGCCTGTTAAAATTCCGTAACGTGTGGGTGTACAAACGCCTGATGCGGAATGGGCATCTAAAAATCGCATGCCTTGTTTGGCGATTTGATCGATGTTGGGGGTTTTAATTTGGCCCTTTGGATTATAAGCTGACACGTCTCCATACCCTAAATCGTCGGCTAAAATATAGACGATATTGGGTCGATTTTTTTGCGCAAAAGTGTGTTGGGCCAGCAATAAAACCAATAAAATACAAGCTAGATTTTTCATGTTTATTTGGTTTCCATGGATTGAATCCATGCGTTGATTAATGCGACGCCTTCCTTGTGAATCAGTTTTCTGCCTAATTCAGGCATCATGATGCCTGGGTCAGCGGAATTCATGCGGTAGGCCAAAATGCTTTCGTGGGATTTTCCTGGGACAATGTCATAGGCCAAATTTCCAGAACCTCGACCTGCGGCGATGGGTGCTTTGAAAAATCCATAGGCGCTTTTATTCGTATTTCCCCAGGATAAAAACAAGCCGGATGATCTGGCAGGGCCGGCTGGGTTATGACAATGGGCACAATTGATATCCAAATATCCTCGGGCTCGTAGATCAAGAGAAGCATTGGGATCGTTGAAGGCTGGAATTTTCGGAATTTCAGAGCTCTTCTCGGGTAGATTTTCGAGCAGGCCTAGGTTTTTCAAGTGGCTTAATTGGTTTTCTTTGAGGTTGTGCTGGTATTCGAAATCACCATTGAGTTGGCGTACCGAAGGCCCAATCGGCGTCATTTTGCCAGATTTTTCGTGGCAACCTTTGCATTGGTTCATATTCGGAACAAAATATTCCATGGATTTTTTATTTCCTTCTTGATCGCGCCAGGCGACTAATTGGGTTCCTCCCGCCACTTCGAGCGTAGCCTCTGTTTGTTCTTTATTCCAAATATAGGGAAGGGCTACCCAGCCTTTAGCCTCATGTAAAAGGACGCGGGTCTCCATGAGTTGGCGTCCCTTTTTATCATTTCGTTCGTCGTTTTTGTAATAAAAGGTTTTGACGATGGCGGTCCCCACGGGGAATTGCAATACAGAATCTGGATTATAGGCGGTTTTTTGACCTTTTGGAATGCGCAGGAAACGTAATTTATAGGCATAATCAGAGAATAAAGGCGAATTTAGGGCATATGGAACAACGTCCGCGGCTGGGATTTGTTCCTTCATGTTGCCCTCAAAAAATCCGTATTCAGATAATTTTTCTGGATAATTAAATTCTTTCGTTGAAAAATCGGTGATAGACATTAACATGCCTGCTGCCAACCAAATCAAGAAAATAACATGAAGCCGTCTCATTAAAATTGGATCGATTTAATGGATTCGGGATTACAATTCAGTGCATCTGGTCCAGAAATAATGTTTTTGAAATCATGTTCGGCATCGATGATGGCACTGCTTTGTCCATTGTTTTCACGGACGCAGATGGCAAATTCAGGCAGGTATTTCCCATCTTTGCCCACTTTTTTTTCATCCAATATTCCATCAAAAATGACATGGGGAACTTGGGTTCCGAATTTCAATTTAATTCGATACATCTGGCCAAATCGCCCTTCCATCGGTACGCGACCGGCTTTACGTTCGAAGGTATTGTTGTGGATCTGAATGTCGGTCGGGTAAGGATCATATTCCTTATCCTTATTTTTTAATCCCGTCATGTAATAACTGATCACGGCGACTCCCATCGTCGCATGATTCAATATCTGATTTTCATAGATTTCCACATGGCTGGCTGCGAGGATCATCATGCCGGTACCTTTGGGAACGTTGCCTACGATATTACCTTTGGGTGCGAAATTTGATAAATTATTTTCCTTCACGATATTGTGATGGACCTTCACATAGCCTCCTTTTTTTTGAATCAAACCGGGTAGATCAAATACCAAAATCCCACCTGTATTTCCGATGGCCGTGTTATTGAATACCTCAGCAAACAAGGAATTTTCAATTTCAATACCCGCCACGTTCTGAAAGGCGGTACAATTTTTCACCACAATATGCTTGGATTGACCCACATAAATACCGGCGTCTGAGGCGCCGATGGCGATGCAACTATCAATCATCACATTTTCGCAAAGTACGGGATAGAAGGCATAACTGCCATTGCTGGCTTTGGGCTTGCCGGACCATTCGGCTTTCAGGCGGCGAAAAGTCATGCCTTTGACTTGCATGGTTTTGATTAAATCGCCTTTGGAATCTTGGGTAGTCATGTCCTCGAGGACGATGTTTTCGCAATTGGTAATTTTAATCCCTTCCGCACCCTGTATTTGGTTTTTAAAACTTAATACGGTTTTATCGATGCCCTTGCCTCGTAAGGTGATGTTTTTTTTACCTTCTAAGGAGAGGCTTTTGGTCAGGAAAAAGGTGCCAGCTTCAATCTCGATGGTAGTTCCGTCCTCGGCTAAAATCAATTTGGTTTGTAATTTTTTCTCAAAATCGGCTTGGGCAAACGCCGCGAAAGAGCTGATTAGAAAAATAAGTAAAAATGATTTTTTCATTGTTTATTGAGCTTTAGTCATTGAAAAAGGTTCAGCTGCGACCCCGATTCCCCGAGTTTTATTTGCTTTATTTGACATCGTGAAGGTAAAACTACCACCTTCCTGTAATTGTTTGTGTAAGATGTAATTTTTGTTCCATGTTTTCCCATTCCATTTCAGGTCTTGAATGTACACATTCTCAGGAGAATTGCGGGGTGCTTGGATGATGAATTTCTTTTGATTGGCTAATTGGATCGTCAATTTTTAAACAAAAGCGATCCTTAAAACCATACAATACTAAGCCTGAAAAATAGCTTTAGTAGATTTTTTCAACCGCCATCGCCCTTTTTAAAGGCGGCGAAAAGCTGCTCATCTAATAGTAGGCTAGGTGGCATTAACGCAATTGTTCCAAATATTGAATGGATTGAGGCAATTGATTCGCATGATTCGAACTTTCATCCTCGATGTAATAGTGTTGGATTTTCGCCTTTTTAGCCGCTTTGATGATCGCGGGTAGGTTTAATTGACCCGTGCCCAAAGCCACATCGTTTTCTGGGGAGGTTTGTCCTGAGAAATTCCCAACAATCCCTTTTCTTAAATCCTTGACATGCATCAATTTAAAGCGTTTCGGGTATTGCAATAAAATTTTGGCTGGATCCATGCCTGGGAAAAAGGTCCACAAAATGTCCATTTCGAAATTCACATAATTGGGATCCGTGTTTTTAGCGATGTAATCAAAATAGGTCCCATCTTGATAGGGGGTAAACTCAAATCCATGGTTGTGGTAGCAGAATTCAAGTCCATATTGGTCTTTAAATACCTTGCCGATTTTCGTAAAATCAGCGATGGTTTTATCGGCTAGTGCCAGGTCCATCGGTTTATCATGGGGAATCCAGGCGACACGAACAAATTTCGCGCCGAGCGTTTTAGCGTTGGCCGCAACTTCCTCAGGCTTGTTCAATGCCTCTTGGTAACTAACTCCTAAAGAAGAACAATACATTCCTCGTTCATCTAATAATTGGCGAATTTCCTGGGCCTTTTTTCCGAATAAACTCGAAAATTCCATATCCAAAATTTGCAAGGATTTCAGTGAATCCAAGGTTTTTGGCATATCTTTTTGAAGGCTAAATCGGTATGTATAAGATACCATGCCCAAAGGAACACCGTTTACTTTCGGTATGGATTGAGCGAAAAGGGAATTTGCCAATAAGCAAATGAAGAGGAATGTAGTTTTGTTCATATTAGTTTCTTGGACCGCCGCCGCCTTGACGCATTTGGCTTTGCATTGTTTTGTATTTTTCCAATTGCTCTGGCGTTAAAATAGCTTTCAATTGCTCCAATTGGGCATCATTCACCTTTTTCATCTCCGCCTGCATCGCCTCACGCTCCATACCTGCGTCCCGGAATGCCATCATTTTTTCCATACGAGCTAATAAAAGCGGTTCCATTTTTTTCTCTTGGTCCTTGCTTAATGTTAGTTCAGTGCTCATACGTTCCATTTGACGTTGAACCATCATTTGTGGGTTGAAGTCCTGTGCAGAAACCTCATTTGAGTAACCTAGCAATGCTACCATTACTGCCAAACTTGCGATTATTTTTTTCATGTTATTATTTTTTTAGGTCCGAAATCTATTAAAAAAACATTAGAAAATGCTATTTAAAATTAAATTGTACACGTCAGTAGGCACAATTTCGTCCACTTGCTTGTTTTTTGAGATGAAAACCGGATAAAATTCTTTGGCACAATCCGGACTTCCATGGGAACCTTTAATTAATGTTGCGTCCAAAGGTATCACATTCATCAAATAGCGGAAACCGCTGAGTTTGCGGGCCAACTTATAACCGGCCTTTAATTTGATCAATGGATTACTCGGATCCATGAACATTTCCACGGGATCATAGCCTGGTTTTTTGAAGATTTCGACACAACGAGCAAAATCTGGGGCCTTCGCATCGTCCAACCAATAATAATATGTAAACCATTTGTCGGTATCCGCAATCAAAATCAAATCGCCCGCCCTGGAATGATCGATATGATTTTCCTTTTTTTCCTTGGCATCTAGCACCTTCGCTACCCCCGGAATCGCGGATAAAAGCGCCTTGATTTCAGGAATTTGAGCCTTATTTTTTACGTATATATGTGAAATCTGATGATCTGAAACCGCAAAAGCTGCGCTAGCACCTGCGTCTAATAATTCGAGTCCTTGTTCCTCTCGGATGGATAAATAGCCATGCCTTCGCAATACCCGGTTCACATGAATCGGTTCTGTCACATTATTGATCCCGTATTCAGATAGTAAAATAATATCAGCGCCTTTGCCTTCAAAATAGGTGACTAATTCTTCAATCAGCGCATCGATTTCGCCTAATTCTTTTTTGATTTTGGGCAAGTCTACGCCGAATTTTTGTAAACAATAATCCAAATGAGGCAGGTAAATCAGCTGTAAGGTCGGGTCATAAAGCGCATCCACATGCATGGAAGCATCAGCGATCCATTTCGAGGATTTGATGTTCGCGTTCGGTCCCCAAAAACTAAACAAGGGAAATGTGCCCAATTTTGCTTGTAATTCATCGCGAAGTTCGGCCGGATAGGAATAGCAATCGGGCGCTTTGACACCGTCCTGGTGGTATTGCGGTCGGGGTGTAACTGAATAATCAGCCGTCGAATACATGTTATACCACCAAAACATCTTCGCGCAGGTAAAGGAGGGATTTCGTTTTTTGGCTTCGTCCCATACTTTTTCGGCGCCAACTAAATGATTGGATTGCTTCCAAAATTTCACCTCGGCATCCGTGTGATCGTACCAACCATTCCCTACAATACCATGATCCTTCGGATATTTTCCGGTGACGTAGACGCTTTGTGAAGTGGTGGTTACCGCAGGAAGCACGGGTTTTATTTTACTGATGTGGTTTTTGGCGATGTAGGATTTTAAAAAGGGGGTATAATCCGAAATAATGCTTTCGGAAAGACCAACGATGTCGATGACAACAGTTTTTTGCATCTCAATTATTTTAAAAGACCTTGAATGTATTGGATTTCCCGACTAATCGATTGGTCCATGGGTACCTGGAATTCGGTCGGTAAAACTCCCCATGTATAAGTTTCGATTTCCAAATGTCGGGTAAACGGATTTGATTTTTGGATGGCCATGGTTTCCCGAATTTCTTGTTGGGTCGATCCCAAAATCCCATAATTTTCCAAAAACAAAGGTACATGAAAATGTACGCGCCATTCATCATCTCGATCCGGATTGAAATCGGCAATGGCCTCATCTAAATCACGGTATTGAATAAATGTCCCGTCCTTGCCAAAAGCTTTTACCTGATGCAAATAAACGGGTTCATGGTATTTTTTAAGCGTTTCGATTTGGGCTAGGGGATTTTCTCGTAAATCCACGCGGAGGGCGGAGGAGATTTGAATTTTCCCGACGGGTATATGCTTGTCGACTAATTCTTGGATGCAAGTAGCGGGTTTGTCGAAACTAACGCCGTAATGGCAAATATCGAAGCATAATTGGACATGTCGGCGCAACAAATCATCCGAGTCAGGCATCCCTTTTTTGCCTAAAAATTCGATGCCCATGGGTAAATACACGTTTTCATACCAATCCACGAATTCCCTGTGATTTTCCAGAATCCCATCCGGTTCGGGTTCGATGTCAATATGAATCCATTTGCCGGTGGATTTTTCTAAATCAGCTAGGGCGACAACGAGTTCCAAAAGAGCCAACGTTCCTTTTTTCGTCGCATCGTGTAGCTTTTCGGGGCTATTCCACCAATATTTATAAGAAATGGGGGAGGTTGAAATACCACCTTCATGTTCGTTTTCGGGCATTAGCTTGGCTAATAAATGTGCTAAGCGAAGCGTATAATCGTAGCGTTCCTGCGTGGTCCAATCGGGCGCATGCACCTGATCTTTTACGATGGTATCATGAAAACCACCATAGGGAAAGCCATTTAAGGTGAATACATATAGATTTTCTTTGCCTAACCAGGATTTCAATGCCTCAAAGGCGGATGAATCCTGTAAGTCGATGCTGGCTTGATTCGCGATGCGCAGGCCTAATCCCATGGCTTGATTGGGGGCGACTTGGGCTTTGACTAGGGGGACATTTTTTTGTAATTCAGCAAAATGTAGGTCCCAGATTTCACCCGGGTGGATATTGCTGCAATAGCTCAAATGGCCTTGGTCTGTTTTCATATTAACTTAATTCGGCTAAATAATCCACCGATTTTTTAATGATATCAAAATCCATTTCATGAACTTCTTGGCCTTTACCTAGAGCTACTAATAAGGTAATCGTTAAATGACCACCTAAATGTTCTTGAAATTCTTGAAGGCCTTTATGTAAATTGATTTTATCATTTTCTGCCAAAGCCGGATGGAATAAATCGAATCCTAAGGTGCGAATTAAATGGATGATTCGATCTAAATCCTCATGGGAGATTTGCCCTTTTAAATGCGAATAAACGCAATCTAAAGCGATTCCAATGGCCACAGCCTCGCCGTGGCGGATTTCGAAATTACTTAGGTATTCCAATTTATGTGCGGCCCAATGCCCAAAATCCAAAGGTCGAGCCGAACCTAATTCAAAAGGATCCCCAGAGGAAATATGTTGCATGTGTAATTCGGCACAGCGGTAAATTTGTTCCATCATGACCGGCTCGTTGCGCGCGTTCATATCAGCCGCATGTTGTTCTAGCCATTCAAAAAACGCCAAATCTTTAATTAAAGCTACCTTAATTGCTTCCGCAATACCCGATCGCCAATCCCGGTCACCAAGCGTTCGTAGGAAATGCATATCATTAAAAACCGCCACAGCAGGGGCGAAGGTGCCTAAGAAATTCTTTTTACCTAGGTAATTGACGCCATTTTTGACCCCGACACCTGAATCGTTTTGAGATAAAACGGTGGTAGGGATGCGGATGAATTTAACTCCTCGGTGAGAAATGGCGGCGGCATAGCCCGACATATCTAAAAATGCACCGCCACCGATGGCTGCCACAAATGAATGGCGGTCGATGCGATGCTCATCAATGGCCCGAACGACCTCTTCGTAAAATCTAGGATCATTTTTGCAAATTTCGCCACCAGGTAATACTAAAATTTCTGGGGATAAATCTGCAATTTGCCCATCTGAGAAATACTGGATGATGTGGCTAGTCAGGCTAGGGTGTGCATCAGCAACCCCTTTATCGATCACAAATAAAATTCTTTTTCTAAATGCTGGATTCCCAAAATGCCGAATAAAGTCCCCAAACATCGAATTACTGGGTTCAAATAGGTTTTGGGTGAAGAAGACTTCGTACCTAAAAGGTACTTGGAAAGATTGTTGTAACGATTGCATGCGTCAAATTTAAGTAACGGCAAACTTTTTACCTAATTGAATCGATATAGGAAGCAGAAAAAGTATAAAGATTCCCATTTCCCATTGACCACTTAGACTGACCCAGGTGGCGTTCATTAGAATCAAGGTCAAAACCCCCATTTTAACGGATTTGCCTATGTTTGGGCCCTTAGGATCCCGTATGGCCACCGCTAATTTACTTAAAATCAAATAGGCATGAACCAAGATAAAGGGCAATCCAAAGGCTAAATGCCCAGCCGAATTCGCTGCCCAGATCTGTGAGGCATGAACAATTAAATACAAAATAGCCGCAAACCAAAGTGGATTCGCATGACTTCCATGAACCTCTCCACGAGAAACTAGCGTGATGGCAGCGATGTAAATCAGAGGAATTAACATCAAGGCCCCGTGTTCTAAAAAACCCACATTATATACGCTCATGCCCAAGCCTAGGTTGACCGCCCGACATAATCCCATATTAATCGGCCCAAATATCCGCATATGCTTACCTTTGGCATCGTAAAAAAGGGCGAGAATTGTAATCAAGATGGATAAATACCCACTCAATCGACTTTGCCAAAAAGCAAGAAAAATCCCAAGAGCCAATAATGCAATTCCTCCGAAAATAGCTTCTTGGCGTTTAATTCGACCACTCGGAAGGGCTCGTTCCGGTCGCTCCACGGCATCTAATTCCTGATCAAAAATATCATTAAATACTACCCCACCCGCGTACAAGGCCATCGAACTAAAACCAAGGGTAGCTAATGGAAGGAGTAGGTTCATTTCTTTGCCAAATACATAGCCTACGATGGCCATACCTGCTGCAATATCGGTGAAGGCAGTGACCACATTAGCCGGTCTCATTAATTCTAGAAAGGCCCGGACTTTTGACATTAGCGGATGATCAAGGAGTTTTTATTGACACGAGGCGCTTGTCCACCGCGTAAAACGGTGTTGCCATTGAATTTTAAGGATTGATCGATTTCTAAGCCATGAATAAAATCACTTTCTTGAATTTGACCACTTTGTGCAAATGCATGTAGGGCATTTTGGTAGGTAACTTGTCGGATTGTTTCGTCATCAATGCCTTTTATTTTCATTAAAGCAGCCGTTTTAGGTAATGCCAAAGGATCTGAAATTCCCCAATCCGCTGCGGAATTCACCATGATTCGGGTGGGTCCGTATTGTTTGACGATTTCGACCATGCGTTCATTTCCCATTTTGGTAAATGGATAAATGGTAAATGCGGCATAAAATCCTTGATCGAGGACAGATTTACACGTCTCTTCGTTATTGTGGTCGATGATGACCATGTTCGGCGCCAAGCCATGTTCCAAAGCGATGGCCATGCTTCGTTCGGTTCCTTTTTTCTTATCTCGATGGGGCGTGTGAACTTGAACAGGCAAGCCCATTTCCTTGGCGAGTTCTAATTGGGCCCGGTAATATTTTTCTTCAGCAGCGGTTTGATCGTCGAAACCGATCTCGCCTACACCGACTACGCCTTCTTTTTGTAAGAATAATGGTAAAATTTCCATCACCTGTTCGGCTAGAGCTTCGTTATTGGCTTCCCGAGAATTCAGTCCGATGGTGCAATAATGTTTGATGCCAAACTGCGAACTGCGAAAGCGTTCCCAGCCGACTAAACTGGCGAAATAATCTTGAAAGGATGCGAGACCCGTTCTCGGTTGGCCCAACCAAAATGATGGCTCGATCAAGGCTACCACGCCTGCATCGGCTAAGGCTTGATAATCATCCGTTGTTCTGGACGACATGTGCATGTGCGGGTCGAAAAATTTCATACCCTGAATGTGGGGAAGAAAACCATGTTCTACCTCGGAGGCAGTGATTTTTTCTTCTTCGGAACCTTCGAAATGCGAAGGATTTAGATCTTGTTGGTGTGGATTCGTACACATAATTGCCTAGGCTTAATAAATGGGTTCGGGGTTTTCAAGCGTTGCCCACGAAAGGTCTTTATTCGCTTGGATTCCATATTTTTCTTGTAAGGCTTTTGCGCCTGAAAAATTCGATTCTTGTAGGACCAAGGTCCCGGCTAACACGTCATTGGGATCCTCGTGACTTAATAAATAGTCGATATCCTGCACTAAGTTTTCATTTAGGTAAGGCGAATACAATCGCCAAACTTGGGATGGTACACGTCGGCCAGCAGCCCAGCGCTCGTGTGCAAAATCAGATAGGGTTTGGACTAAGGAAGGATTATTTCGTTCCATTAATCCAAAAATCTGATGTATGGGCTTATCATTAAATATGCATTTGAGAACTAATTGATTCCAGGCTAATTCAGGAAAATAGGTCGCAGGATAGGGATTTCCAAAGGCAATGGCATCAAAAACAATGCCGATGTTTGAGCGGACGGCATCGGTTGCCCTCAATAACCATTTGTCTCCATGGCTAAAAACAGGCATAGCGCTATACAATGCGACCGCCTCATTCATTTCCGCGGTATCAAATAAGAGATTCATTTGATGGGTGTAGGCCTGTTCGTCGCTTGATTTTTCGGCCATCAAAGACAAAAAAAAGACGCGAACTAATCGATCTAAGGTCCAATTTTGAAAAGTCCAACCGGGCAAAACGCTCGATGCATGCGCAACGATTTTTTTGCTGATAAAACGAGGGCACATGACAAAGGCTAGGGAGAGGCCTTTTAGGTCTAAGGAGGATTTTTGTTCCGTCCAAATAAGCTCAGAATCCTGAGCTTGGCCTTTCATTACTTCAAAAATTAATTCGCTCGCTTGCAAGGTAAATAGGTTCTATGGCGTAAAATCGATCGAATTTAGCAAATAATCATGGGAGTCCCATCATGATTTTTCTCATTATTTTTCCTTTAAATCGATATTTTCCTCAGGTTTTATTTGAAATAAAAAATCCTTTAAAATCAGCATTTTGAGAATGTATGAGAAAAGTACAAAAAGCTTACGTGAGAATAGAATTTGATTTTCAGTATTAAAAAGCGGGGATTGGCCTTTGGATAAATTATTGATAAATTTCCAAATCCAGTAGCCCGGCAGGACGATGGCATAGTTCAATAGGATGATCAAATAGGCGAGAGCCCCATAACTTTTTCGGATCCAGAGTAAATTTGAAATTTGAATTTGCACGGAAAATCGATTAACAAAGGAGATTTTAGTGCGACGGAATGGATTATTGCCAACGAGATGAATCATTTGTACATCCTCGAAATAACACAATTTTCCGATTTTTGATAGTCGGTTCGAAAATTCCACATCTTCCGCATAGAGAAAAAAATCTTCATCCCAGGCACCGGCGCGCAAGGCGGTTTCTTTTTTCATCAACATGAAAAACCCAACCAAATTATTGGTTTCTTCCGCGCTTTGGAAATGCTCATTGGGGAGAAGGGAAAACAATATTTTTTGAAAAACGGGTTGGCTCGGTAGAATATAAAGGTCTTTGCGTAATTGATTTTGGGACCAATAAAATGGATGTCGGGTCAAATCCTCTTGTAATTGATAGGCGCCTAAGGCGGCTATTTCAGGTTGTTGTTCCAAATGGTTTATCGCGTTTTCGATGGAATAGTCGAAGGCCAATGTATCAGCATTTAAAAAAAGTACATATTTTCCTTTGGCAGCGGCGAGACCTCGGTTATTGGCGATGGAGAATCCGGAATTCGTATCTTGAATTATCCATTGGGTTTCTGGGAATTCAGTTAAAACGGCTTGATTTGCGCCTGGGACATGGAAATTATCGACAACGATGATTTCAAAAGGTCGCTCTTTGCAATGCCGATATAAGCTTTGAATACAATTATAGAGGTAGTTTTCGCTCTTGTAATTGACAAAAATGATTGTTAAATCCATTAAATATGTACTAGAATTTAAATTTAAACTTAATATTCCCTAATTTTTAATAAATTTAGTTTAAATTTTTATTTCCTATAATTCTAAAAAATGTATGGTTTCTTTTCGTCATTTTGCTCTAATCATTTCCTTTCTGTTTTCTTCAATTTGTCTCTACAGTCAGAATTTTAGCTTAGAATCTATCAAATCAGCTCCATTTCCAACAGAATTGGTCAGTGCGCGCATAGGAGATAAGATAGCATGGGCCATGGATGAAAAGGGTTTGAGAAATATTTATGTGGCAGAGGGTCCGGAATTTAAAGCGAGGAAGTTGACTAATTTTACAGAAGATGATGGCCAAGAAATCACTTCTATTTCCATCACCAATAATGGCAGGTGGGTTGTGTTTGCTAGAGGTGGAGATCATGGGTCAAATTTCGATGGGGAAAAGCCGGTCAATCCTTTAGGCAAAACGAACCCTTCTGCGGTTCAAGTATGGCAAATTCCATTTCAAGGAGGACCGTTGCGTTTCGTCTCTGATGGGGATGCGCCAGCTTTATCGCCGATAAATGATGTGGTCATATTTATTAAAGATGGACAGCCTTGGGTGTCGAAATTAGATTCAAATGCGAAAGATGATTTTTTGGATATTCCAATACCTGTTTTAAAAACTCGAGGAAAAGTAAGTCAGCTTATTTGGTCTCCAGACGGTTCGAAAATAGCATTTATGGTGAATCGGGGGGATCATTCATTTGTTGGCTGGATGAATTATGGTTCTAATCAAATTGCATGGCTAGATCCGACCTTTTCGAAAGATTCTAGTCCCCGTTGGTCTCCGGATGGTAAAAATATAGCCTTCATTCGTAGCCCTGCAACTGGAGGGGCTATTGATTCATTAACCTT
>CAIVPF010000064.1 GCA_903907745.1 uncultured Cytophagaceae bacterium | reverse complement strand
TTTCTTTATTTTTCAGGAAGAAATAAGGCATCGATTTGGGCGATTGGGAGTTTTCCTAATTGCCCTTTTCCTCCTACGCCGATGAGCATATCCTTAACTCGGATTATGTTGTGGTAATGGCTCTCGGGAAGCCTCTTCCATCTTTTCAATTTTTCATGGTAGGCCGCGCTTTGACTAGGTCCTGTGACGATCCAATAGGGTTTAGTATACAAGATTTTTTCGATATAGAATTTGGGACTATCCGGTAGGATCTTCCAGGTTTTACCCCCATCCACGGTTTCCATCATCGCCAAGCTATTTTCGTGTATCCGTAAATAATTTCCCCCACCTGCCATGAGGTGATTGGAATTCTTGGCCGCTATACTGAAAAAGCCACTGCTGGAGTCGGAACAACAAAGCTCTGCTTGGAGGGTCCAATCTAATCCTAGATTTTTTGTTCGATAAATGCGTGATTTCTGCGATCCCCCTGTAACCAAATATAATAATTCTCCATTTTTCGCTGATTGTAACAGACTAGATCCACTGGCGGCAAATGCAGCCTCTCGTTTTAATAGCGCAGGAAATATTGGATTTGGAATTTCCTCTAGGCCTTTACCTTCCATCGTTAAACGAAATAGGGAGAATTTGCCATCTTTGGGATCAGAGATGATGAGTCCCTCTTTGCTTTTGTGATTCCAAGTAATTGCATCAAAGAAATAACCTGGCTCATTCGTTTCATATAAAATACCCCAAGTTTGACCTCCATCCTTCGTTTTGTAAATTTTGGCTGCCTTTTCCTGAGAAAGGCCAGCACTCATAAGAATAACTTCTTGATCATTAAGAATGACAAGATCTCTGAAATCTAATTTCTCAGCACCGGGTATTTGTTGGGAAGACCAAGTTTTACCCTTGTCTGCCGAATGAATGACCGTTCCTTTGGTACCACCTATCCAAATATGTTTTTGATAGACTTTTATAGCTCGAAAAGATGCTTGCGTTTCGATACCGAGTGTAGTCCACTGGGCATGGCCGATAAAAGTCACTAATAGGAGAAATGGGATTATTTTTTTCATAAAAAAAGCCACCGTTTCGGGTGGCTTTTGAATTTTTTAATAGAAATTATTTGTTGACAATCACTTTGCTAATGAATGATTTGTCTCCACTTCCTTTGATTTGAACGATATAAATTCCATTTCCTAAGCCAGCTACGTTTAATTCATTGGCTAATTCGGTAGAAGCTAATCGACCACTATATACCGGACGACCTACCATATCGTAAAGTGTTACCTCTGCGCTTGACCAATCTTCCAAGGTCTGAATATTTACCTTTGATCCAGTAATTGGGTTAGGATAAATCGCCACCCCTTTGTATTCAGGATCTACTCCATAAGAATAACGAACAGCATCCGTAAAACATGTTAATGAAGTTCCATCAATCAGGTAGGTATATTTACGACGAGCAGTATAATCGCCACCAGATAATACTTTGGCAACATTAATTTTTGAATTCAATAAAGATGTACCAAACTTCCATTCAAACTCTCCTGCTGTACCAGAACCGTCTGATGCTGGGAAGTTTAAGGCCTTTAAATTGTAAACACCTTCTTTCGCGATCGAAGCGGAACCTAAACCCGGATTCGGTTGATTAACTACTTTCACGGAATTGGATACAACTGAAATACAACCATTTCCATCGCGTGCTGTAGTCGTATATGTACCACTCGTTGCTACGTTAGCCAAAACTTTACCTTCATATTTCGTGCTCCAAATGACTTCATTCACCGAGGTTGCTGTTATGGATACAGAGTTTAATACACCTGCATCTGATTTTGTACAGAAAATAGGTGTCGAATTTGCTGCAATTACCGGTGCTGCTGGCAAAGGAAGCACTTTAACTTCGGTTGCGGCAGATGTAAGTGAATAGCAACCATTATCATCTTTTACCCTCACTGTGTAAAGTCCTGCTTTGTCGATATTTACTCTCGCCGTGGTTGCGGTCGTGCTCCATTCATAGATAGTTCCACCTGTCGTATTTTTTGAAGATTCTAAGGTTGCGTCAATAGTTGTTCCTGCGCAGAAACCTAATTTAGATATAGCGGTGATCGTTGGAGTCGCTGGGCGCTCATAATTTAATACGGCTACCTCAGCTGATTTGTCGGAAGCACAATTGGCATTTGAAACATAACTAACCTGAACCTTCACGTTCTTGTTCAATTTGATACTACTTCCTAATGTAGCATCAGCCACACCATCCACGAACCAAGTATAGGATGCAGCTTTAGTGACACCCAAATAACCTTTTCCTGTTTGGATTAAAGCAGTTGTATCCACGGATAAGGTGGTTGTTCCTTCTAAACAATAAGACAAGTTACCCGCGATGCTTGGTTTAATCAAATCAATGATACTGACAGTAATCGTATTTGATTCTTGAAGTCCACAAAATTCTGGGTCTTTTGAAGCAACACGTAAAACATATTTACCTACAGAGGTTGCATTAGCGGAATTTGGGGCACCTGAAATGGCAGATATTCCAAAACCGTTTTTCATCCAGGTCAAATTGAATTTATTGAAATCTGCTGATTTTAAATCTTTCCAAGTCAACGTATTCGTTTCTCCTTTACATATATCTTGGAATGCATTGGTTCCTCCTGGTTTACCTGTTCCGCTAATAATTACTTGGCTCGAACTATAAGCTTTTTCTAAATAGCTACTTTGTGCTTCAGCTGAATATAATTCAGGCGAAACTGAGGTTGATGTACCAACTTCGGTTGCGGAAGGATATTTACAAACCGCGTTATAAAAACCTTCTTGGAAGGTAGAAAAATCAACTAACAAGGTATTTGAAGCACCTTGATTAAGAATATCCCCATTTGGTTTTTTCCAATAAGTTCCTTCTAAGCATCCATTCGCTTTTAAGGTTACACTACCTGTCGGGGCAGGATTGGATAAATCAGAACAAACACGATCAATCCTCGTGATGGTTGGCTTATCTGTCAGTTTCCACATGCGAATAGTTACTGAAGCTGATGGTCCAGTTGCAGGACTTCCAACTGTTTTACATTGAACTTTATAAACATATGGCGATTTTAAATCATTACTTTCACCAACACCTAAACCAACGGTATTCACCACAGATACATTATCTGAAGTTAAATCACCCGTTGTAATCTGCCAAGGTTGCTCACTTGGTTGCTGGGCATTCGTATATGTCCAAGAATATGTCGATGCTGACGGACAGCCAGAAGCCTGAAACTTAACAGATTTGCCATACACACCGTGTATTTCAACTGCGGCTCCACCATTTATTAATGGTGTTTGCGCAAACATAGAAAAGCCTATGGAAACTAGGCAGAATGTCAGGGTGAACTTGAAAAATGTATTCATTTTATGAAAATAATTTGAGTAGATATGGAGATAAACTAGTACATAATTTTTAAAGTGACAAGTTAAATATTTTTTTTCTAATTAAAGAAGAAAATTATCAATTGGTCATCTTTTTGTTGATATTTTACAAAACGCTAATAATACCACCTTAGTATCCAACATGTCTAAATAATGTTTATTTTTGGGGTTCTATTTTCATCCTAATTCAAAGTATCGCGTACATGGAAGATTCCAAACCCAAGTCATTAAATTTTTTAGAAGAAATCGTCCAAGAAAATCTAGCTGCCGGACTTTATCCTCAAGGAATCTTTACGCGTTTTCCTCCCGAGCCCAACGGTTATTTACATATTGGACACGCCAAAAGTATTTGCCTAAATTTTGGACTCGCCCAAAAATTTGGAGGGAAAACCAATCTGCGATTTGATGACACCAATCCCATGACCGAGGAAACCGAATATGTGGAATCGATCAAAAAAGATGTTTCATGGCTCGGTTTTACCTGGGCAAACGAATTATATGCCTCTAATTATTTCGAGCAATTATACGAATATGCAGTTTCCTTAATCAAAAAATCATTGGCCTATGTCGATGATTCTACAGCCGAAGAAATTGCCACCCAAAAAGGTACGCCAACGAGCCCCGGCACCGAAAGCCCTTTTCGCACACGCAGCGTCGAAGAAAACCTTGCCTTGTTCCAAGACATGCGCGCCGGGAAATATCCTGACGGCGCCAAAGTCCTCCGCGCCAAAATCGATATGGCGCATTCCAACATGCACCTCCGCGATCCGCTCATGTATCGGATTCGCCACGTCGCACATCATCGTACCGGAAATGCCTGGTGCATTTATCCCATGTATGATTTTGCCCATGGCCAAAGCGATTCGATGGAAGGCATCACCCACTCCATTTGTACCCTAGAGTTTGACGTGCACCGCCCTTTGTATGATTGGTTCATCAACAAACTCGATATTTTCGCCTCACATCAATTCGAATTTGCCCGATTAAACTTGTCACATACCGTGATGAGTAAACGTAAATTACTGCAATTGGTCAATGAAAAAATCGTGCACGGTTGGGATGATCCCCGCATGCCGACGATTTCAGGTTTGCGCCGAAGAGGTTTCACAGCCGCCTCAATCCGCCAGTTTTGCGAACGGATAGGTGTAGCGAAACGCGATAATTTAATTGATTTAAGTCTACTTGAATTTTGTATCCGGGAAGATTTAAATAAAAGCGCGGATCGTGTCATGGCTGTCTTAGATCCGGTTAAATTAATGATCACGAATTATCCAGATGGGCAAGTGGAAGATTTGGCGATCGAAAATAATCCAGAAGACCCAGATTCCGGTAAACGAATCGTACCCTTTTCAAAGGAATTGTACATCGAACGGGACGATTTTATAGTGGAACCTCCAAAGAAATTTTTCCGCCTCGGGCCTGGCCTTTTGGTCCGACTAAAAGGCGCCTACATCATCCAATGTGATCATTTTGAGTTGAATCCGGATGGTTCCGTGAAGGAGATTCATGCCCAATATTTACCGAATAGTAAATCCGGGCAAGATACTTCAGGGATACATGTCAAAGGCACGATTCACTGGGTGTCCATCCCACATGCGGTTCAGGCAGAAGTTCGTCTTTTCGATCGCCTTTTGATTGTCGAGGATGCCTCTGAATTAGGCGACGACTTTTTGAAATTCATCAATCCAGAATCTCTACAAATTCTGCCAAACGTATTTGTGGAACCTAGTTTACGGGATGCTCAGGTGGGCGAGGCGGTGCAATTTATCCGAAAAGGGTATTATTGCTTGGATCCTGACTCGACTGCAGATCATTTGGTTTTCAACCGAACCGTCACCCTTAAGGATACTTGGGCCAAGGAGCAAAATAAATAATTATTTTTTCGCGAAAAGGGAATCGACAAAAGCGGTTTTGTTAAATACTTGAAGGTCAGATACTTTCTCGCCTACTCCAATGTATTTCACAGGGATTTTAAACTGGTCTGAGATGCCGATGACCACGCCTCCTTTGGCCGTTCCGTCTAATTTTGTGATGGCCAAGGAAGTAACTTCGGTCGCTTTCGTAAATTCCTGCGCTTGAATAAATGCATTTTGGCCGGTGGAACCATCGAGGACTAACATCACCTCATGTGGTGCTTCCGGAATGAATTTTTGAATCACTCGTTTAATCTTGGTTAATTCGGTCATCAAATTCACTTTCGTGTGTAAACGACCCGCCGTATCGATAATAACGATGTCTGCCTTCATTTCCACAGCTTGTTTCACCGTGTCAAAAGCCACCGCCGCTGGATCTGTATTCATGCCATGGTCGATGACCGGAATGCCGACACGCTCCCCCCATAATTTTAATTGATCCACCGCTGCCGCGCGAAAGGTATCCGCAGCGCCCAAAACAACCTTAAGGCCGTTTTGATGGAATTGGGAGGCTAATTTGCCAATGGTCGTGGTTTTTCCCACGCCGTTCACACCCACCACCATGATGACATAGGGTTTTTGTTTCGGTTCGGCAAAAGCATTTTCAAGGCTGCTGGATTGATTTTCTTCCAATAAAGCCGCAACTTCCTCGCGCAAAACCTGATCTAATTCTTCGGTTGAAACAAATTTTTCACGCTCCACGCGCTTTTCAATTCGTTCGATAATTTTTAAGGTGGTAGCAACCCCGACGTCTGAGCTTAAAAGAATTTCTTCTAATTCATCGAGCACATCTTCGTCCACTTTGGATTTTCCCAAGACCGCACGGCCGACCTTGGAAAGTAAACCCTCCTTGGTTTTTTCCAATCCTTTGTCAAGCGCTTCTAACTCCTCCTGCTCTTGGACGGGTGCTTTTTTCTTGAAAAAATCGAATAATGCCATTGTGTGAGATAAAAAAAAGTCCCTTCCGAAAAAAGGGACTTCCATATACGCGCAAAAAACGAAACGAATTGAAAATTAGTTTTTCAATGCAGCATTTACTTCATCTTGAAGAATGATTTCTTCTTTGAACGTGTAAGCGCCTGTTGTTGGATTTTTTACAGCTTTAATGATTTTAGCGTACTTTACGCCTCCTTCTTTCTTTAGTGTTGCAACTACCTTCTTTGCCATGTTATTGGGATATTAATCCTATTTAATTTCTTTATGTAACGTAACTTTTTTCAATACTGGGTTGTATTTCCTCAACTCAATACGCGCCGTCGTGTTTTTACGATTTTTGGTCGTAATGTAACGAGACATTCCCGGTACGCCAGACTCTTTGTGCTCTGTGCATTCTAAAATTACTTGAATGCGATTTCCTTTCTTTGCCATAATTGAAATTCATTTGACGTCTCTTCTCGAAACGGAATGCAAAGGTAGAAGAAATATTTTTTTCACCAAAGCCTTTGCTTAAAATATCTTTGAAATAAAATCCAAGTTCCTGATTATTCTTCGAAAAAGATCTTTTGGAGTTTTTTTTAAGCAATGTTTTCCGCATTTTTGTTTGATGGAATCCACTCAGTATCAATTTTTCCCGGAGAATTTCGCGCTTTCAGACCCAAACAAATATGCGTTGGATCAATTGAAATCCGAGGAAATGTTGATTTCCATAGGCCCTCAGCATCCATCGACACACGGAGTTTTACGTTTAGAAGTGATTTCAGATGGCGAATGGGTAGTGGATGTGGTTCCGCATCTGGGCTATTTGCATCGCTGTTTCGAGAAGCATGCAGAGGCCCTGCCCTATAATCAGATCATTCCCTATGTGGATCGTTTGGATTATATAGCCGCGATGAATTCTGAACATGCCTATGTGATGGCCGTGGAAAAGATGATGGGCTTGACCGGGAAATTACCTAAACGGATTGAATATATTCGCGTCTTGGTGGCCGAATTAAACCGGTTAGCTTCCCATTTTGTGGCTATTGGGACCTATGGTTTAGATATTGGGGCCTACACGCCCTTTTTATGGTTGATGCGCGATCGGGAGCATATCCAACGCATGCTCGAATGGATTTCGGGCGCCCGCATGCTGTATAATTATGTGTGGGTGGGAGGTTTGTTTTATGACTTGCCTGTTGGATTCGAGGAAAAAGTGGCGGAATTTATTCCTTTGGTGAAAAAGACCTTGGCCGAAGTGAGGACCTTGGTGGAGGATAATGCCATTTTTATTAAGCGAACGGCGAATGTGGGGGTTTTGCCCTTGAATTTGGCTATTAATTATGGTTGCACAGGACCGGTGTTGCGGGCTTCGGGTTTGGCTTTTGACTTACGAAAGGCAGACGCCTATTCGGTCTATCCGAAATTGGATTTTGAGGTGCCGGTGGGTGAGGGGAAAATGGGCAAAACGGGAGATTGCTGGGATCGAAACCATGTGCGTTTGCAGGAATGTTTGGAATCGATTAAATTGATTGAACAATGTGTGGTTCAATTGACTTCAGATCACAAACGAGACCGTAGCTTTAACCCACAGGAATTTGTACCTAAAAAAATTCGACCTGCGGCGATGGATATATATGTACGTGCGGAAAATCCAAAGGGGGAATTGGGATTTTTTATTCGTTCGGATGGGAAATCAGATATTCCGACTCGGATGAAAGTAAGAGCCTGTTCTTTTCATCATTTGTCGGTGATTCCGGCCTTGGCGAAGGGCGCGTATTTGGCTGATTTAATTGCCATCATTGGATCCATGGACTTGGTGATGGGAGAAGTAGATAGATAAACGATGATTCAAGAATTTTTACCTGCCTTAGAGGCGGAAATTGCGGAACAGGATCTGGGGAAAACCCCGGTGGAATTGTATGAACCGATACGGTATTTGATGCAATTAGGCGGGAAGCGTATTCGTCCTGTCTTGTGTTTATTGGCCTATTCGCTCTTCAAAGATTCTTGGCGGAAAGCGGTAGCACCGGCGCTTGGGATTGAGATTTTTCACAATTTCACCTTGATGCACGATGATATTATGGACAAGGCACCTTTACGCAGGGGCAAGCAGACCGTGCATGAAAAGTGGAATGATAATATTGCGATTTTATCGGGCGATGTGATGTTAGTCAATGCCTATCAGTACCTAAATAAAACGGAAAATTTGAGTTTGGCGGAGTACCAATATTTATGTCAGCGATTTAATCGGACGGCGGCAGAGGTGTGTGAAGGCCAACAAATGGACATGAATTTCGAAAGTAGATCTCAGGTTCAAATTGCCGAATATGTCGAAATGATTCGCCTGAAGACCTCCGTTTTAATAGGTCTTTCTTTAGAAATGGGCGCTATTTTAGCACAAACGACTCGGGAAATTTCGGATTCACTTTACCAAATTGGGGAATTGATCGGTTTGGGATTTCAGTTAAAAGACGACTTATTAGATGTCTATGGGGATCCGGAGAAATTCGGGAAACAAGCGGGCGGTGATATTTTATCGAATAAGAAAACTTTTTTGTTGATTCGCGCCATCGAACAAGCTGAAGGTCAGGTTCAAACGGAATTGCAAGGCTGGTTGGCCGCCGAAAGCTACCATCCACAAGAAAAAATTCAGTCAGTAACGGCGATTTACAATGCCTTAGGGATTAAGGAAGAAACCGAGCTGGAAATAAATCAGTATTTTGATCAGGCATTTGTGGCGATGGATGAATTACCTTTGGAAGAAGGGAAAAAAGAAGGCTTGTTGAAATTCATGCGCGGGTTGGTTGATCGCGAAGTTTAATGTAGTTTTGTGGGTATTTTAATGGCTTCGTCGAGAAGCATTTTTCTTTTATGTGGGAATCTATTTCGATTTGTTGGGTTATTATGGGTGTAACGGCCATTGTTTCTATGGCGGCATGGCAACGGGATTCTTGGCTATCAGCGCTCCTGATGTCGCCCTATCGAATCGCTAAATACGGCGAATATTGGAGATTCTTAAGTTCGGGTTTTATTCATGCTGATTTCACGCACCTGTTCTTCAATTTGTTTTCTTTTTATTTTTTTGGAACACAATTAGAATATATTTTTTCTGTCATTTTCCCTGGTCTAGGGCCTTGGGTTTTCATAGTTTTTTACTTGTTAGGAATTATTGTCGCGGATTTGCCGACCTATTTTAAACAAAAAAATAATCACCATTTTAATTCCTTGGGAGCTTCGGGAGCGGTGTCGGCAACGATTTTTGCGGGGATCTTATTTTTCCCAACAGAGAAAATTTATTTGTTCGGCATCTTGGGAATCCCTGGAATCATTTACGCGGGTTTATTTACCTGGTATTCCATCGAAATGGAACGTCGTGGTCGTGATTTTGTCAATCATTCGGCGCATTTGTACGGAGGTTTGTTTGGCGTTGTCTTTATTACACTTACCTATCCTCAAGTTTGGATTTCTTTTGTGCAACAAGTTAAGGCAATGATATGGTAGGGGAGAGGAAGAAAATTGCCATTTTAGGGTCTACAGGCTCGATTGGAACGCAGGCACTCGAAGTTATTTCTGCTCATTCAGATGCATTTGAAGTAGTCGTTTTGACGGCCCAATCGAATGCAGATTTATTAATTTCCCAGGCTCAAGCATTTCGTCCGAGCCATGTGGTTATCGGTGATGAGGCCAAATATGACCAAGTAAAACAAGCGTTGTCCGCTTTGCCTATTCAAGTGATGGCCGGTTCCAAAAGTTTGGAGGAGGTCGTGGTGCTCGAGGAGGTCGATGTGGTATTAACGGCGCTGGTTGGTTATGCGGGATTATTACCCACCGTGAAGGCTATTCAGGCAAAAAAGACTATCGCACTTGCGAATAAAGAAACGCTCGTTGTGGCCGGAGCTTTCATTATGCCTTTGGCCAAGGAAATGGGTGTGTCGATTTTACCCGTTGATTCCGAGCATTCCGCTATTTTTCAATGCCTGATGGGCGAGTCGCATAACCCGATTGAGAAAATTATTTTAACCGCTTCTGGCGGACCTTTTCGAGGATTTAATCGGGAAAAATTAAGTACCGTAACCCGAGCGCAGGCCCTGAAACATCCGAATTGGACGATGGGGGCGAAGATTACGATCGATTCGGCGAGTTTAATGAATAAAGGCCTTGAGGTAATCGAAGCCGCTTGGTTGTTTGGTCTTGAACAAAATCAGATTGAGGTCATTGTTCATCCCCAGTCGATTATCCATAGTTTGGTACAATTTGAAGATGGTTCGATGAAAGCGCAAATGGGCCTTCCGGATATGAAGTTGCCGATTCAATTCGCCTTAGGGTATCCGAATCGGATGAGCTCAGATTTTCCTCGCTTTGATTTTCGAGATTTTAGCCAATTGACTTTTGAGCAACCCGACATCGCCACGTTTCGAAATTTAGGCTTAGCTTTTGAGGCCTTATCAAAAGGCGGAAATATGGCGTGTATGCTAAATGCGGCCAATGAAGTTGCCGTGGAGGCATTTTTAAATGACCAAATCGGATTCTTGGCCATGTCCGATTTAGTAGAAGATTCGATGGTCAAGGGAACTTTTTTAGCCCAAGCATCCTTAGAGGATTATATTGCAACAGATCAGTTAACACGAATTAGTGCCCAAAATTGGGTAAAAACACATAATAAAGGATAATATGGAAGGTTTGATTATGGCAGGGCAGTTGATTTTAGGACTGTCAATTTTAGTAACATTACACGAGTTTGGACATTTTATTACGGCCAAATGGTTTAAGATGCGGGTAGAAAAATTTTATCTGTTTTTTGATTTTTTATTCCCGGTGCCTACGGTATTGAATTTTGCGTTGTTTAAAAAGAAAGTGGGTGATACCGAATATGGCTTAGGCTGGTTTCCTTTGGGGGGCTATGTGTCGATTGCCGGCATGATCGATGAAACACAAGACGCCGCGACTTTAGCCAAAGAGCCCGAACCTTGGGAATTTAGAGCGAAACCCGCCTATCAGCGGCTGATTGTCATGCTCGGAGGTGTCATCGTCAACGTTATCACGGGTGTGGTGATTTTTGTTTGTTTGACCTATTCAAACGGAAATAATTTCATTTCTAAAGAGGAGTTGAATAAAAACGGTATCGTTGCCTTGGATTTAGCGAAACAAATCGGCCTACAAACAGGCGACCGAATCATCAAAGTCAATGGAGCAGATTATCATTCATTGTCGGATTTACGTTCTTCAGACGTGTTATTAGGAGAAAATTCTTCCTACCTAGTTTTGCGGGGTGACCAACAAATTGAAATCAAAATCCCTTCTAATTTCATTGAAAAATTAAGTGATAAAAAAGCGGGATTCATAGAGCCTATTGCAGCCTTTAAGGTGGCTGAGGTGGCAGCACCTAATCCGCCAAGTGCCTTTGATAAGTTATTAGGTAAAAAATCAGAAGAAATGTTGCCTGCCTTTGCGGCTGGATTAAAAGTAGGAGATCAAATCACCGCGGTGAATGAAAAGCCTATTCGTTTTTATCATGAAATGAAAGAAATCGTTCAAAAGGAGGCGGGTCGTTCGATTCGTGTGGCGATTATGCGGGCTAACCGTCCGGATACCTTGGATATGGTTGTTTCTAAATCGGGACAAATTGGCTTTTTCCCGGAACTATTAATTAAAGTTTCGCATCAAGAATATACGCTTGGAGAATCGATGGGCATCGGAACTTCTCGGGCTTTTTCAGTGATTACGGATAATATTCGTGGATTTAAGAAAATTGCTTCCGGCGATGTCTCGGCTTCCAAGGCGCTCAGTGGCCCGATCGGCATTGCTCAGATGTTTGGTGGCGTGTGGGATTGGACGCGTTTTTGGATGTTGACTGGTTTGTTGTCCATGGCTTTGGCCTTCATGAATATTTTGCCGATTCCCGCCTTGGATGGAGGGCATGCGATTTTCTTGATTTTTGAAATGGTCACTGGGAAACCGGCATCGGATAAGGTGCTGGAGCGCGCCCAACAAGTAGGTATGCTTATCCTACTAGCTTTGATGGCCTATACCTTTGGAAATGATATTTTTAAAGCCTTCTTCTAATCTTGAAAAGTCTACTGATACTGGTTTTCTTGGGTCTTTTTCATTCGAGTTTCTCGAAGCAGATTCATCCATTCCATACCTGTATCACGGAATTGGTTTTTAATGAAAAAGAAGGTAATTGGGAGGTCAGTATTCGCCTTTTTCAAGATGATCTGGAACAGGGTTTAAGCCAATTCAAAGGAAAGCGATTTCAATTCCAACAAGCTCAAGGGGCCGAGGAACTAATTCAAGAATTTGTAAAAAAACAGTTTGGATTCATGGTCAACCAAGTCATGCAAACGCCCTATCGCTTTTTAGGCTGGGAACCTCAGCAAGATGTCATTTGGGTGTATTTGGAAATTCCTACCCAGCAGTCCCTAAGCGGTGTGTTTTTGAAGAACAGTTTATTGGTCGAGAACTTCCCAGATCAAACCAATTTAGTTCATGTGGTATGGAAAGGAGATAAAAAATCGTATCTCTTTCAAAAGGGGAAGGAAGTCCAACAACTAAATTAAAAGACTGCCAAAAGGTCATGTGGCATAAAAATTGCAGACGAGCGTCGACCTCTTCAAAAAACGGGGAGTTCTTTTTTAAAAATTTGTGTATGAATAACCCAAATGATCTTTTTAAGCATTTGAATCTATCGGATATCTCAGATTTCGAGAACATCGAATTAATTCCCATCGGGTCAGAAGGCTTAGGTCAGGATGACAAAATGAGCGTTTTGTCAGACCAACTGCCTATTTTGCCTATTCGGAATATCGTGTTATTTCCAGGGATGGTGATTCCGATTACCGTGAGTCGGCAAAAATCAGTTCGTTTGGTTAAAAAGGCCTACAAAGGTGATCGGACCATAGGTGTTTTGGTTCAGGCGAAAAATTCGAAAGAAGAACCAAGCGAAGAGGATTTATATAAAATAGGCACAGTCGGACATATCGTGAAAATGTTCGTTTTGCCAGGTGGAAATACGACGATTATCGTTCAGGGAAGGAAGCGTTTTGAGGTTCAAGAATACGTGAAAAAAGAGCCGAATTTGATTGCCAAAGTGCAATACATCGAGGACAATTTCCCTAAAAAATTAAATAAAGAAAATAAGGCATTGATTTCGACTCTGAAGGAATCAGCCATGAAGATTTTAAATTTGAATCCTGAGATTCCTCGGGAGGCGCAGATTGCCTTGGATAATATTGAATCGTCGGCATTTTTGATTCACTTTTTGTCTTCTAATATTAATTCCGAATTAAAGGATAAGCAGGAATTATTGGAGACCTTGGATGGAATTGAGCAGGCAACGCATTTGTTGGAATACATGTTAAAAGACATCCAGCATTTAGAGTTAAAACGCGAAATCCAAAGCAAGGCTTCGAGCGATATCGATCAGCAGCAGCGGGATTATTATATACGCCAACAAATCAAAGTACTTCAGGAGGAACTCGGTGTCGAAAGTCCAGAACAAGAATTAGACGGTTTGCGTGCGAAAGGGCTAAAGAAAAAGTGGTCGAAGGAAGTGAATGATTTTTTCCAAAAGGAATTATCGAAGTTACAACGTACGAATTCGATGTCGCCGGAATACCCGATGTTGATGAATTTTGTGGAATTACTCATTGATTTGCCTTGGTCAGAATACACGAAAGATAATTTTGATTTGATTAAGGCCAAAAAGGTCTTGGATGCGGATCATTTTGGATTGCAAAAGGTCAAGGAGCGGATTATTGAATATTTGGCGGTGTTGAAAATGAAGGGGGATATGAAGGCGCCTATTCTTTGTTTGTATGGCCCTCCGGGGGTTGGGAAGACGTCTTTGGGTCGTTCGATCGCGAAGGCTTTGGGTCGGAAATATGTGCGGATGGCGTTGGGAGGATTGCATGATGAGTCGGAAATTCGGGGACATCGGAAGACCTACATTGGCGCGATGCCAGGAAAAATTATTCAAAATATTAAGAAAGCGGGTTCATCGAATCCGGTATTTATCCTAGATGAGATTGATAAGGTGGGAGCGGATCATCGGGGAGATCCTTCGTCGGCTCTATTGGAAGTTTTAGATCCGGAACAAAACAATAGTTTCTTGGACAATTATTTGGAATGTGAATTTGATTTGTCGCGGGTGATGTTTGTGGCGACGGCAAATAATTTGGATACGATTCATCCAGCTTTACGGGATCGGATGGAGATTATCGAAGTGAGTGGCTATACGATGGAAGAAAAGGTTCAGATTGCTAAAAAGCATTTGCTACCTAAACAAAAATTAGAGCATGGCTTGGAAAAAATTTCGGTCAATTTATCAGATGCGGCGATTCAAAAAATCGTTGAAGGCTATACGCGAGAATCTGGGGTTCGGAAATTGGAGCAGGAGATTGGTCGGGTGGTTAGAAAAGTAACGAAATCCATCGCGATAGGTGAAGAATATCCGGCGAAAATTCAAGCGGCGGATGTGGTTCGGATGTTGGGTCAGGAGGTTTTCGATAAAGATTCGTATGAAAGTAATGAATATGCGGGTGTGGTGACAGGCTTGGCTTGGACGCCGGTGGGAGGAGATATATTATTTATTGAGACTTTATTGAGTCGGGGCAAGGGCGTGTTGACGCTTTCGGGCCAATTGGGCGATGTGATGAAGGAATCTGCCATGGCGGCCTTGAGTTTTTTAAAGGCGCATTCGGATGCCTTTGGCATTGATTATCGGATTTTTGATCAATATAATTTACATATTCACGTGCCTGCCGGCGCGGTGCCAAAGGATGGCCCTTCGGCCGGAATTACCATGTTGACGGCTATTGCTTCGGCTTTAACACAACGCCAAGTGAAAGCAAAATTAGCCATGACGGGAGAAATTACCTTGCGTGGAAAAGTGTTGCCTGTGGGTGGGATTAAGGAAAAGATTTTGGCTGCGAAACGTGCGGGGATCAAAGAAATTATCATGTGTGCGAAAAATCGCAAGGATGTGGAGGAAATCGAAGCACATTATATTTCGGATTTGAAATTCAATTATGTGGAAAATGCCTTGGAGGTACTGGATTTAGCCCTATTGAAGGAGAAGGTGCCCAATCCCTTACATTTTGTGTTTCAAGAGGAGGCTAAGCCGATTTCATCCACGGCGGTATAAGCGATTTCCCCCGCTTCCAAACCATATTGAATGACTTTACTTGCTTCTGTCCTGGAGAGTGGACGGAGGCAATCGACTAAGTCTTGTAATTTCATAGGGCCATTTTGTAGGTATTGGAGGATCAGTTTACGTTCTTGCTCGTTTCCCTCTGGGTATGATTTCCCTGAATTTTCGTGTTTCTTTTGAATGCAAATATCACAAATACCACAAGTTTTATGGAGTGTTTCTCCGAAATAGGCAACGATTTTAACGGTCCTACAAACTGATTTTTCACGAACATAAGATTCCATCGCTCGTATTTTTTTCTGGCTGCGTTCTTTTTTTACCGAATAGGAATTCCACTCAATGGGCAAATTTTCCAAGTTAGCTCGCGGACCTAACAAGGTTAATTTCGGTAATCCATTCTGTTTTTCGTAGTCAATAATCTCAAATTTTTCGAGCAATAAAAGCGTCCGTTCGATATCGGCCAGCGGAGCTTTAAATAGTTGGCTGATGCTTGCTTCTGAAATGGTCACGAACTGCGTGTACATATTTCCCCCATATTGGCGAAGTAGGAATTTGATGATACTTTCGAACTTTTCATTCCGAATTTGAAAGTCATATAATTCGGTGGCCGACACTTTAATTTTTATTTTGGAGGGATTTTGCATCGCCTCGCTCATGAGCAGAAGCCCTTCATTTTCGAGCGTTTTGAGGGCATAAAAAGTTTCGGAGGCAGGCAATTGAAAACGTCGGCACATCTCCTGCCAATCAAAATCATAGGAGCTCATTTCCCCGCTGCCTTCCGCGATTTGTAAATAATTACTCAGCGCTTGATAGGTTTTTTTAATGGTTTCCGCATTTGGAAAGGACTTTTCCCATTGGCTATGTAATTCCAGGATGTCGTTTTCTTGGGCAATGATGACGGCAAATGCTTTTTTTTCATCCCGGCCCGCACGCCCTGCTTCTTGGTAATAAGCCTCCAAAGAATCTGGCAAGTCCATGTGCACCACAAGCCTGACATCAGGTTTATCGATTCCCATTCCAAAAGCATTGGTCGCCACCATGCATTGGAATTTATTTTGAATCCAGTCATTTTGTTTTGATTTCCGAATATCTGGGGATAGACCCGCGTGATAAAAACTCGCAGAAATTTGTTGGTCAGAAAGAATCTGGGCGATTTCTTGGGTTTTCCGACGGTTTCGTGCGTATACGATACAGGATCCGCCTACTTTCTGAATCATTTGAACCAGTTTTTGTTCCTTTAAATCATCCCAAAGAATGGAATAGGACAGATTCGCCCGACTAAAACTTTTCTGAAATACGTTTGGATTTTTTAGTTCCAGTTTTTCCAAAATATCTTTCTTGACCTCCAAGGTAGCGGAGGCAGTTAGAGCCAAACATGTAACGGAAGGGAATAGGTCTTTGAAATCTTTGATCGCTAAATAGGCGGGTCTAAAATCGTAACCCCATTGGGAAATGCAATGAGCCTCGTCCACGGCGATGAGGTTAATGTTCATTTGTTTAGCGCGCGCCAAAAAAAGATCTGTTTTTAATCGCTCCGGGGAAATATATAGAAATTTAGTTTCGCCGTAGATGCAATTGTCGAGAAGAATGTCGATTTGTCGGGCCGACATCCCCGAATAAATCGCCACCGCCGGGATTCCTCTTTTTTGCAATTGGTCCACTTGGTCCTGCATGAGGGCAATTAAAGGGGAAACAACGATGCAAATCCCCTCTTTAGTCAATGCCGGTACCTGAAAACAAATCGATTTAC
This sequence comes from uncultured Cytophagaceae bacterium, assembly GCA_903907745.1. Classification (GTDB taxonomy): domain Bacteria; phylum Bacteroidota; class Bacteroidia; order Cytophagales; family Spirosomataceae; genus Aquirufa. Next base: position 5,741 of record CAIVPF010000064.1, on the reverse strand, counting down.
CACCACCGGTCGGCAATAAAGCCAAGGTGTCATGATGGGCAAGCACAGCGTTTATAATATCCTCTTGGAGAGGCCTAAAGGCTGTGTAGCCCCAATATTTTTGCAATATTTCTTGAAGTGCATTCATCGCTTATTCAAAGCTACCAAAAAAAAGCGTTCCGTAAACTTCATCAGACGTGCCATTTTATCGAAAAATGTATAATTTTAGGCCCTAAATCAAGGATATGCTATCAGAAAGGGATTTAATTCAGTTAGAGAAGCGGGGGATAAAGCCCGAGGAAATTTATCAACAAGTTGATTATTTTAAATCAGGTTTTCCTTGGATGCAATTGGATCGATCAGCCACCATTGGAGATGGGGTGATTCGATTGTCAGCAGATGAACTTTCTCATTATCAGGAGGCATTTGATCAGCAAAAATCGGGCTTGTCGATTGTGAAGCTTGTGCCGGCATCCGGCGCGGCGACGCGTATGTTTAAATCCTTGTTTGAGCATTTGTCGGAGGGAAAGACGAACAAAGAATCCGCTGTGTTTTTTGAACGCTTATCAGAATTTGCTTTTGCGCAAGAATTAATGGCTTTATTGCCAGCGGATGCGAGTGACGAGCAGGTGCTGAAGGGCTTATTGACGGCGGCAGGCTTGGAATATGGAACCTTGCCGAAAGGTCTCTTGGCTTTTCATCGCTATGCGGATCAGGTGCGCACGCCTTTGGAGGAGCATTTGGTTGAGGCTGCGGAATATGCTTCGGATGGGTCGGTGGCGCGTTTGCATTTTACGGTTTCACCGGAACATCGGGGGCGATTTGAGCAATTGGTTGCGCAGGTTGTGCCTCCTTTAGAGAATCAATATGGGATTTCGTTTGAAATTAGTTTTTCGGAGCAAAAACCGGCTACGGATACGGTGGCGGTGGAGCCGGATAATTCATTATTTAGGGAGTCTGATGGGCGTTTGTTGTTTCGTCCGGCGGGGCACGGGGCATTGTTGGAGAATTTAAATGACCTTTCTGGGGATATTATTTTCATCAAAAACATCGATAACGTGGTGCCGGATGCCTTGAAGCCGAGTACGATTATGTATAAAAAGGCGTTGGGAGGATTGTTACTTTGGATTTTGGGTGAAATAAAGCGCTGGCATGGGTTATTGGGTCAACATCCAAATGATCCGGAAACGATTGCCGCTGCTGCGGTCTTTATGAAGGCTTATTTGGGTTTTGTACCGGCCTTGGCATTTGATCATTTAAATGAACAGGAAAAGGCGGTTTATTTACGGGCTATTTTTGCGCGGCCTACCCGGATTTGTGGGGTGGTAAAAAATACGGGAGAACCGGGTGGGGGACCTTTTTGGTGTCAGGATGCGTTGGGAAATAGCACGTTGCAATTGGTCGAATCGGCGCAAGTGGATCTCCAGCACGAAGGTCAAAAGTTAATTTTCACGGGATCTACGCATTTTAATCCGGTTGATTTGGTTTGTGCCACGAAAGATTTGGAGGGGAAACCCTATGATTTATTGGCCTTTCGGGATATGTCGACGGGTTTTATTACGGAAAAGACGAAAGATGGTCGGGCATTAAAAGCGCAGGAATTACCGGGTCTATGGAATGGGGCGATGGCCAAATGGAACACGGTTTTTGTGGAAGTTCCTTTGGAGACATTTAATCCGGTGAAGTCGGTGACGGATTTGTTAAGACCTGCGCATCAAAACTAAGAATTGTTTTTCTTTTATTAAAAATCAATTAATTTTGCCGACCCGAGAACGCTGTTTTTGGGTAAGTATATAAATGCTTGATTACAAAAACCTTGCTTGGTCTCCTGGCAAGGTTTTTTTTGTAAGTAAAAAAGGCTTTGATTGGCCTTTTAGGGGTATATTTGTTGGACATTTTTACGATTAAACCTATAAATTATGGCATTAGAGCAGACCTGGAGGTGGTTTGGACCGAACGATCCAGTGAAATTATCAGATGTAAGACAGGCGGGTGCGACGGGCATCGTTAATGCATTGCATCAAGTTCCGAATGGGGCGGTTTGGGAATTAGATCAAATTTTAGAGCGGAAGAACATCATTGAGGCGGCGGGATTAACTTGGTCGGTGATTGAGAGTATCCCGATTCATGAGACGATCAAAACGAAGACGGGAGATTATCGAATGTATATTGATCGGTATAAGCAATCGATTCGGAATGTGGCCAAAGCGGGTTTGGATACGGTTTGTTATAATTTTATGCCCATTTTAGATTGGACGCGGACGGATTTGGATTTTCGTTTTCCGGATGGGAGTACGGGATTGCGTTTTGATGCGGCGGAGTTTGCGGCATTTGAATTGTATTTATTGAAACGGCCGGGTGCGGAGGCGCATTATACGTCGGAGCAAATCGATCGGGCTAAGCGATGGGCTGATCAGTCGAGTCCGAGTCAGCGGGAGAAATTGATTCGCAATGTGATTGCTGGATTGCCGGGAAGTGAGGAGAGTTTTACCTTGGTTTCATTTCAAAAGGCCTTGGATACGTACCAAGAGGTGGGAGATGCGGAATTACGGACACATTTATATGAATTTATTCGTGAGATTGCGCCGGTGGCGGAGGAAGAAGGGGTGAACTTATCGATACATCCGGATGATCCTCCTTATCCTATTTTGGGCTTGCCGCGGGTGGTGAGTACGGAGTCGGATGCGGAGCAATTGTTGGCAGCTTATGATAGCCCGACGAATGGACTTTGCTTTTGCACGGGCAGTTACGGAGTTCGGGAAGATAATGATTTGGTGGGGATGGTGGCTCGTTTGGGGCATCGGATTAACTTTATTCATTTACGGGCGACGCGTCGGGATGAGTTTGGAAATTTTCATGAGGCGGATCATTTGGATGGGGATGTGGATATGTTTGGGGTGATGAAAGGGTTGGTTCAGGAGCAGCGGAAACGGATTGCGGAAGGGAGAAAGGATTATCGTTTGCCGTTTCGACCGGATCATGGTCATCGGATGTTGGATGACTTGCAGGAAGGTAAAAAAACGAATCCAGGGTATACGGCGATCGGTCGTTTGCGGGGTTTGGCGGAATTAAGGGGATTGGAAATGGGAATCACGGGATTTTTGAAATAATTTTCTGATTTCTTGTTTTGATTTCTATTTTGAATTGTTAACTTTGCACCCCCGTTAGTGTGGCTTGTCCGCATTGGGATTAAATGAAATTTATAATTAAACAGGTAATTACGCTAAAATGCCAACTATTCAGCAATTAGTGCGCAAGGGACGTGAGCAAATGACTTGGAAATCTAAGTCACCTGCTTTGGATTCTTGTCCACAAAGAAGAGGTGTTTGTACTCGTGTGTACACGACAACACCTAAAAAACCAAATTCAGCGATGCGTAAAGTAGCACGTGTTCGTTTGACAAACCAAAAAGAAGTGAATGCTTACATTCCAGGTGAGGGTCACAATTTGCAAGAGCACTCGATCGTATTGATTCGTGGTGGTCGTGTAAAGGACTTACCGGGTGTTCGTTATCACATTATTCGTGGAGCCTTGGATACGGCCGGAGTTTCGGGTCGTTTACAGTCTCGTTCGAAGTATGGTGCGAAGCGTCCAAAACCAGGACAAGTGGCAGCGCCGACAAAAGGTAAAAAGAAATAATTATTGATCAAAGATCCAGTATGCCATGTAAAGGCAGAAGGTTGGGTCGAATTTAAAAAACAAATATTATGAGAAAGGCGAAACCGAAAAAACGCTACGTATTACCAGATCCTAAATTTAAGGATGTATTAGTAACTAAGTTTGTTAACAACTTAATGTACGATGGAAAGAAATCTACGGCATTTACCATCTTTTATGATGCGTTGGATAAAGTAGAAGATCGTACCAAAGAAAATGGGTTAGAGACTTGGAAAAAAGCATTGAATAATGTGATGCCATCGGTTGAGGTGAAAAGCCGCCGGGTGGGAGGAGCAAACTTTCAGGTACCAACAGAAGTGCGAGCTGAACGTAAAGTTTCATTGGGAATGAAGTGGTTAATTTTATATGCACGTAAGCGTGGTGATAAGACGATGATGGATCGGTTAGCGAACGAGATCATTGCTGCATCAAAAGGGGAGGGAGCTGCTGTGAAGAAGAAGGATGATACGCACAGAATGGCGGAGGCGAACAAAGCGTTCTCACACTTCCGTTTTTAATCGAAGAAAAGATAGGAAGGCTGTCCGGAAACGGGCAGCCTTTTTTTTTGTTAGGGGGTTCTATTTAATCGAGGGGATTAATGGGTTATATGTGAAATTTTATTAAATTTGGTTAGCATTGGTTTTAATCCAACAAACGCTATGATTTCTAAAAAAGCAAAATACGCGTTAAAAGCGCTTAAAGTTTTGGCCCAATCCTACGAAAAGGGGCCGCTCTTGATTTCACACATTGCGGAATCGGAGAATATTCCAAAGAAATTTTTGGAGGCGATTTTATTGGAATTGCGCAACCATGGTATTTTACAAAGTCAAAAGGGAAAGGGGGGTGGCTATTATTTACGGATTCCTCCGTCGGAGGTGACTTTTGCGAAGATCATTCGGATTGTGGATGGACCGATTGCCCCGGCTTTATGTGTGTCCTTGCATTTTTATGGCAAATGTGATGATTGTGCGGATGAGGAGGCTTGTAAATTGCGGACGGTATTAGCTAAATGGCGAGATGCTAATTTATCTGTGTTAGAGAAAACGACCTTAGAGGAGCTGATATAGTGTAGTTGTAATGAGATAAAAAGAAGAGCCTGGTGATTTGCCGGGCTCTTTTCATTTATTCATAGAGGTGATCAAGATTTTTCATTTTGAAATCATCGGGGTCAAGTTCGAGGAATTCTTCCCAGAAGGGATTTTCGGGAACTGCGGCTTTGCAGATGATGGGTGTTTTTTTGATGGGGTGGATGAAGTATAAGCGTCTGGCGTGGAGGTTTATGCTTGCGTCGGGGTTGGGTCGGTCGTAGCCGTATTTGATATCGCCGCGGATGGGGCAGCCGAGGGAGGCTAATTGGACGCGGATTTGATGAGGTCGGCCGGTAATCGGTTCTACTTCGATGAGGTAGTGGAGATTTATTTTGCCGAGTAATTTATAGTTGAGTTCAGCCTTTTGGGCTTTTCCTTCGGGGTAATCGTAGGCGGTGGTGGTGTTTGTGGCTTCGTTTTTAAGGAGCCAATGGCTTAGTTTTCCTTTGGTGGGATCGGGTTTGCGTCGTGTGACGGCCCAATATGTTTTTTGGATGTCGCGTTTGCGAAACATTTCGCTCATGCGTTCGAGGGCTTTGGAAGTGCGGGCAAAGATGACGAGTCCGCTGACGGGTCGGTCGAGGCGATGTACGGGATGTAAAAATACGGCGCCTGGTTTTTGGTACTTTTCTTTGATATAGTCTTTGAGGACGTCGGTGAGTGTTTGGTCGCCGGTGCTATCGCCTTGCACGAGAATTCCTGCTCGTTTGTTCACGATTAGGAGGTGATTGTCTTCGTAAATGATGTGATAGTCTTTCAAAGTGCTTGATTTTTTATGGGGCAAAGGTAGGATTATTTTGCGAAATGAGGATCATTTTCTGATTTCTAAAAAAAACCTTTAAAAAGATATGCTTGATTTTCAGCGAATTAGGTATAACTGGAGGAAAAGATTTGGGAACATATTTGCGTTTAAAAAAATAATCCTACATCTTTGCACTCCCATTAGCTGACAAGCAAGATTGTTAGCGCGAGGTTGGAGAAAAAGCGGGGTGATTTAGGTCACCAGAATGAGCGGGT
>CAIVPF010000063.1 GCA_903907745.1 uncultured Cytophagaceae bacterium | reverse complement strand
CAATGGGATGAAAATAGGCAAGATGCGTATATGGGTTCCTTGAGTCATTTTTTGAAGTCGATGATGGAGGGGCGATTGGAGGATGCGGGTTTTCAGTCCTATATGTTAAAGCCGGGGATGCAAGATCTTTCGGCGGGGCGCAGGGGTTATTTTTATGATGTGTCGACGAATCGGCATTTCCCTTTTGCCCCTTTCCAATACATCAAACATATCAAGGACACAGAGCTGTATTTGTTGGACATCAGCAATGCGATCGAATTGGTTTATACCAAAAAAAGAGTGTCGCGGCCCGTATTTATGGATGCCCCTTATCCCTATACGATTCTTGTCCCCAAAGGCTTGGTGGTGATTAATACCATGGGGAATTTACAGGATCCGTTTAGCTTGGAATTGCGTGGAGAAATGGGGAAGATGGGGATGGCGGAATTATTGCCGATGGATTATGAATTGCCCGCGAATTAATCAAAAACATCTAAATCATTTCCTTGGACGACCTTTCCCTGATAGGCGTTTTGGACTTCTTTGAGTAATTGATCCGGAGGGGTCCCAAAAAACAATTGATGGGTTAGGACGAGGAGTTTAGGTTGGGCTAGTTTAGCGATTAGGCCTAATTGTTCAGGTGAGGTATGAAAAGTGCTGTGGTAATTTTTCCAACGTTGTTCTCGTTTGTTCAAACCTATGCTGGAATATACTTCGTGCACCAAGATATCGGCACCTTTGGCCTGTTCGATTAATTCTTCGCTGTAGGTGCAATCGCCGGAAACGACGATGATTTTGTCGGCTGTTTCAAAGCGAAAGCCAAAGGCTTCTTTCCAGGCGCCATGTTTTACGCGAAAAGCTTTCACGCGGATGAGGGAGTCTTGGTAGATGATTCCGGGGGTGATTTCGTGGACTTGCACTTGGTATCCGAGTGCATTTCCGAACTCCAGGCCGTGGATTCGAATTTCCATGTCTTCCTTGAAGGCTTTTTGGGTGTGCTGAACCATCTTTTTAGTTCCTTTAGGCCCAAAAACACGGAGTGGGGTATTTCGGTCTAATACGGCTGGGGTGAAGATGAGATCGCTGAGGCCGGCGGTGTGGTCGGAATGTAAATGGGTGAGGAAAAGGGTGCGTAATTGGTCGGCTTGGAGGCCTTGCTGGCCTTTATTGTAGGCTGCGGCGGCTCTTCTGACGAGGCCGGGGCCGGCGTCCACGAGATAGCTATGATTACCTACAACGATCGCCAAAGACGGTCCTGATCTTTCTGGGTCAGCAAAAGGGGTACCTGTGCCCAATAAAACCAATTTGGTTTGGGCGGTGGAAATGAATGGAAATAAAAATAATAGGATGAATAGGACTTGTTTCATTTTCCTAGGTTTGACCTAGCTTTCCTAGCTTTGGCAATCCTTGAAGGTTTGCCAAAGCTAACGGGAAGAACTGACATTTGAGTAAAAAAACTTGATATTCCATTCAAAAAATCACAAAACTAATTCTTCCCAACCCTTTCGGTATTCCCTTTTGACAAAAGAATTCGCCGCATCAAAATTCGTAACGCGCATATTGGCCCCGTCCCATTGCAATGCCTTATATCGGCCAGAATAAGCAAAACCTTCCATTTGGCCGTAAACCGGGTCCATGCGTTTCACTTTTTCACGCAAATTAAAACTCCTCAATAATAAATTCCCCAATAAAACTGTTTCCGTCAAAGGTCCTGCATATCCCTCAAAAGGCGAACTCACCTCTTGTTTTCCATAGCCCGCAATACTCGCATCGATCCATTGCCACCAGTGGCCATCCATCCCCCCGGAGACCCGAGAATATTTTTGAGGAATAAGTTTCGCCGCTTCTTGTAATTCTTTTGAGAATAAACGAGGATGACTACCGCCCCAACCGCATGAAATTACCCCTTTACTCCCCACAAAAAGCGTCGCCCCCTCAAAATCATTTTCCCCTGGAAAATCCCCCAGCGCATCATTCATATTTAAATTTGGGTCTATTTCCTGCAAACGCTCCGGAGTGATACCCCCATCCATCCAATACAAATCCAAATCTTTGCCATTCGGCAGGACAAATCGATATTTCAAAGAACTCGCCACCGGTCCACTTTCCGGATACGCAGACTCCTTAAATACCCCACTATAGGTCGTAGATGCACTCCCCGACACCTCATGCGGATAGCCCAATTTCAGCAATTTAAACGGAGGCCCCATAATATGACAACCCATATCCCCCAACGCACCCGTTCCAAAATCCCACCAACCCCGCCAATTAAATGGCACTAAATTCTCAATATAATTCGTTTTTTGAGCGGTCCCCAACCACAAATCCCAATCCAATTCCTTCGGAATTCGTGCCGGCTTTTTCGACCAGGATATCCCCTGCGGCCAAACAGGTCGATCAGTCCAACAATACACCTTCGTCACCTCCCCTATCAAACCCGCTTCCATCCACTCCCGCATCGTTTGCATCCCCTCACAAGACGCGCCTTGATCCCCCATTTGCGTAACAACTTGATATTTTTTTGCCGCCTGCGTTATGATCCGAGCCTCGTGAATATCATGCGTCAAAGGCTTCTGCAAATACAAATGCTTTTTCATTTGCATCGCGCGCAATCCCACCATCGCATGATTATGATCCGGAATCGCCACCGTTACCGCATCAAAATGCTTGCTTTCTTTGTCAAACATCTCCCGCCAGTCCTTATAAAATTTCGCCTTGGGAAATTGCTTGCGCTTGGAAGCCGCCGGTCGGTCGTCTACGTCACATAGGAATCCAATTTCTGAATTTTTATTTGGCGTTTTGGCCAAATGCTGAATGTCATTATCCCCCTCACCCCCGCAACCTACCGCCGCGATCACTAATTTATCGCTCGGTGCTACAAACCCTTTGCCGCCAAGTACATGTCGAGGCAATATAAAAAAGCCAGCCGTGGCCAAACTTCCTTTTTCCAGAAATGTTTTCCTATCCATCTTTTTCATTATTTTTTCAAAGGCCGAATCGAAACCTCTTTGAAATAAACGACATCTTCGTCGCCATGATTCTGTAATCCTAAATACCCCTCATTCGGACGTATGCCTGGATAAGGTTCAAAATCGAATTTACGCGGCGGGGTAGCTTCCCCTTCCCGATAATCTGTCACTAAGGAATCATTTAAATACACCAATGTCCGCGGACCGTCCAAGGTAATCAACATTGTATTCCATTGCGGACCAGGTTTCCCGGGTTTACTTTTGGGCTTCGTCATGGCATACAAAGTTCCGCTAATGTGGTATTCGTCCTCGTTTGATGTTTCTGGATGGTTGTCGATTTGTACCTCATAGCCATAAAAAACGGGCATCCATTCTTCCTTGGGTTCCACAGGTACTCGAATAAAGATCCCGGCGTTGCTATTGAATTTTTGCATTTTGTACACGACCTTAATTTGGCAATTCCCCACTTTGCCCCCGGTCCAATACAATAATCCCATGCCTCCCTTGCTGGCCAACAAGCCATTTATTACATATCGACTCCCTCCGCCTACATGTTTCCAACCCTCCAAATTCTTCCCATTAAACAAGGGCTTCCATGCCTGGGCATTGAGCCTATATGAAAAAAGGAATGTCACAAATAGACATAGAAGGCAATGTCTCAAAATTTTCATTATGTTCATATTAATTAAAAATTCTAGCTGCAAAATCTAAGAAATAAGGCCAATTAGGCCCCGGCGTATGACCTTTTTCATGCTGGCGCCATGCGATTTGTCCTGATAAAATACCTGTTCCAATCGCAGGAAAAGGAACTTGTTCGATCCCCGTTTTCCCGTACAAGCGATAGGCAGGATCTGCCGCGACACAAGCTTCAAACATTCCTTTGGGATCCACCCAAGAATCCCCCGTACTGCCTGATCCGACAAAAACAGGTCGAGGAGCGCTTAAAGCCAATAATTCATGCGCATCGACAGGTAAATCGCTCCATTGTAAAGGCCCGCCATATTTGATAAAATTCCCTGCCATCCAATGGTATTCACCTGCCCCCGTGACATTTTCTACTTTTTCCCCATAATTTCGCCGATGAATTTTCAATCCACCCTCCCCCGATGAACTCACGAATGCCGTAGCAAAACGAACATCATAGGCTAATGCCACAGCCACAGCCTTTCCATATCGGGAATGTCCCATGAGGGCCACTTTTTTTGAATCGATTTCCTTTCTTCCTTCAAAATAATCCAAAATTCGGCTTGACCCCCAAGCCCACGCGCGCAATGAACCCCAATCCTCAGGTTTTCTAAAATCCCCTTTATTCATCAGTCCAATAATTCCTTTTCGTAAACCCGCGCCGTTATCCGGCTGAACAGAGGTCGGATTAAGCGTAGCAAATCCCCAACCCCGCGCAATAACCTGTTCTTGCCAAGTGGGCTCTGGTGGGGCGCTTGGCGTTGTTGACGCCACAGGAGGTCTCATACCTAGGGGGAAAACGAAACCAAATTCGAGTACTACTGGAACTTTTTTAGAGCTTGATTTCGGAAGGGTCAAGGTTAAATCGATGTTAACTTCGATGGCCGGAAAAATTGAATTATCTACACGGCCCTTTAATTTTTGAATACTAACCGGCATATTCCCAACCTTGTCATCCTTAGTTTCTACCACGATCCAATTCACTTGGGGCGTATTCGCAGGAACGCGACCATATATTTCTCGATCAAAATCTTCAAATATCTCCTTTCGTCGCTGGTTCTCCCAAATCTTTTTTGAAGTCACTTTTTTGCCATTTTTCAAAACTAACAATTTCGGCAAATCAGGAAAAAGCACAGCTTTAGATTCATCATAATTGGCCGCATTGGGAGCACTTGCATTTCCACTGGCCCCTTGGCGAAGGCTTGTGATGGCTAGTTGTTTCAACATTTGCGCATGATCCGAATTTGTTTTTCGTTGCATTTCTGCCAATAAACTATCTTGCTCAGGTGTTCGCCGCATTTGGCCAAAGGTCGATCTCGTAATTAGGATCAAAGAAATAAGGAGTATGATTTTCACAGGCTAAAGGTTTTAAAAGAAAATTACGAATTTTTTCTAATTAAACACCTCTATTAATTCCCCTAGCTTTCCCTAGCTTTGGCAATCCTTGCCGGTTTGCCAAAGCTAAAGCAGAGAATTGACATTTTAGCCCTTTTGGGAAAAATATCAATATGCTGATTTTTAGATGTATAAGCCCTCTTTTTTGATCCATTCAATCGGCGTAGTTCCATATTCAGCTTTAAAAGCCGAATAGAAACTCGATTTATTTTTGAAACCGCAAAGCGTCGCGATCCCCTCAATGGACATTTGGAAATGCACCTTTTTTTGAAACAATTCAATGGCATGCTTGATGCGTAACCGATTCCTAAACTCCGGAAAAGAAGTTTTTAATTGTTTATTGAAACAACTGGAAACCCGTAAATGAGGAATATTCAATTCCCTTGAAATATCATGTAAGGACAAGTCTTTCTTTAAATAGGGCTTTTGCTTTTCCAAATAGTCCATAATAAGTTCTAAATCCGAGCTGTTTTTTGACTCCGAAAATGCCGTTTCAGAAGGCTTTAGAAAACGATTTTTTAGAAAAGAATTGACCTGATTTAATACCGTTGCATTTGGATTTAAACCATAGATCAGTCTAGGAAAGAATAAGTAAGTCAGAGGCAATAACAAGGAGTAATAATAAAAATATTTCGTGCTATTTTTATTGAGTGTACGAAAAATAAATTCAGAATTTCCAGCCGTATGAATGCTATTTATAATGACAAAAATAAGCATGGGTAAAATTGTAATTAACATGATAATCACCGTGGATTGGATGATTTTCAAACTTTTAATTTTAACCAATTTCGATTTATTCCACCGAAGAACATACCAAAAACTATATAGAATAAAAAGAATGACAGAAATAGGTATGAATATTCGATGAAAATTTCGGGGAAATAACCAAGAGTTTATGAAAAACAAATTTTGCGTTTTAACATGATGCTGTAAACGTGAAACATAAACAACTTTTTCCTGAAACGGAATTTGTAGGTAAGGAATTAAATTAATAAACAATAGAACACTAGGAAGGCATAAAAAAATCAAAGTTTTATCATACACGAACTTTCCCTCGACAACACTTCTGAAATAATAAAAAATAAATGGCCCTACCAGATAGGTAAGAGGATCTAAATGAAACATAAGGGCAGTCAAAATTTCAGGATCGGATTGGCTATTAAGCAATAAAATAGTAATCTGCCGAATATTAAATAAAATAACACTCGCAATCGAATAGATAATTGCCTTATGATCCTTCCATTGGTAATTAACAACTAAAAGGCACAGAAATAGGTTGAGGATAACTGAAGTTAATAACATAGTTTATAAATTTTTAGAACTAAAATCAAAAGTATAATTTTGATTTAAATTAAACTATAGTTCAAATATCCACGTGTTTAATTTTAATTATTTTCAAACAAATTTCAATTATTTCTAGGACTAGCTTTTAAGGAAATATAAAGTCTTTTGTACGACCTTAAACTTCACTAAGGCCAATAACCTAGTTCTAATCACGTGTTTTTAGCATTCAATAACCTACCTACCAGAGAGATATCGATTTTATTCTTCTCTATTTTTTTGGCAATTCCCGCTTCGGCCCAACAATTCAAACTGAACCAAGGTATCGCCCTCACGCAATTCAACTACCAAAACGACCAAGGCCAATCCTTCCAAGGACTCAAACGTGGTTCAGGACTCGCCTTTCAGCTCTCCTACCACAAAGCCAGCTTGGTCGACTCCGCGCAATACAAACTCGAGCAAAGTCCTTTCGCCATTTACCTGGGCCAAAATCCGAAAATTGCGCGCTTATTAAGCATGATCAATTACGATTTGGGGATACAGTTTAACCAACTAAATGCCGTCGGCGACATTCAGAATACCGCATTCAGCTATCAAACTGATTACATAGGCCTGCAAGGTAAATTAGGACTTCGAATCCAGTTGCCCTTCGCCTGTTCGATTAATCTTCAAGGAATTGCCAGCGTAAATAAAATCGTTCACGGAAACCAATTGCTGCTTAACCGCTACGTAGATCTCACCGATGACCCTCAGTTTTCCCAAGTCAAACTCATGGCTGGCTTTGGAGCAGAATTAGAGCGACAATTCTCGGGGAAAATAGTTGGTTTCATGGCGTACCAACAAAGCCAAACCCTTAATGCCAATCCCATTGGCCTTTCCACTTTGAATTTTACACCCAGTGTATTTTCCATCGGTATTCGCTTTTTGAATTAACATCAACGCTATGCATCGAATATTTACCTTAGGATTCTTCTTGTTGATTTCACTGGCGGGCCAGGGGCAATACTTGAAAATGGCCACCTTCGCCGCCTCGGGAGGTACTGTCACAAGTGGCCAGAATTATATGTCTCAAGTACTCGGGCAATCCAGCGTCATTTCAGGAACCGCCATAGGTCAGGGGCTGATATTTCGACAAGGGTTTAAACAACCCTTTGGGCTCCAACAAGCCATCGCCCGAACAAGCCTCTTGCCAATATACCAAGAAGAAAGCCCTTGGTCTTATGAGACATTCCCGAATCCCTTTGTGGATCGTGTGACTCTGCGCTTTGATCGACCTACCGCCAATCCCGTGATTCTGCAGGTCTATGATATTCAAGGGCAAGTTGTTTGGCAAGGTGAATACCCCGAACAGATGAAGGAAATTCACTTGGAAAAATTCCAAGACTTTAAAGTCGGGAAATACATCTTACACGTATTCCAAGGAGGCAAAGCCATAAGTAAATCCCTTATTAAAAACTTAAATCCATAAGAAATGGCACCATCCATGAATAACATGAGAAAACACCATATACTACTAATTGGCATATTATCGATAGGTACCAGCCTTTTATAGATGCCAAAAACAAATTGACAATTCTAGTTCACAATGAAATGATTACCATGAAAAAACAGCTATTCCTTACCCTTTTTATAAGCTTGATTACATTAACGGGCATTTTGGGGCAAAGCAACAAGAAATCCTTGAATTACCAAGCCGTGATTTTGGATCCCAAATCGATCGATATTCCAGGCGCTAGCATAAGTGGGCAGCCATTGTCAAAGGGCAAAGTTTGTCTAAAATTCAGTTTTGTGAATCAGCAAGGAAATGTGGATTATGAAGAAACCCAGCAAACGACCACCGACGAATATGGCCTCGTCAGTATTTCTGTTGGAACAGGTACCTATAATGCAGGGACCTACAAGAATTTCGAGAGCATTGTCTGGGATGCGAATGTAAAAAGCATGAAAGTGGCGGTGAGTTATGACGGGTGTAATACCTTCAAACAAGTCAGCACCCAAGCACTGAATTATAGCCCCTACGCACTTTATGCTGAGGCCGTCGATTATAAAAATGTCAAAGATGCTCCGACGAAATTATCGCAATTTTCCAATGACGCCGGATATTTGATTCCTAAAGATTTAGATCCCATCAAGGCAGATATTAAATCGAATACAAGTCAAATCGCCTCCGCAAATCAGACAATCGCAGTGAATAAAAAATCGAGTGACGATTCCTTTTTGATAGTCAACCAAAGCATCACAGGCTTAGGAACAAAAGTTCTTTCGAATACAAATTCGATTAGCTCCATGGAAGGAAAATTATCTGACCAACAAAATCAGATTAATGATAACCGAAACCAAATTAACACCACAAACTCGAATTTCAGTTATCAAATCAGTGGTTTACAAAATCAAGTGAATTCCACCGTATCAACCGTCTCCAGTTTGACCAGTGATGCGGAAGTTTTGGCCAATAAATCTACCGCCTCCAATTTAGGAGGCGCGAACCCTTCCGACCGATTATATCCAAGTCAAAAAGCCGCGAAGGCCTATGTTGACAATGCGATTTACGAGGCAGTGGGTTCAGGAGTACCGGATGCGACGACATTGGCAGCAGGTAAATTAAAATTAGCCGGAGATTTAGCTGGAACGGCCTCTTCCCCAACCGTACCAGGCCTTGCCATTAAAGAAAGTATATCGAACAAATCCACTTCCACGACTTTGGGAACCAGCAATGAATTGTACCCAACACAAAACGCAGTCAAAGTCTATGTAGATCAAGCCACGCAAGGTATCGCATTGCAAGCAGCGGTGGAAGCGAAGGCAGATAAAAACTCACCGATATTTACGGGAACGCCTAATTTACCCGCGGGAACGGTTGGCGTCACACAATCCGCCAGCGATAATTCTACCAGACTTGCAACTACGGAATTTGTCCAATTACTAACCGCCGCTGGCACGGCAGATGCCTCCTCCGCTACGAAGGGGAAACTCAAATTAACCGGTGATCTAGGAGGTACGGCAGATGCGCCGACCGTACCGGGTTTGGCCTTAAAAGCGAACTCGGCGGACGTCACTACCGCCTTAGGATTAAAGGCGAATTCATCCGATGTGACTTATGCCATGGCTTTAAAAGAAGATGCTTCCAATAAATCCACTACCACTTCATTAGGAACGAGTGATGCGCTTTATCCGAGTCAAAAAGCCGTAAAGGCTTACGTCGATGCGCAAGTGGCTTCGGCTACGATTGCCGATGCGGATGGATCGACCAAAGGAAAGATTCAGTTGGCCGGCGATTTAGCAGGAAGCGCTGCAGCGCCGACCGTACCGGGTTTGGCCTTAAAAGCGAACTCGGCGGATGTCAGCACGGCTTTGGCATTAAAAGCAAATGCTTCGGATGTCACAAGCGGCCTAGCACTGAAGGCAAATAGCTCAGATTTAACAAGTTCTTTGGCATTAAAGGCAAATGCAACGGATGTCAGCAATTCTTTGAACTTAAAAGCGCCTTTGAATAACCCGACCTTCACGGGAACCGTGGGAGGAATTACAAAAGCTATGGTGGACTTAGGGAATGTCGACAATACAAGCGATGTGAATAAACCTGTTTCCACAGCTACACAAACGGCTTTAACTGCCAAAGAAGATGCGACAAATAAGGCGATCTCGCGAACCTTGGGTGATTTAAATAGTTCTGACATTGCCTATCCCACCCAAAAAGCGGTAAAAACTTATGTGGATAATCAAGTAGCCTCCGCCACGATCGTGGATGCGAATCATTCGACCAAAGGTAAAATACAATTGGCCGGAGATTTAGGGGGAACGGCTTCGGCGCCAACGGTCCCAGGTTTAGCCCTAAAAGCTAATTCAATTGATGTTAACACAGCTTTGACTTTAAAGGAAGACCTATCAAATAAATCGACATCCACGGATCTAGGTGCATTCAGTAGTTCCGATATTTTCTATCCAAGTCAAAAGGCTGTCAAGACCTATGTCGACAACCAAGTAAGCGCGGCGACCATCGCGGATGCGACTAGTTCCGTAGCGGGGAAAATTAAATTAACGGGTGATCTTAGTGGAACAGCCGCTTCACCTAGCATCAGCACGGGTGCCATCACAAGTACCAAAATTTTAGATGGAACGATTGCTAGTATTGACATAGCCAATGGCGCCATTACCAGCGATAAAATCTTAAGTGTATCCGGAGGAAAAGTAAGCGGTAGCATTTCAGGAAATGCTGCGAATGTCACGGGAATCGTAGACGTGGTTAATGGCGGAACTGGAAACAGTTCCTTAAGTGGATATGTGAAAGGAAATGGCATATCTGCCTTATCTACCGTGAGTAGTATTCCAGTAGCTGATGTCACAGGAGCCATCAGGAAGGTAAATGGTACCTTACCAAATTCTACGGGTGAGGTGACGATAAGTTTTGGAAGTGTGTCTACGGGTACGTTGGTAAATCTTCCAGCGAATGTTGGAACAAATGGAGATATCTATGTGGTTTCAGGTGATGGCACCGCCATTAATGATGGAAGAACCTTTATTTCAGATGGGTCGAATTGGAATGAGGTGACGGCCAACCTACCTGCCACGGATGCCCGTTATGTCCAATTGGCCGGAAGTACTATGACTGGAAACCTCACGGTGCCAACCGGTAAAAAAATATTCATTACCGATGCGCCATCCAGTTCTACGGATGCGGCCAACAAAGCCTATGTGGATTCCAAAATTGCTACGGAAGTTGTAGATGCTACGAGCAGCACCGCAGGAAAGATAAAATTAACGGGAGATTTGGGAGGAACAGCCTCCTCGCCTACTGTGCCTGGTTTAACGGATAAAGCACCCATTAATAATCCCACGTTTACAGGAAGCGTTGGCGGACTTTCAAAAAGCATGGTTAATTTGGCTAATGTAGATAACACCTCAGATGCTGACAAACCTATTTCCAATTTAGCCCAAAACGCCTTGGATCTCAAGGCACCCAAAGCCTCTCCTACCTTTACAGGTACTACCACATTTACAGGAACTGTATTTGGGATCTCAAAAAATATGGTGGATTTATCAAATGTTGACAACACAAGCGATGCAAACAAACCTGTTTCGCAAGCCACTATAAATGCACTAACGGCAAAAGAATCGATAGCAAATAAATCCATTGATGTTCAATCAGATGCGGCTTCAGATGAAAAATACCCATCTGTCAAGGCGATAAAAACGTATGTAGATAATCAAGTAACCTCGGGAGGAACCCCAAATGCGGATGATTTGACCTTAGGGAAAATTAAACTAGCCGGAGATTTAGGTGGACCGAGCAGTAGTGCTTCCTCACCCGTGATTTCGAATGCAGCGATTAGCACCGTGAAATTAGCGGACTTAGCTGTAACAACAGGCAAAATAGACGCGAATGCAGTAACGAGCGCAAAGATTTTAGATGGAACCATTGTCTCCGCGGATTTGGCAGCTGATGCGGTAACGAGCACAAAGATTTTAGATGGAACCATTGTCACCGCGGATTTAGCAGACAATTCGATTACCAGTGTAAAAATTGCGAATGGGGAAATTGATAATGCAGACATTTCAGCGACAGCGGCGATAGCTGATACCAAATTGGCAACCCTCTCCACCGCAGGTAAGGTGAGCAATTCGGCAACTACGGCCACCAATGCCAATACCCTAAGCGCCATCGTAGCACGAGATGCCAATGGAAATTTTAGTGCGGGAACGATTACTGCTTCCGCATTCTCGGGAGCATTGACAGGAAATGTAACTGGGAATGTTACAGGAAACGTAACTGGAAATGCGTCCACAGCTAGTGTATTAGCTACTTCCAAAAATATCAACGGCACCGCATTTGACGGTTCAACCGACATCACGGTAACGGCCGCCGCGGGGACATTGACAGGTTCGACATTGAATGCAAGCGTTTTGAGTTCATCCCTAACAACTGTGGGAACTTTGGCAAATTTAACAGTCACAAATCCAATCGCGGGAAGTGTAACGGGTAATGCAGCCACGGTAACCACAAATGCGAATTTGACCGGGCCCATTACGAGTAATGGTAACGCGACCTCTATAACCTCTCAAACTGGTTCAGGGACCAAATTTGTCATGGATACGAGCCCTATTCTAAGTGGAACACCGGAAGCGCCAACCGCCAGCACCGGAACCAATACCACCCAAATCGCCACAACCGCTTTCGTAACGAATAGTGTCGCCGCAGGGGCGCCAGATGCTACGACAACGGCGACGGGTAAAATTCAATTATCGGGTGATTTAGGTGGAACCAACAGCAGTGCTTCCTCACCCGTGATTTCGAATGCAGCGATTAGCACCGTGAAATTAGCGGACTTAGCTGTAACAACCGGCAAAATAGACGCGAATGCAGTAACGAGCGCAAAGATCTTAGATGGGACAATTGCGACCGCGGATTTGGCAGGTGATGCAGTAACGAGCGCAAAGATTTTAGATGGGACAATTGCGACCGCGGATTTGGCAGGTGATGCAGTAACGAGCGCAAAGATCTCAGATGGGACAATTACGACCGTGGATTTGGCAGACAATTCGATTACCAGTGCAAAAATTGGGAATGGAGAAATTGTTAATGCAGACATTTCATCCACTGCAGCTATAGCCGATACTAAATTGGCAACCCTCTCCACAGCAGGCAAAGTGAGCAATTCGGCAACTACAGCAACCAATGCCAATACCGTAAGCGCCATCGTAGCACGAGATGCCAATGGAAACTTTAGTGCGGGAACGATTACTGCTTCCGCATTCTCGGGACCTTTGACAGGAAATGTAACTGGGAATGTAACAGGAAATGCGTCCACAGCTACTTCAGCGACAAGTTTTTCCGGGAATCTAGGAGGTGATGTAACGGGAACACAATCCGCTACGTTAGTGGGTAAAATTAATGGAACTTCGTTGGCAGGATTATCAACTGGATTATTGAAAAATACAACGAGTACAGGTGTGCCAACAATCGCACAAGCCGGGACGGACTATATTGCCCCTTATACCTCTCAAACTGCAAATTATGTATTATCCTCACCTAATGGTTCAGCGGGAACACCGAGTTTCAGGGCTTTGGTAGCAGCAGACATTCCTACATTAAACCAAAATACGAGTGGAAGTGCTGGTTCAGTTGTGAATGCCATCACCTTTGCCAGCAGTGGTGGGGCCGCATCAGGAACCACCTTTAATGGTTCAGCTGCCAAAACGATTGATTATAGTTCGGTTGGTGCTTCGCCATTAGCAGGTTCAAGTTCATTAACTACCGTGGGTACCATTGGCACCGGTACCTGGAATGCTACCGTCATAGCAGGACAATATGGGGGAACTGGCGTGGCCAATACGGGAAAGACAATCACCCTAGGAGGCAATATTTCTATCGCAGGTGATTTCACTACCTTAGGCGCTTTTGCTACCACTTTAACCTCAACGGCCACAACTTCGCTTACTTTACCAACAACAGGAACTTTAGCAACCCTAACCGGAACGGAGACCTTGACCAATAAGACATTAACCAATGCTACGTTTTCTGCTCCAATCTTAGGAACACCTGCATCAGGTACCTTGACGAATGCAACTGGATTACCTTTATCTTCAGGAGTAACAGGTACATTACCTGTTGCTAATGGAGGAACAGGGCTAAGCACCTTTACCAGCGGTGGAGCTGTATATGCATCGAGCACCAGTGCTTTAACCACCGGAACCCTTCCTGTTACAGCGGGAGGAACGGGCGCGAGCACATTGACGAGTGGCTATGTCAAAGGAAATGGTACATCTGCCTTAAGCACAGTGAGTACTATTCCCGTGGCGGATATTTCGGGAGCCGCCCCATTAGCAGGTCCAACTTTTTCCGGAACCGTAACCATCCCAATCGCTAGTGTTACCGGAGCCATCACCGCTAAAAATTATGTAACCACTGTGCCAGCTTCAACGACAGCAACGACATCTACTTCTATCGATTTTTCGACCGGTAATATTTTTAAAATTAGCTTAGGTACGAATATAACGACGCTATCCATAAGCAATGCCGTGGCCGGAACTTATCTCATAGAAATCATTCAGGGGGGAACCTATACGGTTGCTTTCCCGGCCGCATGGAAATGGTCAGGAGGTTCAGCGCCAACGATCACCGCAACGAGTGGAAAGACAGATATCATCACGCTGGTTTATGACGGTACCACCTATTTTGCCTCGGCTGTTCAAAATTTCTAATATGAAAGATTGGCTCATTCTATGCTTGCTAATAACCGGGAACTGCTTGTTGGCACAAGTGATTCCTGTTGGGTTTATGCAGAAAGCCGTACCCCTTTTGGTTTCCACAAGCCAGGTTACATCGATTACGTCAACCTCTGCCAGTTCAGGTGGAAATGTGACTTCAGACGGTGGAAAATCAATTACTGCCAAAGGAGTTGTTTGGAGTACATCGATTAATCCTACAATCGCGTTAACAACAAAAACAAATCAAGGGGCTGGATCAGGTGTTTTTTCGAGTAATTTGACTGGTTTAGCTGAAGTGAACAAATATTATGTACGCGCGTACGCCCAAAATTCGTCTGCGATAAGCTATGGCGATGAGATAAGCTTTTGGACCTCCGGACCCAATGGTGTTACTATTGGAACTCAAATTTGGTCTAATAGAAATTTAGAAGTAACCACCTACAGGAATGGAGACCCAATTACCTATGCTTCAAATGCTTCCGAATGGATTGCTGCAAAAAACGCGGGAATTGGAGCATGGACTTACTATAATTGGGATGCTGCCAATGGAACTATATTTGGGAAGCTATATAGTTGGTATGCTGTTAACGATTCCAGAGGTTTGGCACCACTTGGTTGGCATATCCCTACTAAGGCAGAATATACCACACTTGCAAGTAATTCGTCAAGTTCACTAAAGTCTACAAGTGCTGAATGGGGGGCAAATTATGGAACGAACTCGACTGGATTTACAGGACTACCAGGCGGTGCTTTAAATGCTAGTGTCTCATTTGAAGCCAAAGGGACAAGTGGGTGGTTTTGGACTTCTGATGCCGATCCTATAAACTCATTAAATGCTTATTGGAGAATTTTGCATGTTACTGCAGGTTTCCTTGACGTGGGAAGTTATTCAAAAACCAATGGTATGTCTGTTCGCTTAGTAAAAGATTAAAGTAATTTCATGAAAAAACGCATCTCTCTTTTATTGATCTTTTATACTCTTGGCGCAAATGCCCAAGTGATCCCCGTTGGGTTTATGCAAAAGACGGTTCTTGCATTTCCGTCTGTTAGTACATCTTCTGTTTCAAATATTGGTCCATATAGTGCTTCGATGAGTGGTACGATCAGTACAATGGGAGGTTCGTCGATAATTACCTCCGGAATCTGCTACAGTAACAGCAATCAAAACCCTACGACAAGCGATAATGTGACAACCGATGGGGGTACAAGCATTGGGACATATACAAGTTCTTTGATTAACCTCACTCAAGGTACCACGTATTATGTGCGCGCCTATGCCACCAATAGCCAAGGTACGGCCTATGGAACTTCAACTAGCTTTTCAACTTATGGCACCGTGACCTCCCCCTACACCAATAGAATATGGATGGATCGAAATTTAGGCGCTACACAAGTAGCTACAAGTTCAACCGATGCAGCCTCATTTGGAGATTTATATCAATGGGGCAGATCTAATGATGGTGGAGCTTTAAGGTCAGCTCCATCAACCTCAACGCCTTTGCCTACCTATACCACCCCAAGTACATATTATATTACAAATTCATTTAACTATGTCAATGACAAGTCTTGGACAAGTGACGCAAATTGGAATTCGAAAACAGGTAGTACCTGGAATGTACAACCTTGGAATGATACGAACGGAGGGGTCAATAATCCCTGCCCTTATGGCACTAGGGTTCCAAACACGTATGAATGGACGGCTGAGTTAAATGGAATGATAAATGCTGGATTAATAACAAATACGAATACTGCCACCAATATTGCTTCAGGTACCTTTAGTTCATTCCTAAAAATCCCACAAGCGGGTGTTTATGAAAATGGTAGTACAACATTAAATTCTTCAAAAACTGTTTTTTGGACAACAGACCGACAAGATACTTTTAGCGCTAAAGAAATAAGGTTTTGGCCTGGTCAAGGAGCATACCAAAATGCTAACCATTATAGAATGAGATATTCATTACGTTGCATTGCGAAATAAAATCAGTAGAAAAATAAGCTTTTCACTAACCTAAATAAAACAAATATTTAAAACCCAGAAAAAGCCGAAAAAGTATCGTAGAGTAGGCAGCCTAACCTTATATCTTATGAAAAACAAATTCGTTACCTGTACAGTGTTTTCTTTTTTATGCTTGAGTATGGCTTCTTGCTATACCTTATCCTACACGGTAGGAAACGGTCCCCAAACGGGAGTGATGGTCGTTGAAAAAAATCATTATGTCGTGGCGGGTTTAGCACCCATTAAAGTATCTGATCCTGTTAGGATGGCTGGCGATGCTAAAAATTACCAAGTTACGGTCACGCATACGTTTGTGGATGGACTGATCAACGTGTTGACGAGTGGATTGTACACTCCTACAACCACGATTGTGAAAAAGTAGGCTTTTCCCATTTTCTTGTGCTTTTGGGTTCTGCTGACCTCCTCTAGGTGCAGATGATTCGGTCTTTGTATTCCATTTAATTTTTATAAACAATACGTCCCATGAATATCCATAAGCAATTATTCATCCTCTTGTTCGGTCTTGTTGGCCTAAGCGCCATGGGTCAAACGAGCAAAAAAACTATAAATTACCAAGCGGTGATTGTAGACCCCAAAGCAATTGATATCCCAGGCGCCCGAATAGAAACCCAACCGCTTAACAAAGGAAATGTCTGTTTACGATTTAGCCTCCTAAATTCCTCTGGAGGACTGGATTATGAAGAAACCCAACAAGTTACTACCGATGAATTTGGCTTAGTCAGTGTCGATATCGGTGCAGGAAGTCCGACGCAGCCACAAGCCTCCAATAGCACCATTGCTTATTCGAATTTTGAAAGTGTCGTTTGGAATGCGAATGTCAAAAAACTGATCGTCAGCGTGAGCTTCGATTCCTGTAAAAACTTTAAACAGGTAAGTTCACAGACCTTGCATTACACGCCCTATGCGCTGTATGCGGAGGCGGTAGACTATAAAAATGTTCGGGACTCTCCTACCAAATTATCGCAATTTGTCAATGATGCCGGATACTTAATCCCAAAGGATCTGGATCCGCTGAAGATTGACATCAAAACGAATACAGCTGACATTTTAAAGAATACGTTTGATATAAAAACGAATACAGCCAATATCGTAAGTCATACCGCTGAAATTAAATCCAATCGAGCGGATATTGAGTCAAATTCGGTGCTTATTGGTTTGGCGAATCAACGTATTTTGGAAAATAAAAAAGCAAATGATGAGGCATTTTTGATCGTTAATCAATCGATCAGGGACCTAGGGGGCCAATTGGTATCCAACACGAACGCTATCGTAGCCATGGAAGGAAAAATAAATGAGCAACAGAGCCTATTAACGAATACTCGGAATCAAATGAATGCCAGTACCTCGACATTAAGCGGGCAAATCAGTGAAATGCAAGGGCAATTGAATTCGGCAAATTCAACAATAGGTACGCTTACAGGTGATGTGGAATTAATTTCGAATAAATCCATTGCCATTAACCTCGGGGGTGCTAGTCCATCGGACCAATTGTATCCAAGTCAAAAGGCGGCTAAGGCCTATGTTGACAATGCGATTTACAATGCCGTGGGTACGGGTGTCGCCGATGCCACTACTTGGGCCCCTGGTAAAATTCAATTAGCTGGCGATTTAGCAGGCACTGCCACTTCGCCTTCGGTGCCGGCCCTTTTGTTGAAAGAAAATGTAGCCAACAAATCGACGTCCGTAGGCTTGGGAACGAGTGACGATTTATATCCGAGTCAACGAGCGGTAAAAGTATATGTAGACCAAGCGACTCAAGGAATCGCGTTACAAACGGCGGTGGATGCGAAGGCAGATAAAAATTCACCAAGTTTTACGGGTATGGTTAGTGGAATAAGCAAATCGATGGTTGGGCTCGCCAATGTCGACAATACCTCCGATGCTGCCAAACCCATCTCTCTGGCCATGCAAACGGCCTTGGATGGGAAAGCGGCACTTGATTCCCCTGGTTTCATTGGAACTCCAAGTTTGCCAACCGGAACAATGGCTGTAACTCAATCACCTTTGGACAATTCTTCCAAAATTGCCACTACTTCTTTTGTCGCCACGGCGATTAGTTCAGTTAGTGGAAATGCCGGTGTACCTTATACGGGAGCGACAAGGTCGGTTGATTTAGGAAATTATGAGTTAACCGCAAACGGAATTGTCGTTGGCAATGGCGGGGGAGATACGACCAATACCTCCATCGGAAATTTATCCATGCGCGGCAATGTAGGCGTTCGAAATACGGCGCTTGGTTATTCTTCGTTGAAATCAAATTTGGCAGGTACGGATAATACGGCCTTGGGATATAATGCGTTAAAAAGTAATACATCAAAGACGAATCCGACATTAATTGGTTCTTATAATTCGGCGATGGGATCTTATTCGCTACAATCTAATACAACCGGAGTTCGAAATTCAGCTCATGGGGCATTTTCTTTGCAAAATAATACGACAGGATACGACAACTCAGCTTTTGGATATTCTTCACTGAAAATGAATACGACAGGGTATCGAAATACGTCTTTTGGGAGTTATTCGTTAATTTTTAATGAGACTGGATATGAAAATACTGCTATTGGGATGTTTTCGTTGCAACAAAATACCGATGGTATAGGGAACACCGCGAGTGGCTATTATTCGCTTACGAATAATAAATCAGGAAAATATAATACTGCCAATGGGTATAAATCGCTATTAAATAATACGTTGGGTGATGGAAATACAGCCCTTGGGTATCAATCGCTCCCAAATAATAATGAGGGTTATTACAATACGGCTTTGGGGTCTTATTCACTTTTTTACAATACAAATGGGTATCACAATACGGCCGTCGGATATTCTTCGCTGCAAAGTAATAAGAGTGGGATACGAAATACGGGTATTGGGTTTTATACTTTGTTAAATAATACGACGGGTGAGGAAAATATTGGTATTGGGCCCGGGGCTGGAAATGCGATTACCACTGGAAATAGAAATACCATAATAGGGGTTAACGCGGATGTATCGTCAAATAATTTATTTAATACGACGGTGATTGGATATAATGCGCGGGCAACCAATAGTAATACCGTGGTGTTGGGGAATAGTATGGTTTATAAAATTGGGGGGCAGGTGGGCTGGACCTCTGCCTCGGATGTTCGGATAAAGAAAAATATCACGGATACCCATTACGGTTTGTCTACGGTGATGCAACTAAGGCCTGTGGAGTACACGTTAATAAGTAATGAACTAAAACAAGTTGGATTTATCGCACAGGAGGTAAATAAGCTTGTTCCTGAAGTTATTACAGGGATTGAGGGGAATCTTGAAAAGGGCGAAATTTTAGGAATTACGTATGCTAATTTGATCCCGGTATTAACGAAGGCCATCCAAGAGCAACAAAAGCAATTAGAAGCACAGAGCAAAAAAATAGACTATTTGCTGAAATTAGTGGGGGATAAAAATAATCGTTGATCTGCCAAGCAACAAAATTTGCCTCAATAGTCCGAAACGCGTAGGCATTCACTTTGCTGGATTCAAAATTAACCTAAAAAATATATCATTTTATCCATTAATTTCCCGTTCTTGTTTCCCTAAACCCCCAAGACCATGGCCAAAGGCATGAATTCTAAAAAGGCGGAAAAGAAAGAACCCGCTAAAACTCCGAAGGAGAAAAAAGAAGAAAAGAGAGAAAAAAAGAAGGCTGGATATCAATAACGTCTCCCCTTTTGTCCCCCTACCTTTGCCAATCCTTGCCGGTTTGGCAAAGGTAAGGAGATCCAACCATTAAATTGGGTTGATCAAAAAAAGATCAATTTGTTGATACATGAGCTTACAGAATCCAAAGGTATTTTTCATCACCCCACCTTTTACCCAATTAAATACGCCCTATCCTGCGACGGCCTATTTAAAAGGTTTTTTAAATACCCAAGGTTTGAGCTCGTACCAGGCTGACTTAGGCCTAGAAGTAATCCTCGAGCTTTTTTCAAAAGACGGACTCAAGCAATTATTTGCACACATTGAAGGTGCTGGCAAACAACTAAATACAAATGGAGCGCGCATGCTACGATTAAAGCAGTCCTATATTCGCACCATAGACCCAGTCATTTCCTTTTTACACGATAAAAATCCAACACTCGCGCATGTCATTGCGGAACAAAATTACCTGCCAGAAGCGTCTCGTTTTCAACAAGTAACGGATTTGGAATGGGCCTTTGGCAGTATGGGTGTGCGCGATAAAGCGAGGCATTTGGCTACGCTCTACTTAGAGGACATTTCTGATTTAATCATTGATGCGGTTGACCCTCATTTTGGATTCAGTCGATACGCCGAGCGACTCGGGAGATCTGCCTCCAGTTTCCATGAATTAAATCAGGCCCTTCAAGCACCACAAACCTACATCGATGAATTATTGGTGAAAATTTTGGAGGATAAAATCCAACAAGAAAAACCCGATTTGGTGGCGATTACCGCCCCTTTTCCAGGCAATTTATATAGTGCATTGCGTTGTGGGCAGTGGATTAAAAAACAGCATCCTCACATCCAAATTGCTTTAGGCGGCGGTTATGCAAATACTGAATTACGTTCTTTGCAAGAGCCACGTGTTTTT
The DNA here is from genome assembly GCA_903907745.1 of uncultured Cytophagaceae bacterium. GTDB lineage: Bacteria > Bacteroidota > Bacteroidia > Cytophagales > Spirosomataceae > Aquirufa. Next base: position 47,627 of record CAIVPF010000063.1, on the reverse strand, counting down.
GAATTTGTCGACTTTATCACGCTGGATGATGGGGAAACTCCCTTAATAAACCTATTGGAACATATACGAGGAGACAGGGATTTAAAGAACTTGAAGCGGACTTTTTGTTGCATCGATGGAATCGTAACTTACCAAAATGGGTCAAAAGATCCCGATGTGAAACAAAAGGACGTGGGTATTCCGGATTACATGGATTTGGCTTTGGACAAGTATTTGTCGGTTATAGAGATTGCGAATCCGATGCATCGTTTGTGGAGTGATGGGCGTTGGAACAAATTAACGCTGGCCCATGGGTGTTATTGGGGCAAATGCACGTTTTGCGATATCTCCTTAGATTATATCAAAAACTATGAATCCACGACGGCACCCATGTTGGTCGATCGCATCGATGCGATGATTAAACAAACGGGAAATAATGGGTTCCATTTTGTGGATGAGGCTGCGCCGCCGGCCTTGATGCGGGATGTGGCGTTGGAAATCATCCGTAGGGATTTGACGGTGGTTTGGTGGACGAATATCCGATTTGAGAAGAGTTTTACGAAGGATTTGTGTCAACTGCTGGTTCGCTCGGGCTGTATCGCCGTTTCGGGAGGTTTGGAAGTTGCGTCAGATCGATTGTTGGAATTAATTGAAAAAGGTGTCACCGTGGCCCAGGTGGCTCAGGTGGCCGATCATTTTACGCAAGCGGGGATTTTGGTACATGCCTATTTGATGTATGGATTTCCTACGCAGACGACGCAGGAGACGGTAGATTCTTTGGAAGTAGTCCGACAGCTGGTTGAAAATGGGGTCATGCATTCGGGGTTTTGGCATCAATTTGCATTGACGGCGCATAGTCCAGTGGGCCTACATCCAGAAGCCTACCAGATACAAATCCTGAACTCGAAACCGGGAAAATTCGCGAATAATGATTTGGAACATGCGGATCCGACTGGGACGGATCATTCCCTTTTTAGTGGGGGGCTGAAGAAATCTTTGTTTAATTACATGCATGGGATTGGTTTGGAGATGCCGTTGCAGGATTGGTTTGATTTCAAAATTCCTCGCACGCAAATTCCCAAAAACTATATTGCACGGATATTGAGTACGAAGCAGGAAAAATTACCTAAACCGAATGACAAAATTTGTTGGCTCGGCCCCACCCCTACCTTAGGTACAACCTTGCAGGGGAAAAGTTTATTGAAAATGAGTTTGGGGCGGGAGGATGTAGAATTAGTGGTGACGGAGAAGCTGGGTATGTGGCTTGTAGATATTTTGGCCTCCCTTTCGGTAGGACCTAATAAAACCTGGACATATGATGAATTCCAAAAGGCATTTCCCCAGACGGGTTTGGGTGATTTTAAGAATTTTTGGCAGGGGGGAATTGGGGAGGAATTGCGGGAAATGGGATTACTAGTGGTGTAAAACACTATCCCCAAAATAGCATTTTGTAAACAATTTTGTTTACATTTGAATCATGAACTCCTTCATTTCAAAATTTAAAGGCATCCATCCTGGGATAATTTTAGAACGGGAATTAAAAAAAAGAGCGATCTCTAAACGTCCATTTGCCCTTTCAATTGGGGAACATCCACAAACACTTAATGCCATCACCAAAGGCAAGCGAAATTTAAATACCGCTTTAGCATTAAAAATTGAACAACAACTCCATTTAGAGGAAGGCACTTTGGCATTATTACAAACCTACTTTGAAATTCAGGAAGAAAAGAAAAAAATCAAGCCCTCTACACCTGATGTAGCCAATATCAGAAAATCAGTATTTTGGGATACAGATATCAGTCAAATCGATTGGAATAAGCAAAAAAATGCGGTTATTCGACGCATATTTGAACGAGGAAATGAGCTTGAGATTAAAGAGATTAAGCAATTTTATGGTTCAGCAATCATCACCGAGGCCTTAAAACGAAAAGTAGGAGCACCCTACACGCTTAATTCAAAGCAACAAAATGAAAACGCTATACTACAACACAATAAATGAGTTGTTAAATAAAAGCCTTTTCATTGTCATGAGTACCCCAGTTTTTGATTCTTTTCGCTTAGTGGGTGGAACAGCATTAAGTTTACAAATTGGTCACCGAGAATCGATCGATATTGATCTTTTTAGTGATGAAAGCTACGGAAAAATCGACTTTGATCAAATTGATCATTTTTTAAGAAAGAAATTCAAATACGTTACGACCACCTTAATGCCAGCAGCTTTGGGGAAAGCTTATTTTGTAGGCGAACAAAAACAATATACCATCAAATTAGATGTATTCTATACTGACCCCTTTTTTCAGCCCTATATTGAAATTGACACCATACGGATGGCTTCAATTGAAGAAATCATAGCCATGAAAATGGATGTTATTCAAAGAGGAGGAAGAAAAAAAGACTTTTGGGATTTGCATGAATTACTTCCCACCTACAGCGTTCAACACATGTTATTATTACATGAAAAACGCTACCCCTATTCACATGATAAAAATACAATTATAAAAAATTTAACCAATTTTGAGTACGCAGATAATGACCTAAATCCTATTTGCTTGAAGGGTAAATACTGGGAGTTTATAAAGGATGATTTTCAAGAGATCGTAACTAAGCTCAATATTTCCTGAAGTAAAACAAAAAAGCCTCAAATTTCTTTGAAGCTTTTCTTTTGTTGGCGGTCCGGACGGGACTCGAACCCGCGACCCCATGCGTGACAGGCATGTATTCTAACCAACTGAACTACCGGACCTACTGTAATTGGTGGCACAAAATTAGCTAAATTATGCTTTCAAACAATACCTTTGTTTAAAATTTATTGAAAATATGAGAAGCCCTGAAGCTTACGAATACCCAAACTCACCCTATTTCGCTGAATATCTGAACTTTGGGCCTGAGGAAGATTTGATGGATCTCTTGGAAACCCAACAAACTAGCCTCCTCCATATCTGTCAAAACTTAACAAAAGGCCAAGAGAATTTTGTCTACGCAGCTAAAAAATGGAGTATTCAGCAACTTATCGGACATCTCACCGACAGCGAACGTATTTTTGCCTACCGTGCCCTGGCCATCTCTAGGGGCGAGCGACAAGCCTTACCCGGTTTTGACGAAAACGATTACCTGATCCATGCGCAATACGAATCTCAAACTTTCTCCGATATTCTGACTCAATATCAGCATGTTCGACAAGCGACCATTAGCTTAATTAAGTCCTTTAGTCCGACCCAAGCGAACCAATTGGGCAATGCCAATGGCCATTCCGTTAGCGTCCGGGCTCTTTGTTGGATGATCGCTGGACATGAAAAACATCACCTCAAGATAATTAATGAGCGCTACTTACCTCATTTTTTGTAATTTGCATTAAATTATTTTTTATATACGCATGCGGTTTTTCAAATACCAAGGAACGGGTAATGATTTTATTGTCTTTGACGACCGAAATCAATTTTTTAAGTTGGGCCAAAAACAAATCGCCCAGCTCTGCCATCGGCGTTTCGGCATCGGGGCGGATGGACTGATGCTGCTTCAACATGCCAATGATTATGATTTTCGCATGGTTTATTATAATGCGGATGGAACAGTTGGGACTATGTGTGGCAATGGCGGACGATGTCTCGTTCGTTTTGCAGCTGATCTCGGCATCGTTCAAGGAAAAACTAGTTTTATCGCCGTAGACGGCCCACATACAGCCATCATTACCGATGAAGTCATCTCCTTGCAAATGCAAGATGTGGCTGAAATAACACATATTCAACAAGACTTATATACAAATACGGGTTCACCGCATTTCGTTCGTTTCTGCCAAGACGTTCATCATTACGATGTTCGGACCACGGGTGCTGAAATCCGGTATTCCGATTCGTTCGTGGAGCAGGGAGGTACTAATGTGAATTTTGTGCAAGATTTAGGTAATCATGCACTTTTTGTACGTACCTATGAAAGGGGCGTCGAGGATGAGACCTTTTCATGTGGAACGGGAGTTACGGCAGCGGCGCTTTGTGCGGCAAGTCAATTAGGTCACCAAAGCCCCATAGAAATCCAAACCCGTGGGGGCCATTTATCAATTTCTTTTGAAGGGAATGCCTCGAATGGATATACCCATATCTTCTTGACTGGACCGGCCATGAAGGTATTTGAGGGTGAAATCAGTTTCCTTGGACTTTAAAATCAGGGAAATAAGCAATCAAGAAAGTAATATCCCCTTGTTATTTTGACACGTTGAAAGCATCCCCAACATAGGAGGGATTGATTATTTTTGCCAAATACCAATAATTGAAATCCCAAAAGGAAACTTGATTTTACTTTTGATGAACAATTTTTCAAATACGAAAATTTTGTATAAAATTTTATTCAAAAATGAATTTGAGACTACGTCAAAATCAGAATTTGTTTTTTCCCTTTTGATAAACCCAGGAACTAATCGATCAAAATACCTAAAAAAGAATATGGGAATAGATAGGTAAAAATTAAAGTAAGAGGCGTATTTCTGTTGAATCGTTTTTGAAAACAATTCCTGTATTTCAGATAAAATATATCGCTTGACATGATGATTAATTACATCATGCTGGCTCCAAATACTCATAAAGGCGGGAACGGTTATAAACACAAATCCTCCTTTTTTGCAAACTCTTATGAGTTCCTTGGCCGCTAATTTATCGTTTTCTACATGCTCGATTACATCGAATGCACATACCAAATCGAAAGATTCATCGGCGAATTTTAGATCCAATATGGAACCTAATTGAATTTCAATATCTATTTTGGTTCTCGTGTAATTAATACATTCCTGCTCATATTCGATTGAAGTAACTTCACCAAAAGGTTCCAGTATTTGACTCGTAGCCCCCGAAGCAACTCCTACATTAATGATTTTTATTGGCCCACCTTTAATTTTATGTAAGTCCTTAACCTGCGATAGTATAATTTCATTCCGCGCCAAAAACCACCAATTATTACGCTCTAATTCGAAATAATCTTTATAATAATTATTATCCATTTTGATTTAAATTCCTCTTAATACACGTTTTATGACTAATTAGAACAATCTCGTTTTTTGAATTCAAAAAATGCAAAATTTGAATCTTAAATTTATCATTTATTGAGCGCGATAAAAAACCAATTAAAAATTATCTTTACAAAATTCTTTAAATTTATAATTTACCAAATTCAATTTAATGTTAACCACTTTCGACGCAATTACTCAAAAAAACATCGACCAATGGCTTTCTGGCCCATATGATGTAGAAACAAAATCCATCTTGCAGGGACTCTTAGAAAAGGGGGACCAGACGACGCTGACGGATTCATTTTATAAATCTTTGGAATTCGGGACAGGGGGAATGCGTGGCGAAATGGGTGTGGGGTGTAATCGTATGAACCGTTACACGGTGGGTGCAGCGACGCAAGGATTTGCCAATTACTTATTGAAAAGTCTTCCGGGCCAAAACATCAAAGTTGCTATCGCGCATGATTCACGTAATAATTCACCTGAATTCACTCGTATTGCTGCCGATATTTTTACGGCAAATGGCATTGAAGTGTATTTATTTCCTGCGCTTCGGCCGACGCCACAATTGTCCTTTACGGTTCGACATTTAGGTTGCCAAGCCGGTTTAGTCATTACGGCTTCACACAATCCGAAGGAATACAATGGCTACAAGGCCTATTGGTCTGATGGATCTCAGGTCGTAGCGCCGCATGACAAAAACATCGTGGCGGAGGTAAATGCGATTCAAAGTATCACAGATATAAAATTTGAGGGAAATCCTGACTTATTGCATATGTTGGATGAGTCGATCGATGAGGCATATTTAAAAACGATTCGTACGAATTGTCGGCAACCCGAAGTCATCAAACGCCAAAAAGACCTTAAAATCGTGTTTTCTCCCATTCATGGCACGGGAATAACCTTGGTGCCTAAGGCATTGGCGCTATTAGGTTTCGAGGCGGTACATGTGGTGGCGGAACAAGCGGAACCGAATGGGAATTTCCCTACAGTTGTGTATCCCAATCCAGAGGAAAAAGAAGCGATGACTTTGGCATTGAACAAGGCGAAGGAATTGGATGCGGATTTGGTGATTGCGACAGATCCTGATGCGGACCGAGTGGGAGCGGCGGTGAAGAGTCCGACGGGCGAATGGCAATTATTGAACGGAAACCAAATGGCCAGTTTGATTATATATTATTTACTTAGAGTGAGTCCATTGAAAGGCAATGAATTTGTGGCCAAAACGATTGTGACTACGGATTTGATTGACAAAATGTGTGCTAAACGAGGGGTGCCTTGTTACAATACACTGACGGGGTTTAAATTTATTGCGCAGGTAATTCGGGAATTAGAGGGCAAAGAGCGATTTTTAGGAGGGGGTGAGGAATCGTATGGCTATTTGATCGGCGATGCGGTGCGGGATAAAGATGCGGTGGCATCCTGTGCGATGATAGCAGAATTGACGGCATATGCGAAAGATCAGGGGCTGTCCTTGTTCGATTTCTTGGCTGAAATGTACATGGAGAATAATTTTTATTACGAGGGGCTGATCTCCTTGACTAAAAAAGGAAAGGCTGGGGCGGAGGAGATTAAACAAATGATGATGAATTTGCGCTCGAATGTACCGGCTTCGGTGGCTGGTTCGAAACCGGTTCGGGTATTGGATTATGAGGGACTTACGTCGACCGATTTAGAGACGGGTGCGGTGAGCGCTATTCCGGTGGGTCGGGGTATAGAGGCATCGAACGTGATTCAATTGATTTTAGCGGATGGTTCCAAAGTTTCCGCGCGTCCATCGGGCACGGAGCCAAAGATTAAATTTTATGTATCGGTCAATGCCGCTTTGGCGTCAGCTGGGGATTTTGATGTAACTTTTTCTCAATTGCAGGATAAAGTGAAGATGATTCAAAGGGATTTGAATTTGGTGTAGGATACCTTTGTCAATCCTTAGCCTTTCAAATTACTTATACGGATGTGTTGCGAGGTTTGACAAAGGTTGGGAAGTGTAGTGTCGCGAGATTAACTTTGGCAAACCTTGCCAGCAAAATATGTCTTCAAACTGAATTGGAGAGGATTGCCAAAGATACCGCCGGATTGCCAAAAATACCACCGGATTGCCAAAGGGAGTAAACTTTGTCAATCCTTACCCTTTCAAATCACTTATACGGATGCGTTGCGAGGTTTGACAAAGGTTGGGAAGTGTAGTGTCGCGAGATTAACTTTGGCAAACCTTGCCAGCAAAATATGTCTTCAAACTGAATTGGAGAGGATTGCCAAAGATACCGCCGGATTGCCAAAATACCGCCGGATTGCCAAAGATACCGCCGGATTGCCAAAGATACCACCTGATTGCCAATGGGCCTTAGGCCAATTTGAACTCCGAGGTAAAATGAAATATAATTTCCGGATTATTCGTTTGATTCATCCGCAAAATCCAGTCGGATTCCGCCAAAAACACATAATTACCATCCTTATCTTGGGCAATGTTTTGTCCTTTTAAGCGAACAAATTCTTGAAGCTTTTTAGGATCTTCGGAGGTAATCCAACAGGCTTTCGTCACCGACATCCCATCAAACCGACATTTCGCCCCATACTCATGTTCTAGGCGGTATTGAATCACTTCATATTGCAAATCACCCACTGTACCTACAATTTTCCGATTGCCTAGTTGCGGTTGGGTAAATAATTGAGCCACCCCTTCATCGGTTAATTGATCTATGCCTTTCTCCAATTGCTTCGATTTCATCGGATCTAAATTGATCAATTCCTTAAATATCTCCGGTGAAAAACTCGGAATACCTTGGTAATTCAGCACCTCACCCTCCGTCAAGGTATCCCCAATCTTAAAGGTCCCCGTATCATATAATCCTATCACATCACCTGGGAATCCCTCTTCCACGACTTCTTTGTCCTGCGCCATAAAATTATAGGGATTCGCAAAACGGACATTTTTTTTCAAGCGTATATGTTGGTAAAACGTATTCCGATGAAACACCCCCGAACATATCCGCAAAAATGCAATTCGATCCCGATGTTTGGGATCCAAATTCGCATGTATCTTAAACACAAATCCCGTGAATTTTTTTTCCTCCGGCTGAACCAATCGAATATCCGTGGCGCGTGCCTGTGTCGATGGAGCGATTTTTGTAAAGGTGTCCAATAACTCCTGAATCCCAAAATTATTCACCGCGGAACCAAAAAACACGGGTGCCAAATCTGCCGATAAATAATCCGACCGATCAAATGGCTCATAAACCCCTTCGATCAAATCCACATCCTCCCGCAATTGCGCCGCATCTCGCGCTCCCACCCGCGCATCCAATTCAGGACTTGCGATATCTACAGATACTACATTCTTTTCAATCTTCGTTTTATTGGCCGAAAATAGATTTAATGAACGATCCAACAAATGATAAACTCCCTTAAAATTTTGACCCATATTAATCGGCCAGGTCAAAGGCCGTACCGAAATGCCTAATTTTTGTTCCAATTCATCCAATAAATCAAAGGGATTTCGACCCTCACGATCCATCTTATTGATAAAAATAATCACTGGGGTTTTTCGCATTCGGCACACCTCCATCAATCGCTCCGTCTGTTCCTCCACCCCCTTCACACAATCAATAACCAAAATCACTGAATCAACTGCCGTCAAGGTCCGATAGGTATCCTCCGCAAAATCCTTGTGACCCGGCGTATCCAAGATATTGATTTTAACATCGTTATATTCAAAGGTCATCACGGAGGTCGCTACGGAAATACCCCTTTGGCGCTCGATTTCCATGAAATCGGACGTTGCGCCTTTCTTGATTTTATTCGATTTGACCGCCCCTGCCGTTTGAATCGCACCCCCAAAAAGGAGCAATTTCTCCGTCAAGGTTGTTTTTCCCGCATCCGGGTGTGAGATAATCCCAAAGGTCCTTCGTTTGGCAATTTCAGCTTCCAGCTTCTGCATAGTATCTAATCAAGCCACAAAAATACGCCAAAATCTTGAGAAAAGAATGCGCAAGGTTTGGTAAACTAGACCTTTGGCAAACCAAACCCTTTGGCAAACCTCAGCCAGTGAGGTTTAAATACACGAAAGTATCAAGGTTTGACAAAGGTTCTCCCTGAGCTTGGAGTTATTGAGGTTAACTTTGGCAAACCTCGCAAGTGAAAGGTGAATCCAAATAAAGTGTGAAGGATTGCCAAAGATTCCACCACCCCAGGATTGCCAAAGATTCCGCCACGGATTGCCAAAGACCGCCACGGATTGCCAAAGACCGCCACGGATTGCCAAAGGGGTAAACTTTGTCAATCCTCAGCCAGTGAGGTTTAAATACACGAAAGTATCAAGGTTTGACAAAGGTTCTCCCTGAGCTTGGAATTCTTGAGGTTAACTTTGGCAAACCTCGCAAGTGAAAGGCGAATCCAAATAAAATGTGAAGGATTGCCAAAGATTCCACCACCAAGGGATTGCCAAAGATTCCACCACCTAGGATTACCAAAAATTCCACCACCCAGGATTGCCAAAAATTCCACCACCCAGGATTGCCAAAAATTCCACCCCATAAAAAAAGCCCCCGATCTCGGGGGCTTTTCCAATTACTCTCTCGTATTTAAATGAGACTTCGGCCTTCCATAAAGGAAGTAAACAAACAAGCCGAAAAACAACCAAAGCATCGCGAAAATTTGTGCCGTACGACCCAAATTCAAAATCAAAAAGGTATTCACCAAAATTCCCAACGGCGCCACAATATTCAAACCACTCACCTTAAACGGACGATCCCGATTCGGATCACGAAAACGTAAAATCCAAACCGCCAAACATACCATCGTAAAAGCAAATAAAGTTCCAAAACTAGTCATATCACCCAACAATGAAATCGGCGTAAATCCAGCCACCACAGAAACCACAGCGCCCACTAATATCGTCGACTTCCACGGCGTCTTAAACTTAGGATGCACCTCTGCAAAGAATTTTGGCAATAAACCATCCTTCGCCATACCCAAAAAGACACGCGTTTGACCTAACATCATCACTAACATCACCGACAACAACCCTGCCGTCGCCGCCGCCGTTATCACAAATACCGCCCAAGGCTGGCCCACATGATCAAATGCAAACGCCACCGGCGCCTTCAACGCATCCCCCGTAATATCTTTGTAATTAATCATCCCCGTCAATACCAAGGAAACCGCAATGTACAATACCGTACAAATCAACAACGATGCAATAATCGCAAAGGGCATATCTTTCTTCGGATTAATCGCCTCTCCCGCCTGGGTCGAAACCGCATCAAATCCAATATACGCAAAGAAAATCGCCGATGCCCCCGAAATAATACCACCCCAACCATAAGCCGGAAGCATATCCCCATTCTCATGCTTCACCAAGGTCTCCTCCGGAATAAATGGAGTCCAATTCGCCACATCGATGTAAAAAGCACCCATAATAATCACAAATAAAATCACCGCCACTTTTAATACCACAATCAAATTATTCGCACTCGCCGCCTCTTTAATCCCCTTCACCAATATCCACGTCACAAACCACACAATCACCAATGCCGGCAAATTCACCGACATCACCGGACCCTCACTATTATTCAACAAAGCCCCCGCCGAAATCGGGTCATTCGTCAACGTAGCCGGCAAATGCACCCCAAATAAATGCAGCAACTTATTAAAATAACCAGACCAACTCACCGCCACCGTCATCGCTCCCATCGCATATTCCAAAATCAAACCCCAACCAATAATCCAAGCAAATAATTCACCCACCGTTCCATAAGCATACGCATACGCACTTCCCTCCACCGGCAACATCGCCGCAAATTCCGCATAACACAATGCCGCAAAAATACAGCCTATACCCGCAATAATAAAGGAAAGCGCCAAAGCAGGACCCGCATGAAAATGCGCCGCCGTTCCCGTTAACACAAATACACCCCCACCAATAATCGCGCCGATCCCAATCGCCGTCAAACTCCATTTACCTAATACACGCTTGAGCTCACTTTTTTGCATGTCCTGCTCAAACATATGCATCGGTTTTTTTCTCCAAATACTGTTGTTCATAGTTTATAAAGTTTAAGATGAAATATAAATGCCGGCGACCTTTTATGACCACCGGCATCGACCTTATTTCTTTGTTTTAGGTTTCGAAGCAAAGTCAATCACAATAGGCGCCGCTACAAAAATAGAAGAATATGCACCAAATACAACCCCAACAAACATCGCAAACGAGAATCCTCGCAATACATCTCCTCCAAAAAACAATAACACCGTCACCACCAAAAATACAGTAGTCGCCGTCATCACCGTTCTCGACATCGTATGATTAATCGATTCATTAATCGTCTTAATCATCAATTCCTTATTGCCCAAATCCGGATTCACCCCGATTTCCTCACGAATACGGTCAAATACAACCACCGTATCATTAATCGAATATCCAATCACCGTCAAAATCGCCGCAATAAATACTTGGTCTACCTCTAACTCAAAACCAAATAAACGAGCAATACCGACCATACCCATCACAACCAAGGTATCATGCAACAAGGCCACAATTCCTCCCAACGAATACTGCCACTTACGGAAGCGAATCAAAATATAAATAAAGATCGCTATCAAAGCATAGAAAATCGACAAATACGATTGCATCAAAATATCATCCGCCACCGTAGCTCCTACTTTGGATTCAGAAACAATCGTAGGCGAATTACCCGCAAATTCCTTCAAGCCATTTTCTAATGCCCCACGAACAGTCGCATTAGCCGTCATCGACTCATCCTCCACTAAATAGGCAGTCGTTACTTTTAATTTGCTCGCGCCATTAAACGTTTTCACCTCCACACCTTTGCCTTTGAAATCGTCAGATAAAGCTTCTTTCACTTTTCCAGCTTCTACCGGTTGAGCAAATTCCACCACATACGAACGACCTCCTTTGAAGTCTACCCCCAAATTAAATCCTCCCTGCATAAACAAAACCGCAGCACCAATTAAAATCAAGGCCCATGAAAATACATATGAATATTTACGTTTTCCAATGAAATCGAAATTCATGCCTTTGAACAAATCACGTGAAATGAATGTCTCAAATGTCATCTCCTTCTCCTTACCCGCCTTAATCGCACGTTTCGCCATCCAATCAATCAAAATATGCGAAATGTACACCGCCGTAAATACCGACGTCACCAAACCAATACACAAAGTCACCCCAAATCCTTTCACCGATCCAGAACCGAAAATAATCAAAATAACACCCACCAAAATCGTCGTAATGTTACCATCCAAAATCGCACTTAAGGCCTTCTCATAACCTAATTGAATCGCTTCCAACAATCCTTTCCCTTTATGCAATTCCTCCCGAATACGCTCATTAATCAATACGTTCGCATCCACCGCCATACCCAATGTCAACACAATACCCGCAATACCCGGCAAGGTCAAGGCCGCTTGGATTTGAACTAAGACACCCGCGATAAAGAATAAGTTGAAGAACAAGGCCAAATTCGCCATCCAACCCGGTGTGCCATAATAACCCACCATAAACACAATCACCAATAACAATCCAAATAACATGGACATATAGCCTTGATTAATCGACTCCGCTCCTAAGGATGGCCCAATGAAAGCATCCTCCACTATACGCGTCGGCGCAGGTAATTTACCTGCCTTCAACACATTCGCTAAATCTTTCGCCTCTTCCACCGTGAAACTTCCTGAAATCGACGAACGACCTCCTCCAATTTCACCATTAATTACTGGCGCTGAATACACATAACCATCTAAAACAATCGCAATCCGACGACCCACATTCGCACCCGTCAAGTTTTTCCAAATACGAGCACCCGTTCCATTCATCGCCATCGTTACTTCCGCACGACCCGCTTGATCAAAATCCTGCGCCGCATCCGTAATCACATCTCCTTCTAAAGGAGCCGATTGACCTTCCGCCTTCTTCAAAGCCTCCAACGTCAAAATCTCATCCCCATTCGTCGCCGGAATTCCTTTCGCAGCCCAAGCAAATGTTAAATTCGCTGGGAAAAATGCCTTCACATCTGCCCGACGAAACAAACTATTCACCCGCGCCGTATCTTTCCGATACACCCCAATCCCATTTCCTAATGGCAAAAATAATTTAGTCAAAGCCGAACCTGCCGACGTATCTGCCTTCGCTTTCCCTGAATCTTTTGCCGCTGGTTTTGCTAATTGAGATGCCAACGAATTCGTCGCCGTATCCTTCGCCGCCGGAGCCAATGCCGTAGCCGCCACCGCTGGCGCCTTCGCTTCTTGATCTAACAAAGCACCCAATGCATTTAAGCCCGTGCCATATTCATTTAATTCAAAACACTCGATAAACTCCAATTTCGCCGCACCCGACAATAATTTACGCGCGCGCTCTGGATTATCTACGCCTGGTAATTCCACTTGGATTCGATTAGAACCCGGAAGACGTTGGATATTCGGATTCGCTACTCCAAACTTATCTATACGTGCTTGAATAATCTTGTAAACCCGATCCACAGCCCCATCAATCTCCGCGTCAATTACTTTTTTGACCTGAGAATCAGACGACGTAGAACTGATTTTCCCACGGTTCACCGAGTTCGCAAAAACGGAGGCTAAAGTTTGATTGGGAGCTACCGCAGCAAATTCATCATAGAATAACTCGTTGAACGGCTTATTCGAACTCGCTAATTTAGCACTCGCTTGCACCAACGCTTTTTCAAAATTAGGGTCATTACTTTTTCCAGAAAGAGCACGCAAAATCTCGATTGGAGAAACCTCCAATACGGCATGTAAACCACCTTCTAAGTCCAAACCTTTGTGCAAGGCATATTGAGTTACCTCTTGAAACGTATATCCTAAATACACGGGTTGTTTCCAAAGAGAATCAATGTAATGTAAACGTTTCGCTGGATCATATTTCCCGTCTTTGCTTGTGGCATAAGCTTGGGCTTGATCTCTTAATTTGTCGGCTTTCCAAGTAAAGGAAAGGAAGAAAATACATAAGGCTGAAATAATCGTAGACAGCCAAATAATGGCACTTTTGTAACGCATGATCTGAAATTAAAAATTGAAAATTAGAAAATAAAAATGGAGGAGATACCTCGCATCAGGGAGCCAGTGTGGCGATAAATTGAGTCAATAAAATTCGCATAAATTGCGTTCTATGAATGATAGTGGGCAATTTATTGGATTTCTGCAGTTGTTCCAGCGAGATCGTTGGAAGGGAATTGAAGACAAAATCAGTAGGAAAATCAACCTGTGAGGTGGAACTAACTTGATAAATATGTTGCTCCGCATAAACCGTTGCTTTTGCAGGGCTGCCTTTCTTTTCGGTCTTAATCGCTGATTTTTCGGCCGAAAATAAGGTAATCGGCTTTGCCACGAGCCAAAAAAGCACGGGGATGAACAGGATTAAATGAAATATCTTGACTTTGTTTTGCATGATAAGAGGCAAAAATAGGATATTTTTTTTAGAAATCAATTTCTTCGCGGGCTAAGATTTTAATTCGTAAATTTGGGATCGTTAATTAGGTAACATGTACGCATATTTATCGGAAACAAACATTCGGCATTTTATTCAGGAGGCATTGCGAGAGGATGTGGGTTCAGGAGATCATACTTCCTTAGCCACTGTTCCTTCGGATGCGGTGGGGGGTGCGGCTTTGTTGGTGAAAGATCGAGGGGTATTGGCCGGGGTGGAATTGGCATTGGCGATTTTCAAGGAAGTTGATGCAGCCCTAGACGTCCAAGTTTTCCTTCACGATGGCGCCTGGATCGAACCGGGCCAAGTGGTGTTGGAAGTGCGGGGATTAGCCCAATCGATCTTAAAAGCAGAACGTTTGGTCTTGAATTGTATGCAAAGGATGTCTGGGATTGCGACCTATACACGTTCTTTGGTTAAAATATTAGACGGAACGCGTGCCAACTTATTGGATACACGAAAGACCACGCCTAATTTTCGATTGGCGGAAAAATGGGCTTGTAAGATCGGAGGGGCGGAAAATCACCGCTATGCTCTATTTGATATGATCTTGATTAAAGATAATCATGCGGATTTTGCGGGAGGAATTGAGGCTGCTTTGCAGAAGGCTTTTGCGTACAATGCCTTGTTGGCGGAGCCATTGGCGATTGAAATCGAGGTAAGAAATGAGGATGAATTAGCGCAAGTGATGGCGATTGGTGGGGTTCAACGAATTATGTTAGATAATTTCAGTCCGTCACGCCTCCGCGATGCGATTCGGAAAATCGACGGGCGGTTCATCACAGAAGCCTCGGGAGGAATTACGGAACAAAGTTTACGAGCCTACGCGGAAACGGGGGTGGATTTTATTTCGGTGGGGGCGCTGACGCATCAAGTAAAAAGTTTGGACTTAAGCTTAAAAGCGATATGAATTTAAAAGAAGAAGCTAATGCAGTGGGCTATATCGCCCGCTCGACGCCCAAAGGGGCTGAATTAATCACGGAAATTCTGCGTTTGAAAAAGGAAAAAAACGCCGTGATTTTAGCGCATTATTATGTGGATGGGGAAATTCAGGAATTAGCGGATTTTGTGGGCGATTCCTTGGGTTTGTCTCAGGCGGCGGAAAAAACGGAAGCGGATTTAATTGTTTTTTGTGGGGTGCATTTCATGGGGGAAACCGCGAAGATTTTGAATCCTTCCAAAAAAGTGGTCGTACCTGATTTTAATGCAGGCTGTTCGCTGGCGGATTCGGTGCCGGTGGAGGAATTTGCGGCTTTGAAGGCGGCACATCCGGAAGCATTGGTGGTTTCGTATATTAATTGTTCTGCGGAAATTAAGGCGATGACGGATATTATTTGTACTTCATCAAATGCCGTCCAAATTGTGGAATCCATTCCGGCGGATCGAGAAATTATTTTTGCTCCAGATGCGAATCTAGGCCGCTATGTGGCGCATAAAACGAGGCGCGATTTGATTTTGTGGGAAGGGGCTTGCATGGTACATATAGATATTTCGCTTGAGAAATTAGCGGTTTTAAAGGCGGAATACCCGGAGGCTTTGTTGATCGCACACCCAGAATGCAAGGAGGTAATTTTGAAGGAGGCAGATTATGTGGGTTCGACGACGGCCTTATTGAAATTTGTCGAAACCTCTGAACATTCAACCTTCATCGTCGCCACTGAGGCTGGCATTTTGCATAAGATGAAACATGCCGTACCGCAAAAACATTTAATTCCAGCGCCATCGAACGAGCAAAACACCTGTGCCTGCTCGGAATGTCCCTATATGAAAATGAATACCTTGGAGAAATTGTACAATGCCTTGTACTATGAATTACCTGAAATCCATTTGGAAGAATCAATTCGCGTGCCGGCTTATAAGGCATTAAAGGCGATGTTGAAAATATCAGTTTAGTGGTTTGACTATGTGGTCCCCACGACTTAGCTTTGTCAATCCTTGCCGGTTTGACAAAGCTAGGAAAGGCGAGGATGAAATTATCAACTTAGTGATTTGACAAACCTATTTTCCCAACTTACCTTTGTCAAACCGGCAAGGATTGACAAAGGTAGGGCTACGCAAGCTCAAACATCACCTCGATTTCCACCGGAATGTTATCAGGCAAAGTACCCATCCCCACCGCACTGCGAACCCCAATGCCATGCTCCTCACCCCAAACTTTAGCGAATAATTCCGAACATCCATTGATCACATAAGGATGCCGACCGAAATCCGCGGTACAATTCACCATCCCCAATACCTTCACCACGCGTTTGATCTTATTTAAAGACCCCAATTGCGCCATTAAAGTAGCCAAAATCGTCAATCCCACCTGCTGCGCCGCCATTTTCCCAGCCTCCATATCCATATCTTCCCCGACCCGACCAATAATCAATGAACCATCCACCTGCACCGGCCCATGGCCCGAAACATAATAAAAATGATCCACCTGTAATCCCGGCTTATAAACCCCTAATGGCTTCGGCGCTGGCGGTAAAACCAAACCCAACGCCTCAAAATTTTGATCTGCTGTCATTTTTTCCTTTTAATTTTCACCTAAATAAAATTTCTTATCAAATTACCCCTACTCCTTTAGCCCTAAATCACCCCTGTTTCCCATACAATTGACGAATAATCTCCGAAATCAAACCTGTCCACCCCGTCTGATGATTCGCCCCCAACCCCTTGCCCGTATCCCCATCAAAATACTCGAAAAACAAATGATGTTCCTTGAATTTCGGGTCCGTTTGCATCTTGTCATATTCCCCATACATCGGAATTTTACCGTGTTTGTCAGGTAAAAACATGGCCAATAATCGCCTCGATACCCCCGCCGCCGCATCTTTGATGTTCATCATTTGACCCGAATTCGTCGGAAATTCCACCTCATAATCCGTTCCATAATAATCCGAAAACTTCGATAAACTATCCAAAATCAAATAATTCATCGGAAACCAAATCGGCCCACGCCAATTCGAATTCCCCCCAAACATATCCCCCGTCGACTCCGCCGGTGTATAATCCACCTGCACCGAACCCCCATCAAACGCAAATTTGTACGGATTCTCCTTGTGGTATTTCGACAAAGACCGAATCCCATAATCCGACAAAAACTCCCGCTCATCAAACATCCGCTTCAATATCATCTTCATCCGATGTCCCCGCAAAATCGACAACAATCGACTCTCCCCCTTCCCCGGTTCATACCACCGCGACACCAAATTCGCCAAATCCGGCCGATTACTCAATACCCACTCCACCCGACGCTTAAAAGCCGGCAATTTGTCCAACATATCCGTCGTCAACACCTCCACCGCAAACAAAGGTATCAAACCCACCATCGACCGCACCTTCAACAACATCGCACTCCCATCCTCCTTATGCAACATGTCATAATAAAACTGATCATCCTCATCCCATAAATTCAACTTCTCCCCCCCAATCGACTGCATCGCCCCAGCTATGTGCAAGAAATGCTCAAAAAACTTCGACGCCATATCCTGATAAACCGGATTCTCAATCGCAATCTCACAAGCAATCCGCAACATATTCAAGGAATACATCGCCATCCACCCCGTTCCATCCGCCTGCTCCAAATGTCCGCCCGTAGGCAATGTCGCCGACCGATCAAACACCCCAATATTATCCATCCCCAAAAATCCTCCACCAAAAATATTATTCCCACCCTCATCCTTTAAATTCACCCACCACGTAAAGTTCAGCAACAACTTATGAAATATCCGCTCCAAAAACATCACATCACCCTTTCCCCCATTCATCTGCTTATCTATCTCATACACCTTCCACGTCGCCCACGCATGCACCGGCGGATTCACATCCGAAAATGACCACTCATAGGCCGGAATCTGCCCATTCGGGTGCATGTAATATTCCCGAAGAATAACGGCCAATTGACGCTTCGCAAAATCAGGATCCAAACGCGCCAAAGGCAAGGTATGAAACGCCAAATCCCAAGCCGCAAACCAAGGATATTCCCACTTATCCGGCATCGACAAAATATTCGCCGAATACATATGTCGCCACGTACTATTCCGCCCAAACTTCCGATTCGCATCCGGCCTGGGCATCGCCGGATCCCCTTTAATCCACTCAAAAACATTGTAATAATACCACTGCTTCGTCCACAACATCCCCGCATACGATTGCCGCTGCAAAGACAATAATCCCGGATCCTCAATCCCCTCCTGCATTTCCGCATAAAATCCATCCGCCTCCCGAAGACGCAAAGCAAACACCTCATCAAAATCCACAAATGGCTGACTAATCGTATGATCCACCAAACGCAAACGAAACACCTTTTTCCCTCCCGGCGGAATCTTAGCCGTATATTTGGCCGCCGCTTTCGTCCCTATATGATTCGGATTTACAGCATGCTTGTTTTTATTGACCACATAGTCATTTATCCCATCTTTGGTAAAATGAGATAAATTCGGCGATTGATGCAAACGCTCAAAATTCGTTTCATTGTCACAAAACAAAAACTCATCCGCATCCTCCGCATATAATTTAAATCGCCCCACCGACCGATGATCTACCTCAATAAAAGAATGTCCCACACCCGTCAATAAGGGCTTGTATTTATAATTCTCATAACCCCAACACCACGTATTTCGGTACCAAATCGTAGGCAATACCGTGATCGGCGCCGCGACTTTCCCGCGATTCTCCACCGTCACCTGAATCAAAATATCCTGCTCATCCCCTTTGGCATATTCCATCGTGATATCAAAATACTCATCCCGATCAAAAACCCCTGTGTCCAACAATTCATATTCAGGCTCTAAACGCGACCGCTTCCGACTCTCCTCAATCAATTTTTCATACGGAAAAGTCGCATGCGGATACTTATAAAGCATTTTTTGATAGGAATGCGTTGGCGTAGAATCCAAATAATAATACAATTCCTTCACGTCCTCGCCATGATTCGATTCCGCCCCCGTCAATCCAAAAAATCGCTCTTTTAAAATATGATCCCGATGATTCCAAAATGAAAAAGCAAAGCATATATGCTGCTTATTATCCGAAATCCCCCCGATTCCTTCCTCCCCCCACCGATAAGCCTTGGAACGCGCCATGTCATGCGTCGTCGATCCCCAAGCATTTCCATGCGAAGAATAATCCTCACGAACCGTACCCCATTGACGCTCAGTCAGATAAGGACCCCACTTTTTCCAACCCTTATTGTCGTTTCGTAGTTTTAATCGCGCACGCTCAGCTCCAATTTCTGACATATATTTATTTTTCTTAGGTAGGCACCCTGTAAATGCTGCTTAAAAATAGAAAAAATACCATTCAGACACAATTTTTGTGTCTCTACAAAAAAATGTAAATTGCCAGCAAACAAACATCAACATGAAAAAAATACTCTTCATTGCCAGCATCCTCCTTTCCATGGGATGCCAAAAAAAAGATCAAAAGGCCGATTTGGCCAAAGTCATCGATACCTATTACGAGGAACAACTCAAATTAAATCCCGTGTCAGCCACCTCGAACGGCGACAACCGATTTAATGATCAACTCAGCATCGATTTCACCGACGGCCACCGAGTTAAAATCAAATCCCTCCTCGATAACACCCAAAAATCCCTAGAATCCATATCGCGTGACAACCTCGACGAGAACGATCAGATTTCCTACGACATCCTAAAACGCGATCTCGAATTAAGCCAAAAAGGCCTCAGCTTTCCCGATAACCTAATTCCTTTGAACCAATTTTATGGATTCCATTTAACCTTTGCGCAATTAGGCAGCGGTTCTGTCATCCAGCCTTTTGCGACCAAAAAAGATTATGAAAATTGGGCCAAACGAATGACCATCGGCGCACAATACCTAGACAGCTCCATCGTCTATTTCCGAAAAGGCATCGCCGCCAATTACGTCCTACCGAGCGCCTTGATTCAAAAAATCATTCCACAATTAGACGCTTTCCAAGTCAAAGACATCAAAGAAAGCACCTTTTATGGCCCTTTGAAGCAATTCCCAAAAGACTTCTCAGCAAGCGATAAAGCCCAATTCACCGCCGAATACACAAAAAAAATCCAAGAAGAAATCCTTCCTGCCTACGCTCGTCTGTCCACGTTCATAAAAAATGAATACCTGCTAAAAGGCCGAAAAAGCTCAGGCATCGGCGCCATTCCGAACGGCGCAGCCTATTACGAATACCTCATCGAAGCCATGACCACCACCCGGAAACCGGCTCAAGAAATCTACGAAACCGGTTTGGCCGAAGTAAAACGAATCCGCACCGAAATGGAAAACACGAAAAATAAAGTAGGTTTCAAAGGCGACCTGCCCGCATTTTTCGAACATATGAAAACGGATCCATCGTTTTATCCGTACAAAACGCCAGCCGAAGTACTCGCCGCATTCCACACCATTCACAAGAAAATGGAGCCCTCCTTGAAAAAAATGTTTGGCAAGGTTCCAAGAACCCCTTTTGAAATTCGTCAAACCGAAGCCTTCCGCGCCGCCTCCGCTTCCGCTGAATATTTCCAAGGTTCCGAAGAAAGTAATCGGCCCGGCATTTTTTATGTGCCCATTTTGGATGCCACAAAATTCAATGTCACCAGCGGCATGGAAAGTCTTTTCCTACACGAAGCCATTCCGGGCCATCATTACCAAATTAGCATCCAACAAGAAAACAAAAGCCTACCTAAATTCCGTCGATTCGGTGGAAATTCCGCCTATGCAGAAGGCTGGGCCCTCTATACCGAAAGTTTAGGCAAAGAATTAGGCCTCTATACAGATCCCTATCAATACATGGGCGCTTTGGGCGATGAAATTCACCGAGCTATTCGTTTAGTCGTTGACGCTGGCATGCATTCCAAAAACATGAGCCGCGAAGAGGCTATCGCCTACATGATGGCCAACGAACCCATCAGCGAACAAGGGGCCACCGCCGAAATCGAACGATACATGGCCATTCCAGCACAAGCATTGAGCTATAAAATCGGCGCGCTGAAAATCCGTGAAATTAGAGAACGCCTTTCAAAACAACTCGGTGCTAAATTCAAACTTTCCGATTACCACGACGAACTACTAAAAGACGGAAATATGTCCTTGGATATTCTAGAACAAAAAATGGATCGTTGGGCAGCTAACCTATAAACATGCTCCTACAAACCTCATTCCCCATTCCTGCATCACCCGACAAAATCACAAGCCATAGTCGGGTGATCAGCATGGGCTCCTGTTTTGCTGAAAACATGGGGACACGCCTGGAAAACCTCCCCTTGGAAGTGAAAAACCAACCCTTAGGCACCATTTTCCATCCCATCACCCTTGCCCGAATCCTCGATTTCATTCCCCCAAATCCAAAGGAATGCTACGAATTCCAAGGCTTTTTTAATCACCCCGATTTTTCTTCTCGATTCACACAAAGCTCAGCAGATTCACTTTGCCAAGAAATTCAAGAAATTCAGTCCACTACCAAAGAATTTCTTCAAAAAGCTGATTGGCTTATCCTAACTTTTGGGACTTCGTTTCGGTATTTCGACAATCATCTAAATAAAGCCATTGGCAATTGTCATAAGCAAGCAAATAGTCGCTTCAGCAAATCGCTGGCAAGTCTAGAGGAGATGGGTGCCGCGATGGAAGGGGCTTTGGAAAAATTAAATACACTAATTCCGAGTCTAAAGGTGATTCTCACCGTGTCACCGGTTCGCCATACGAAAGAAGGCATGCCCGAAAATGCGGTTTCGAAATCCTTGTTGCGTGTCTTGGCGGATGCTCTTTGTAAAAAACACGAACATGTTCAGTATTTCCCGGCCTACGAAATCATGCTGGACGAATTGCGGGACTATCGTTTTTATGAAAGCGATATGATACACCCCAATAAACTCGCGCAAGATTATATGTATCAAAAAACCAAAGAGACATTTTTCTCGACAGAATTAAATGACTTAGATAGCGCTTGGCATGGACTTGCGCGTATGTTGGACCATCGGCCACATCCGACTAAAATCGAATTACACAAAGCAAACATCCTTTCGGCATTCAAGCGGATTGAAGGTCAATTTCCAGCGATTGATTTTTCAAAATGGCAAGCCAAAATTAAAGCCCAACAAGGTTCCTTATAAACATCAAAAACCGTATATTTGAGGTTTGAATGGAGAAATTTAAGACATGGGTGAATTAAGTATTAGCAAAGAACTGATCATAGGGGCATTAAGTACGGTACAAGAGCCGGATTTAAAAAAGGATTTAGTCACCCTCGGGATGATTAAAGATGTGGAATTGGGGATAGGAGAAGTTCGATTTACAGTAGTTCTAACCACACCAGCCTGCCCATTAAAGGAAAAAATTAGACAAGATTGCGAGGATGCCATTCATAAGTTGGTGCATCCGGATTTGAAAATTGTCATCAACATGACCGCCGAAGTCACCGGCCTACGAAGTTCAGAACCACTGATTCCTGGCGTTAAAAATGTGATCGCCATCGCCTCCGGCAAAGGCGGCGTGGGGAAATCGACTGTCACAGCGAACCTCGCCATGGCCCTGAAAAAATCAGGTGCCAAAGTGGGCATTTTGGATGCTGACATCTCCGGTCCTTCCATCCCCGTGATGTTTGGAGCCGAAGATTTACAGCCCCTAGTGGAAGAAATCGATGGCAAAAATCGCATTCAACCCATCATGCAATATGGCATCAAAATGATCTCCATGGGCTTTTTAGCCCCTTCAGACAGCCCTGTGCCTTGGCGCGGACCCATGATGACGCAAGCTTTGCGCCAGTTTTTTGGCGATACGAATTGGGGGGATTTGGATTATTTACTCATCGATTTGCCTCCGGGAACTTCCGATATTCATTTGACCTTAGTCCAATTAATTAAATTAACCGGTGCGGTTATTGTGACAACTCCTCAGAAAGTTGCTTTATCTGACGCAACCAAAGGCTTACAATTTTTCAATCAGCCCGGAATCAATGTGCCACTATTAGGCCTTGTCGAAAATATGGCTTATTTTACCCCCGCAGAATTGCCCGATAACAAATACTATTTGTTCGGAAAAGATGGCGGAAAAAGTTTAGCCGAAAAATATAAAGTACCGTTTTTAGGGGAAGTTCCACTCATTCAGGCCATTCGGGAAGCCGGCGATGAAGGGAAACCCATCGCAGCAGAAGCGGGTCCAAGTGGCGAAGCTTTCAAGCAAATTGCGGAAAATTTAGCCCAACAAATTGCCATTACCAACGCAAAATCACTCGCTTAATTCCATGGAAAACCACCCACTCTTTTCGAAAGTTCAACACGCACTTGATTCCATTCGTCCCTATTTAGTGGCCGATGGCGGAAACGTAGAAATCGTGGAAATTACCCCAGAAAATACATTGCGACTAGCCTTAGTGGGTAATTGTAAATCTTGCAACATGTCTGACATGACCTTTCGTGCCGGCGTGGAAGAAGCCATTCGGAGAGAAGTACCCGAAATCTTGTCAGTAGAAGAAATAAAAGTATGATGCGCATAGGAATATTTTTTGGCGGTCCCGCACGTGAACGCGAAATCAGTTTCGCCGGTGGAAAAACAGCCATGGCTCATATCAATAAAGCCTTATTTAGCCCTATCCCCATTTTTGTGGATAGCCTAGGAAATTTCATCCTGATCCAACATGACTTAATCTTCAAAGATTCCATTCGGGATTTTTTCCCACCTGCCTCGTATCAAACGGCCCCCTTTTCCGTTTACATCGAATCTTTGGCTTCCCTAAATCCTTCTGAATATGATTCCATCATCCAAGAAATTGGCACCCGAATCAGCCCAGAACAATTCAAAGAACATATCGATTTCGCCTTCATCGCCATGCATGGCCCCGGCGCCGAGGATGGCAGCATTCAAGGTCTCATGGAATGGTATGGTATCCCATATTCTGGCCCAGGCGTTTTGGGTTCGGCCATTGGGATTGACAAATCGAAACAAAACGAGTGGTTGAAAAAAAGCGTCGGCCTCGAGAAAAATTTCTTTGTTCTCAAGCGCGACGACTATGAAAAATATGGCCGCGAAACGCTTTTTGAGCAAATAAAAAAGGAAATCGGGCTACCTTTTGTCGCCAAAGCTCCGCACCAAGGATCCTCCATCGGCCTCGCCTTTGTGAAAAAAGATTCCGTCGAGGACTTTGACCAAGCGATCAAAAAATGTCTTTTTATTAGTGAAATATATCGTGAAACGTGGTTGACCTATAGCGAATCCGAGCAAGTCGATTTGTTGCAAAAAATGGCCAACCTCGACGAAGGGATCGGTTTTCCCGTGCTATTCCAACAGGAAATGTACCACCATCCTTCCGCCCTTTTACCCGTTTTACAAAGCTACTTTAAACAAAGTGTCACGAAAGCAAGTATTCATTCGATCCACTCAGAGGATGAAATTTTATTAGAAGCTTTTGTACATGGTGGAGAATTTAGCTGCGGGGTGATTCAAACTCCGAAAGGTGTTTCCGTTGCACTTCCTCCGACCGAAATTGTCATCGACGAATCCGTGGAGGTATTTGATTTCAATGCCAAATACAAGTCTAAAGCCACGCGGAAACGTATCCCGATGGAAGCTAGTTTGGCACATCTTCAACAAATTCAAGCCCAGGTAAAACAGGCCTTTGACGACTTAGGCTTTGGGGTTTGCACGCGAATCGATGGATTTTTAACGCCAGATGGTGTAGTTGTCTTACATGACCCAAACACAATTCCGGGCATGTCGCCAAGTTCCTTGATTTTCAAACAAACCGCGGAAATCGGCCTGAATGTCACAGATTCGATCACCTATTTCATCCGACAATCCATCCGAGAACGCATGCGGGCTGGGAAAAATTACCAAGCATTCAGAAGCCTTTTGTCCCAATTAGACCAAGCGATCAAATCAACCTTAGCCCTGAAAGCAAGCCAAGAGCCGATTGTCCTTGAAATCACTGGAAATACGCCGGAGGCATTTGAAAAATCTTTCCAAGACACGAAGACAAGGCTCATTGACCTGGCCTCACAAGGCAATGTGGCTTTTCATGTATGCACGCCGATGGAGGTTGAAGAAGGCGAAGTCGCAGTGGAGTTACATGTCGCACATTTAGCTAAAGAAACCTCCAAAGAAATGTTGGAGGCGCTCCATAGCGGCGTTCACCCGCTCATCGCACATACTCGTCAAACAGCTAAAGATATTACTGCATTTTATACCAACTTTTAAATGGAACCATTAAATCCTCTACAATATCCGATCGGAAAATTTTCCGCACCCGATGAAATAAGTCCGGCCCTACGTGCCACTTGGATCGAAACGATCGAGCAATTCCCAAAAGAATTAGCCGATTTAGTCACAGGTGCCTCAGCTGAAAATATGGCAAAGGCCTATCGGCCGGGGGGCTGGTCCGCCCGACAAGTCGTTCACCACATGTTCGATAGCCACATGAATAGTTATTTACGCTTCAAAATGGCTTTAACCGAGGAAAATCCGAGTATTAAACCCTATTCTGAAAACGATTGGGCACACATGCCTGATGGCGATGGCGCACCGATTGAATGGTCAGTGGAAGGCGTCAAATACGTACACCTTCGTTGGGTGTATTTGATGAAAACAATGGAAGAATCGGATTGGTCGAAAACCTATTTTCACCCAGAGCGAGGCATTACCTATCGCTTAGACCGGGTGTTAGGGATTTATGCTTGGCATTGTACTCACCATTTGAAGCACATCGAGTCAGTATTGTAAATTATTTGGAAATGTTCGGCTATGTGAACTAATCCCTATTTCGCCTGCTGCTTTTTCTTGTTCCAAGGAGCGGTGGTATTTCGCGCCATATCGATCGCCAATAGCACCATCAGCAAGGTAAAAAGGATTAAAATCCAACGAAAAATCATTCGGTTTTTGTTCATAGCAATCAAACTAAGGCAGTAAACAAGCGGAACCTCCTATGACATCTTGCCAGGAGGAGGCCTTTGGCCAGTACAAATGTACACAAGAAGCCGTATCCATCTGAATGCTTTCTCCTAAAAAATGACTCGCAACAAAAGAAATACTCGGATTATGTGCCACTAAGATCAATATAGGATCCTCGTGTCCACGAATTTTTTCCACATACGCTTGTCCCGTAGCGTGGTACCAATCCTGGTCAAAGAGAACTTGTTTCGATGGGATTTTTTCCAACAAATACGCCGCCGTCTCCCTCGTCCGAACTGCCCCAGAAACCAACCAAAGACCCTCAGGAAAAGCCTTTTGAACCAGATATTCCCTTAAGATTTCCAATTCTTGATATCCACGTTCGGACACCCCCCGCGCCTCATCCGGCAAGGTATAGGGACCTGCGTGCGCATGGCGAATTAAAATAAGTTGCAGCATCTTAATGAATCAAGGGAAATTCGCCCGACAAATGCCTTGCCCCCATCTCCACATAATGATCTGCGCCTTGTTTCAAGCGCTCAATTTGCTCCTCATTCAAGGTTTTTACCACCTTCGCCGGCATGCCTAAAACCATGGAATAATCAGGAATCTGCATTCCCTCTGTCACCAAAGCATGCGCACCGATCAAACAATATTTGCCAATTTTAGCACGGTTCAATATCGTCGCATGCATCCCAATCAAAGAACCTTCCCCCACTTCCGCCCCATGCACAATCGCCGAGTGACCCACGGTCACCCGCGGGCCTATGATCGTTTTGTCCCCCTCATCCGCATGCAACACCACATTATCTTGAATATTACATGCATCCCCTAAATGAATCTCTTCCACATCCGCCCGAATGACCGCGCCATACCAGATCGAAACGTCCTTCCCGATTATCACGCGTCCCATCACAGATGCCGTCGGAGCTATAAAATTTGCCATATCTTTTGATTAATAGCCCCAAATATAGCACCCTTCCTGAATTATCCATAATTTGCCTGTTCATGAAAGAATTAGTTGAACTTTTAGGATATGATCCAAACGCCACGCTCGTTTCATTAGGCTGTGGCGCAGGCTGGTGGGAAGTCCAATTGATGCACCAAAAACCCGCCAAACACCTAATTCTCATCGACTCAAATTCGGCTGTTTTAAACTCCATGGACCTACAAGAAACGCTGGATTATTTCCAAAAAATACATCAAAAAACCCTGTCCACCTCCGCCGAATTTCGCCTAGAATCAGCCGAAAAAACTTCTTTACAAGATCAGGAAGCCGATGTAATTTTGCTCTTTAATAGCTTTCATGAATTTGACAATCAAGCAGACGTGGCTCAAGAAATGTATCGCATAGGTAAAAAAGGAGGACAAATTCTCATGGAAGAGGAACTAGCAACTAAGGAAAATCAAATACATCAAGACTGCGGAAAAGCTTTGTTTTTCGAGCGTGATTTGATTGACTTAATGGAAAATGCGGGCTTTATTTTTAGGGCTAAAACAAAAAAAGACGAAAAAGCCTGTTACCTAACATTTGAAAAATGAAAGCCATTTAGCACCTTTGTAGCTTAATTGATTTACATGTCTTCTAGTATTGAGCGTCCCTTTATAATTGGAATCACGGGCGGTAGCGCCTCTGGTAAAACCTTATTTTTGAATCGATTGCTTGAGCAATTTGCGCAAGATGACATTTGTCTCCTTTCACAAGACAATTATTACCGGCCCAAAAACCAGCAAACCAAGGACCATAATGGAATCGAAAATTATGATTTGCCGGGCGCGATTGACGATAAGTCCTTCGCGGCAGATGTCGAAAAACTAAGAGCTGGAAATATCGTTAGCCGGGAAGAATACACCTTCAATAACGCTGAAAAAATTCCAGCTATGTTGCATTTTCACCCTCGGAAAATCCTGGTGGTCGAAGGGATTTTTGTCTTTCATTTCCCTGAAGTGGCGAAATTATTGGATTTGAAAATTTTCATTGACGCACAAGATAAAATCAAATTAAAACGTCGGATTAAACGGGACAACGAAGAACGCGGATACGACCTCCAAGACGTGATGTACCGCTGGAAATACCATGTAAGGCCAACTTACGAGGAATTTATTCGGCCTCATAAACGGAGTTGTGATATCGTGATTCCAAACAATCACCATTTCGAAAGAGGCCTAGAAGTGATCGTTTCGTACTTGAAAAATCAGATTTAAAACTCCTCGTTTGCATGGCGCCCAAGAATTCAAATATGGGTCTTATGAAGGACATTAGATTCAAAATTCCTCCGCCTTCGAAATCAAATCTAAATTATAATGTAAGCCCTTGTTTTCTCGTTGGGCGCGGGCGTGCTTTATGATGAGATAAGCCACATTAATCATGTTACGCAGCTCACAAAGTGGCACCGTGATTTTTGACTGTTTATACAATTCTTCATGTTCGATGTAAATTAATTCCAAACGATCGTAGGCCCTTTTCAAACGACGATCCGTCCGAACAATCCCCACATAGTTCGACATGATGGATTCCAACTCCTTCGCCATTTCCGTCACCAAGACCAATTCCTCTGGATTTCGAGTCCCCTCATCATTCCAATCCGGGATATTTGAAGGCATCCCCTGCGTCCCAAATTCTTCTACTGATTTTTCAAAAGCCCGATGTGCATAGACAATGGCTTCCAATAAACTATTCGAGGCCAAGCGGTTCGCGCCATGCAAACCCGTATGTGAACATTCGCCGGCGGCATATAAATGTTGGATATTCGTCCGACTAAATTCATCCACGATGATTCCCCCACATAAATAATGTTGGGCCGGTACCACGGGAATCATTTCCTCAGACATATCGATCCCTAATTCTTTGAGACAATGCGCATAAATCATGGGGAAATGCTGTAAGATTTCCTCCTTTGGAATATGTCGTGTATCTAAAAACACGTGATCGGTTCCTTGTCTTTTCATTTCAGAGTCGATCGCCCGTGCAACAATATCCCGTGGCGCTAAGGACAAGCGGCCATCGTATTTTTCCATGAAGGTAGACCCATCTTGATTCTTCAAAATACCTCCATGTCCGCGAACGGCCTCGGAAATCAAGAAACTTGGTTTTTTACCTGGATTGTACAAAGCTGTCGGATGGAATTGGATGAATTCCATGCCTTGCACGAAACCTTTGGCCCGATAAGCCATGGCAATTCCGTCGCCGGTGGCGATTTTCGGATTGGTGGTCGACTGATACACCTGGCCAATCCCACCCGTGGCCAGCATGGTCGTTTTTCCCAAAAAAGTCTCTACCTTTTGGGTCTTTAAATTTAGGACATAGGCCCCAAAACATTTTTTATTCGGGGTGTCTTTGGTGACCTTTTCGCCCAAATGATGTTGGGTTATTAAATCCACCGCAAAATAATGTGTGAAAAAATCGACGGAAGCGAAGGATTTCACTTTGGCTACTAATGCCCGCTCGATTTCATTTCCTGTGGAATCCTTGTAATGCAAAATGCGTTTATCGGAATGTCCGCCTTCTTTGACGAGATCAAAGCTGCCATCGGCCCGACGATCAAAATCCGTCCCATAGTCTATCAATTCCTTCAAGCGTTCCGGCGCCTCGCGCACGACCAATTCCACCACAGCTGGATCACTTAAAAAATCACCCGCCACGAGTGTATCTTGAATATGCTTTTCAAAAGAATCTTCCTCGTCCCAAACGGCAGCGATTCCGCCTTGAGCGTATTTGGTATTGGTTTCTTCCGCAACTGTTTTGGTGATTACGGCTATCCTGACCACTTGATTTTGCTCCTCAAAATAAGTGGCTAATTTAGCTGTGTAGGATAAACCTGCAATCCCAGAACCGATGACAATAAAGTCATACGTAGGCATAATGATTCGTTTTGTCTCGCAAATTAACCAAAATGTGCTTTAAAAGGGCTATTTCAATTTATTTATTGTATTTTTGGCGCTAAATAATTAAACCCTAAATAATCAATAATGGAATCCAATAACAACACCTCCAAAGTAGCCCTGATTGTCCTAGCTGTTTTATCAGCCGTTTTAGGCGTCTTGTATTTTAGATCAACCCAATTAAATAAAGAACAAGCCGTTTCGATTGAACAAAAAGCAACTGAATTATCCAATACCCGCACTAAATTAGATTCTATCTCCACGCAATTGGACAACAAAATCGCCGAAATCAAAGCTTTAGGTGGCCAGGTGGCTGATTTAGAAGCATTAAAAGTGCAATTAGAGCAAGACAAGGCTTCTTTGAAAAAATCAAACCATGCGACCATCGAATCGTATGAGGCAAAAATCAAGGAATACGACGGATTCTTGGTTCAAAAAGATGCCGATATCGCTGAATTGAAAAAGCAAAATGGTGTTTTGACAGAAAATAACCAAGTATTATCCACACAGAATCAAACGCTGAACACGGAAAATACGGGCCTAAAGACTCAAAATAAAAACTTGGCGGATACGCTTTCGGATGTAGCTGCTCAAAACAAAGAATTAGCTCGTAAAGTAAGCATTGCTTCCGCTTTAAAAGCACAAAACATTCGTGTCCTAGCAGTTAATGCCAAAGGCAAAGAAAACGATGCTGCTCGCTTAAATGGAAAGCGTATCGATAAATTAAAGATCGTATTTACATTAGCCACCAACCCAATCACGAAATTAGAGAATAAAATCGTTTACGTACGCGTATTAGATGCGGAAGGTGCAACCTTAGCTGACGATGCGAATGGATCTGGAAAAATCACCCAAGGCGGAAAAGAAATTCCTTTTACAGCGAAGCAAACTGTGACATATTCAAATAACAACCAAGAAGTTAGCTTTTTGTATATGCGCGGAGGAGTGGCTTATAAGCCAGGAAAATATACAATTGAATTGTATTCAGAAGGCTATGCGATCGGAACAGGAGGTTTCGAAGTAAAGTAATCGGATTTAATCTGAATAAAGAGAGCCGCCCACCAGCGGCTTTTTTTATTTGCTTCCCCAGAAGGAATTAAAGCTCTTATTGAACACAAGGCTCGCCCCAAACGTCTGATTGATTTGGTAAGAATTTAAGGAGCCTAAAAGTGTCGTTTGTACGTTCCGGTTATAGGTCTTCGCACGTAAACTTCCATCTTTTTTCACAAACCATTCCAGTGCCCAGTCGCCCAACAAAATCTGTGGGCTCGTCTGATTTCGTGCATCGGTAAATCCTCCACTGCGAGAAATACGTAACCGATTATTTACATTGTAAGAAGCCCGCAATTGCAAATTCGTTAAGATATCTTGGTTCAAGGTCCCACCACCTAAATACACGTCGATATTCAAATCTTTGTTGATCTGCGAAGCCAAATTGCTCAATTGATTCGATAGCATCTCCGTAAAATTTCCCACCAAATTTCCCAAAGCGATACCACTTCCCCCGAATGGAGAAACGAGCTGTCCGAATAGTAAGACGTTACTTACTTGTCGGGTCAGCTCCTGCTCATCCGTCTTAATCCGATTCGTGAAGGCCGTCACTGCGCCGTTTAGGGTCATGTCTTTGGGATAATCTCGGATACCGATGTCAAAGGACACATTCGGCGAAAGCAGGCGATTTTGTAGGTTAATGGTGACGTCAACTGGGTAGCGGCGTTTGAATTCAGGCAAATTCCCCTTATTGGTCGTATCCAATAAAATTGGGAATAAAGACGCGTATTGGGTGTATACCGCTTTGATATCGACATTCGCGTCTAAAGGATCGCCTTTCCAGGAGATTTTCGAACCTCGTTGAATCGCAAATTTCTTATTAATCAAGTTCTGAAGGGTGAACGTATAATCCCCTTGGTCAATGGCATAATCGCCATTCATCTTAAAATCACCCTTTTTATCCAGGCTCATTTTAATCCCTCCAGAACCATAAACACGCATAATATCCCCTTTTTTACTATCAAATTGTACCTCGCCATAGGCATCCGGCGTGAAATTTAAGTTGAGGTCAAGGATGATAGGCAAGTCGCTCGATGCGGGTTTTTTGGCTAATTTTTCCTCTGAAACTGCCTTTAAACTTTCACTTAAAAACTCATAATCTTGTTCATCCGAGGAGGCAAATTCCCGGTCTAAAGGAATATACAATTTAGTCCCGCGTTCGCTTTTTAAGTTGCCTGAAATCCGCAAATCCTGTAAGGTTCCATCTAATTGAAACAGGCCACTAGCTATCCCCGTCCCGAAATAAAAAGATGAAGGACTCCGTTGCGTATTTAGGATTTTATAGCGATTAAGATCGGCCGACAAAGACATCTCAAATGGCTTTCCTTTCGGAAAATTCACCTTTCCATTTAATTTAGCCACGTTGCCATCATTGTCTTTTAGAGTCCAATTTTTTCCGATGATTTGTCGGCCCTTAAATACCACCGTATCAGTCACATTGATCGCTGTATTAAGATAGTCAAAATTGACCTTAGCTTTTTGAACCACAATACGCCCTTGCAGATTCGGATCGTCCAAAGACCCACTGATCCGCAATTCCCCGGAGGCATCGCCTGATAAACCGGAAAAGACACCTTCCGTGAAAGGTTCGAGAATTCCGAGATTTGTTTTATTTAATTCCGCTTTGATATTCAGCTTATTACTTTCCTCGTAAGGTTTATAGGCGCCGCTGATGGACATCACAGATTCCCCATATCGATTTAGATGATAGTTCAAATCCATCAATTGGGATTGTGCCAAATAGGTCCCCACACCCTGGAAATTACCCATGTAAAATTTATTTAGGCGTAACGAGTCGATGATTAGCCATGTATCCAAACGGGTATTTTGATACCAGTTCTGAATACTCACTTCGGCGTTTAATTCACCAAAGGCTTTGATGGCGAAAAGGGGACCGAGGGTGGCTAATTGGAACTTGTTCGCCCGCAATTTCAAGGTTTCCGTGGAGTCCATGGACAGGCTTCCTTGGAGCGAAATGGATTGTTTTTTATTGGAGATTAACACCTGTTCCGCCTTCCATTCGGGGCCTTTAATCGTAATTTTATTTTCCGGGTCTATCGCCCAATCCTGCCCCAAAATCTTCATGTAGGAATCCTTAAATCGAAGGGATAATCCATCTTTTTCGAATTTCCAATTACCCCCAAAATGGGCTAAATTATCTTCCCCTTGTTGTTTAAAGTCTAAGCCAAAATTGATCTTATCTTGATCCCAAAGTGCGTTTAATTTGAAATTTTCGGTTGGGCTGAGGAAATTTAATTGTTGGCGTCTCGACTGAAAAACGAGGCTTGACGACACTTCGGGCCCACCTAAAAACTTGGAGCTTTGCAAGGAGAAAACGGACTGATAAAATTGGTAACCCCCTAAAATCAGGGTGTCTGGATAGGACTCCAAACTCAAGGCAAAGGTTCTTCCTTTCGTGATATTTCCTGAAAAAACGGTATTTTTCCCTAGGCCCACAGATGGGTAAAAACGACTTAAAATAGGGGCTGCTTGATGGCAGATGATGGTGAAATCGGCTTGATATTTTCGCTCGGTGTCATAGCTTCGAGCGGCATAATATTTCTGGCGTTCGTTTTCAGGTTTTTGGAAAAACAAAGCATATTCGTTCCAAACTTGTTTAAGGTCGTTCTGCATGCGCATGGGCACGAAATTGCCTTTTACATCGATGGAAATGAGATCAGAATTTACTTGATAATGGCGATCACCATTGAAGTTTTTATTGGAAGAAAAAGAGAGCAAACCGATCGGTAAATCTTCCATGCCCGGTTTTTTTATATTCAAGTCGGTAAAAATGGCTCTACCCAAAAGATCATCCAAAGTCGTAAAGCGGAGGTCTAATTCAAAACCTGTTCTAACCTGAATATCTTCTTTCATCATGTGGAGTTTTCCAAGATGCGCATGTTCGATTT
Organism: uncultured Cytophagaceae bacterium; assembly: GCA_903907745.1. Taxonomy (GTDB): domain Bacteria; phylum Bacteroidota; class Bacteroidia; order Cytophagales; family Spirosomataceae; genus Aquirufa. The sequence goes on along the minus strand of CAIVPF010000063.1, from coordinate 13,504 downwards.
TACCTTCCAAAAGGTAACTAGCTTTTTCGGGTTGTAAGTTAATTTCGCCTTCCATGGAGGCGATTAAATTGGAGTCCAAGACGGAGACGGCCCCTTTAAACATTTGTCTTTGGAAGTTGCCCTTGAAAACAACTCGCTTGTAGTCATAGGAATTAAAATGAATTTCGGAGACCCTGCCATCAAAGTCGACCTGGGCTGATTTTTTTGAGAATCCGTGGCCTTTAATTTTGCCTTCTAAATCGATATTGCCTAAATAATCTTGCAAATCGAGGAGTTTACCTAATTGGAATTTTCGCAATTTAACCTCTCCTTGATACGCTGAAAGCGCCATGGAATCTTTGAGGTCCATTTGCACATCCCCTTCCATATAGCCAAGACCGGTATTTAATTTACCCATCGTTTTAAAGCGCTGATTCGTTCCATGAAAATTACCATCAAAGGCCACAGGACCTAACATTTCCATTTTGCTAACGGCAGAGGGGCTAATGAAAACGGCAAGGTCTTTTGGGACAAACAAGGATTTTTTCATGTCAAAATCCATTTGTGTTTGATCGATATTCGGAAGGCCTTTGAAGGTGAAATTGCCTCGCAAGACGGAATTTTGGCCAAAAGCTATTTCGAAATTCTTCAAGCTTAAATTGGTCACTGTCCCATCCAAATTTCCGTTTAGGCGATACATTCCTTTGTAGGGGGACATGGCTTCGATGAAGCGGCTGACGTCTTCGCCTTTCACTTGGCTTTTTTTCAGGTTCGCGACCATGCGCACCTTGGGAATCCATTGGGTTAAATCATCCAAATTTCGATAATTCATGACGACTTGATCTTTTAAAAAGGAGTCGTTGAAGCGTAGGTCCAATTGGTCAAAACGCATTTGTTTATCACAAATCATGAAATGCGTATCCAATTTTTTCACCTGAAATCCGCTGGCTGGATCGATGGTTTGGAGGCCGATGGTTTGAAGTCCGATGGTGTCGCCTTTGACATAAAAATCGTTGACTTTGGCGTTAATTTTTATAAATGAAAAGTGGGAAATGTCGAAATGCGTGGAGGAAGAAAGGTTTTTTTCTTGTTCATCGTCCAATAAAAATATGCCGTCTACGACTTCGGCACCTTGGATTTTAAATAGAGATGATTCGTTTGATTTAGATGGGTTTTTAGAACTGAGCCAACGAACGAGTCGATCGATAAATTCATTCATGTTAATCTTTCCCGATTTTTTCTCGAGAATCAAATGGACGCGAGGATGTAGCAAACGGGCGTATTCCATGGTGGGCTTGGCGCCTTGTAGGAATAAATCGCTGAGGTTGAAATTGATATCCAGCCTTTCGATGTAGATCATGTCTTTGCCCCAGGGGTCTTTCACGCGGAGTCCCCAGAAGCTGACTTCGTCGAAAAACTTGATTTGGATTCCTTTGAGGGTCAAAGGATACCCGATGGCTTTTTCGATTTTGGGTGAAAAATATTGGGCGAGAAGGGTCTGATTACTCGGGGCGCGCAGGAGTAAAATGAAGGTAAAAATCAGCAAAAATATCCCCACTAATCCATACAGGATCGATTTGGCGAAGATTTTTAGGTATTTTACCATTTTTTCTTTTTAAGAAAAAAACCGAAATCGGTTTAATTTGCCTTATTTTTGCGAATAATTTTTGACATGATCCTACTGGCCATTGAATCTTCTTGTGACGAAACCTCGGCGGCCGTAATGGTCGACGGAGAACTTCGTTCGAACGTCATTTCGACCCAGCTCATTCATACGGAGTGGGGCGGTGTCGTTCCGGAATTAGCCAGCAGGGCTCATCAAAAATCCATCATTCCTGTGGTTCAGGAAGCGCTGCAAAAAGCAAATATAAACAAAAATGACTTGAATGCCATTGCATTCACGCGGGGGCCGGGTTTGTTGGGCGCGCTGATGATCGGAACATCTTTTGCCAAAGCGCTGGCGCTTAGTTTGAAAATACCATTAATCGACGTTAATCACATGCAGGCGCATGTCTTGGCGCATTTCATCGAGGAGCCACGGCCGCTGTTTCCTTTTTTATGTTTGACGGTGAGTGGGGGGCATACGCAATTGGTCTGGGTGAAAAGTGCATTGGATATGGAAATCATCGGGGAAACGATGGATGATGCGGTGGGTGAGGCCTTTGATAAAACGGCGAAGCTGATTGGATTGCCTTATCCTGGCGGTCCGCTGATTGATAAATTAGCCAAAGAGGGTAACCCGGATCGCTTTCCTTTTCCGATGGGTGAAATGCCGGGTTTGAATTTTTCATTTTCTGGAATTAAGACATCGATTTTGTATTTTCTACAAAAACAGGTGGCGATGAATCCGAATTTTATCGAGGAAAATAAGGCGGATATTTGTGCTTCGGTACAAAAAACGCTTGTTGAAATTTTATTACGCAAGGTCAAAAAGGCTATGGTCCAAACCAGCTGTAAACAAATCGCCATTGCGGGCGGTGTTTCCGCGAATTCGGGTTTACGGACGAGGATTCAGGAATTAGGCGCGAAACAAGGTTGGGAGGTCTTTATTCCTGCCTTTTCGTATTGTACAGATAATGCTGGGATGATTGCGATGGCCGCTCATTTCAAAGCAGAAGCGGGGGAATTTTGTGGGCAGGATGTGAGTCCTTTGGCTTCACTTTCGTTTCTAGCTTAACTTTGGCAAAGCTTAAAGCTTTGCCAAAGGTAGCGCGGAAAAAACGCTATTTCATTTCCTTTATTGCGTTCCAAAAAGCCAATTTTAAGGATTTTTCGGCATCGGTCAGCGTAGACAACAAACGAGGGAAAAAATAGATTAATTTATCAGTATGTTGGACAATTTCCGTAATCGGAAACTCCGACTGCCACGTGGCAGGTTGTTGACCTAGAAATATAAATTTCTTGTTTTTCGCCTGCGCAATGAATTCAGACAAGGCGGCCTCATCGCCACCGGGCACATAAACAGCCCAATCCTGCTCACTTAGCAACATCGGTGGCGCCGAGAAAATCATTTGCAAACGCGCACGTTCCGTATCCGATAAATCACCGACCACCAACCAGGTCGTCTCTGGAATCACAGGCTTTTGATTCGCCTCCGCATCCAATGTCGGGGAAGATTCAAACGAATCCGCTACATGACCTGTTTTCACAGACTCTGAACTGACACTTGAAACTACTTGATTTTTTGCTGGCGTCGAAACTAAATCAGAAACCTCCGTAGATTTTTCAGCTCCACCCTTTGCCTCCGCAGATTCGACCACAGAAACTACGTCCGAGGAAATCTCCGAAAGCCTATCCGCTGGGACCCAATAAATCTCATCGTGTTTATATAAATCCGCTAAATGAATGGATTCGGTTGGCATAAATTAGTTGGCCAACAAACCCCGAAGCACACATGCCTCCCGATCCGGACCCGTTGAGATAAAGTTAATCGGCAAATTCAAATGCTTCTCCAAAAACTGAATGTATGTCGACAATTCAGCCGGCAATTCCTCAAAATGACGCATGCCTTCCAACGAACAATGCCAGCCTTTCAAAGTCTCATAAATCGGTTTCACTTTGATATCCGTAATCTCAAAAGGGATTTGATCCGTCACCGTTCCATCCGGCATTTCATAGGCCGTACACACTAAAATTTCTTCAAAAATATTCAAAACATCCGCCTTCATCATGATCAACTGAGTCACCCCATTAATCATCATCGCATATTTCAAAGCTGGTAAATCTATCCATCCGCAGCGACGTGGCCGACCAGTCGTCGAACCAAACTCACGGCCCTCTTGACGCATCCGCTCACCTACCTCATCTTCCAATTCCGTCGGGAATGGCCCTGAACCCACCCGAGTCGCATAGGCCTTAAAAATTCCATACACCTCGCCAATGTTCTTTGGCGCCACACCTAAACCCGTACAAGCTCCGGCAGTAATCGTATTCGAGGAAGTCACAAAAGGATAAGAACCAAAATCAACGTCCAAAAGCGAACCTTGCGCTCCCTCCGCCAAAATCGTTTTTCCTGCATTGATCGCATGGTTCACCGAATACTCAGAATCTACCAAATGAAATTCTTTCATAAACTCCACCGCCTCGAAAAAGTCTTTTTCCGCCGCCGCTAAATCATATTCAAATTTATAGACATCCAAAATCGCCTTGTGACGATCCACTAATGCCTGATATTTTTCAGGAAAAGATGGAGAAATCATGTCCCCTACGCGCAATCCTTGACGCGAAATTTTATCCGTATACGTTGGCCCAATTCCCTTTAAAGTCGACCCAATCTTCGCATCGCCTTTGGCTTTTTCATAAGCTGCATCGAGCAATCGGTGCGTCGGCAAAATAATCGATGCCTTTTTTGAAATCTCTAAATTCTTCCGCAAATCCAAATTAAAATGCGCTAATCCCTCAATCTCTTTTTTGAAAATAATCGGATCTAACACAACTCCATTTCCAATGATATTTTGAACCTCTTGGCGAAAAATCCCCGAAGGAATTTGATGCAACACATGCTTAAAACCGTCAAATTCAAGCGTATGGCCCGCATTCGGTCCACCTTGAAAACGCGCCACCACTTGGTAACGAGGAGCTAACACATCCACAATTTTCCCTTTGCCTTCATCGCCCCATTGTAAGCCTAATAATACATCAACTGCCATAATAAATTTTTTAAACGTAAATTATTCCTGATTTTGAGCCAAATATTGTTCCCTTGACTCACAATTTTTCTTCGTACACGATCCATAAAAGATCAAAGAATGATGCATCACATTAAATTGCAACATATCCCCCACTAAACTCTGTATCGTCTGCACCCGCGGATCACAAAACTCTGTCACTTTGTGACAGTCCGTACAAATTAAATGATCATGCTGCCGACGACCATAGGACTTCTCAAACTGCGCTTGATTCCTCCCAAACTGATGTTTTACCACCAAATCACATTCCACCAACACATCCAAGGTATTATATACCGTCGCACGAGACACCTGATATTTCTTGTTTTTCATCGAGATGTACAACTCCTCCACATCAAAATGATCATCCCGCAGATAGATCTCCTCTAAGATCGCAAAACGCTCCGGAGTCTTTCGCAAGCCTTTATTTTCCAAATAAGCTGTGAAAATCTTTTTTACTGAATCAAACTTCTCTATTGCTGCCGACATCTATCGAAAAAAACGAAGTAAAATAAGCTATAAATTCTGAAAAATGCTAAATTTCCTCCCTGGCCACGTCAATTACCCCCGTCACTTGCTCCAACTCAACCACCAAGGATTCCAAATGAACCGTATCCTGAATCATCAACGAAATCTTTCCCTCAAATAAACCATCCTTCACCCCGATCGTCAAGGCCGTAATATTCACCTTTAACTCATCCGAAATCACCCGCGTCACATCATTCACCAAACCCACCCGATCAATCCCCCGAATCACCAACTCCACAATAAAAGACATCGCAATCTGACTCGTCCATTGCGCCTTAATCACCCGATCCCCATGCCTCGACAATAATTCCGGCGAGTTCGGACAGCCCGTCCGATGTATCTTAATCCCCTCATTAATCGTCACAAAACCAAACACCTCATCCCCCGAAATCGGATTACAACATTTCGCCAAGGTATAATCCACCTTGTCCATATCCTCCCCAATCAACAAAATATCCGACTCCTTCCGATCCTTGTGATACTGCTGCATCTCCTTTCGGAACGATTTGCTATCCACAATCGGTGACTGAATCGACTTCTCCGCCTGCTTCCGCTCATGCTGCTCACGGTCGGATTTCCAGTGCTTCAATTGCTCTATCGGAATATATACCTTCCCAAAACGATAAAACAAATCATTCGCATCCTTCGCATTGAAATAGGCCCGCAATTGATTCGTTAATTCTAAGGTCAACGTCGGATATCCCAAATGCTTCAACCGCGCCTCAATCATATCCCGCCCCTTAATCAAATGTGATTTATTCTCCTCCTTAATAAAATCCTTGATCCGCGCCTTCGCCTTCGTCGTAAACACAATGCGCAACCAATCCTCCGAGGGTTTTTGCTTCGACGAAGTCAAAATCTCAATCTGATCCCCATTCGCTAATTTATGCGATAATGGCACTAATTTACCACCCACCTTCGCTCCAATACATTTCGCACCCACCTCCGAGTGAATCTCAAAAGCAAAATCCAAGGCCGTTGAACCCGACTGCAACACAATCAATTTCCCCTTGGGCGTAAACACAAAAACCTCCTCATGATACAAGGAATTTTTGATGTCATCCACTAATTCGACGGCCGATTGCGTCTTGTCATTCGACTCCAAGGCCTCCCGAACCTGAGATAGCCAGGACTCAAATGCTTGATTCGTTCGCGTATCCGTTCCCTTATATTTAAAATGCGCCGCAACCCCCTTCTCTGCAATCTCATCCATGCGCGTGGTCCGAATTTGAACCTCCACCCAGCGACCTTCCTTATCACTCCCATAAGGCAAACTCATCACCGTCGTGTGCAAAGATTCATATCCATTCGACTTAGGCGTAGACACCCAATCCTTCAAGCGACTCGGATTCGGCCGATAATGATCTGTGACAATACTATAAACTTCCCAACAATCCGATTTCTCACGCTCCAATGGCACATCCAACACCACCCTCACCGCAAATAAATCATATATTTTTTCAAAATCCGTATTACCCTTCTTCAACTTATTATATATCGAATAAATCGATTTTGGCCTTCCTTTTATCGTATATGCCAATCCGCGCTCATCCAAGGATTTCTTAATCGGCTTGATAAAATGCTCCACAAAACTCTCCCGATTGCGCTTGTTCTCCATCAATTTATGCGCAATCTCCCGATAGGACTCCGGCTCCGTATACTTCAATCCCAAATCCTCCAACTCCGATTTAATCGCATTCAATCCCAAACGATGGGCCAATGGCGCATATAAATAAATCGTCTCCGAAGCGATCTTCAATTGCTTCTCCTTCGCCATCGAACTCAAGGTCCGCATATTATGCAAGCGATCAGCCAATTTGATCAATATCACCCGAATGTCATCCGATAAGGTCAACAACATCTTTCGGAAATTCTCCGCCTGTTGCGATGTACCATAATCAAAAGTGCCCGCAATCTTCGTTAATCCATCAATGATCGACGTAATTTTAGGGCCAAATTCCTTTTCAATATCCAACAATGTCGTGTTCGTATCCTCCACCACATCGTGCATCAAGGCCGAAATAATCGACGTAGGGCCCAAACCAATCTCCTCTACACAAATCTGGGCCACTGCCAATGGATGGTAAATATAAGGTTCACCCGATTTACGACGCATGTCCTTATGGGCCTCCGCTGACAATAAAAACGCCTTTTTGATTTGTTTGGCATCATCATCCTTCAAGTAAGGCTTGGCCGCACGCAAAAGCTTTCGGTATCTTTTTAAGATCTCGATACGCTCTTTTTCCAAATCGATCGTTACCTGCTTCATGAAATATTTTGAATTAAGGCCACGGCCATCGCCGATATTCCTTCGCCCCTTCCTACAAAACCCATCCCCTCCGATGTCGTCGCTTTAATCGAGATTTGATCCACTTCGACCCCCATCACCTGAGCTAAATTTTCCTTCATGGCCGGAATATGGGCATTTAATTTGGGCTGATCTAAAACGATCGTCACATCCGCATTCCCTAATTCCCAACCCGCCTCGCGCAGCATCTCCATCACCCGAGCCAATAATTTCGTACTCGCCACACCCTTCCACTGCGGATCCTTATCCGAAAAATGATAGCCAATATTGCGCATGTTCGCGGCACCCAATAAAGCTTCGCAAAGCACATGACACACCACATCCGCATCCGAATGGCCCATGGGACCTTTGTCCGACGGAATTTCAATTCCCCCCAACATACAGGGACGACCTAAAACCCATTGATGCACATCGTATCCTTGACCTACCCGTATTTTCATGTTAGCATTTTTTATACAACAAGGTATTTGATTTTCCCTCAACAAAAATTTTCTTCGACCAAAAATTCACTTCCTCCATCGTCACCTGCGCAATTTTCTCCGCCTCCTCATTCACATAATTCACATGCCCCGCATTCGCCGCCATGGCTAAATTCATCGCCCGATTTAACACTTCCACCTCCCCAAAAACCAAACTCGCCTCTCCCTGATTTTTTACTCGTTGCAAATCTTCCTCCGTAAATTCAAAGGCTACAAATTGCGAAATCGCTTCATCCAAGGCCTTTTCGGCCTCCTCCAGCGAAATGCTATCTGCCACTTGGCCCGAGATAATCAACAAACCCGGATCCGTCGAACCCGTTTGTGAAGCCGAAATGGAATCAAATATGCGCTCATTTTGAACTAATTTTTCATATAAAAAGGATGACTCATTTCGACCCATTAAATCAGACAGCATATCCACCGCATGATATCCATCCGCATACCTACCCACCACAGGATAGGCCTTATAAATGCGATTCGAAGGGACTTGAGCCTCGATTTCCATGCGTCGATCGACTAATTGAACCGGCTCAATAGGTAATTTCCGCTGCGGCTTTTCCCCGCTCGGAATCGGTGCAAACCATTTTTCTGACAAGGCTTTCACCTGATCGAACGTCACTTTCCCGGCTACCACTAAAATGGCATTGCTCGGAACATAATAGCGATTAAAAAATGCTTTGACATCTTCCATCTGCGCCTCCTCGATGTGCTTGATTTCAGCACCGATGGTCGGCCAGCGATAGGGGTGTTTTTCGTATATCAAAGGACGAAATTTCAACCACACATCACCATAAGGCTGATTTAAATAGCGCTGTTTGAATTCTTCGATGACCACCTTTCGTTGGACTTCCAAAGACTGCGGATTAAAGGCCAATTGCATCATCCGATCTGATTCCAACCAGAATGCCGTTTCGATATTTTGATAAGGAACTGAAATATAATAATTCGTTAAATCCGGGGTGGTGAAGGCATTGTTTTCGCCGCCTACTTGTTGCAATGGCGCATCGTAATTCGGAATATTCGCCGAACCCCCAAACATCAAATGTTCAAATAGATGCGCAAAACCCGTCCTTTCAGGATCCTCATCCCGCGACCCCACATCATAAATCACATCCATGACAGCCAGGGTTGTACTAGGATCTTCGTGAACGATAACTTGGAGGCCGTTGGCCAACGTAAATGTTTGATATGAAATCATGAAAGGCGAGTGAAAAAAAGAATTAAACAAATGTAAAAAATTAGACCCAAAAACCACAGGGCTTGCCTATTTTTGCAATTCAATTTTATGCGGATGCCTCGGATTTTATTCTTGTTTTTTGTTTTGTTGCCCTATTCATTTTTAGGTCAATTATTGCAAGACGCCCAAGCCAAAACGACGATCACCACCGGATTGAATCATTTGTATTCCTATGATTTCAAGGAAGCAGGTCAGCAATTCAGTGCCCTGAGAGCCAAATACCCCAAACATCCTGCGGGTTACCTACTCGCCGCGATGCAATTGGAACAACAATATTTTCCCCTGAAGGATCATGTGGTGATAGGCCAACAATACGTGCATCTCCTCGAAAAAGCCTATGCCCTTTCCCATGATCTCTATACCAAAAACGAACAAGATTTAGAAGCCGCATTTTTCTGCACGGCTTCCCTCGGATTTTTAGCAGGCTTTGAAGCCGATAACCAAAATTTCTTTAAAGCGGTTAATTATGCCAAAAAAGCCTATTCCTTCATGAAAATCGGCCTGAAAAACACCGAGAATCAAGCCGAATTTTATTACGCCTCCGGCGTTTACAAATATTACCGCATTTCCTACCCCGAAATCCATCCCATCATCAAACCGCTCATGTGGTTTTTCGAAGATGGAAATAAAAAAATAGGACTTTCCTACCTAGAATCTGGGGCTAAAAAAGCCGTTTTTGTGAAAAACGAATCCCTCTTTTACCTCGGTTACATTTATAATAAATACGAAGGTACGCCAGCTAAAGGCCTTCCATATAGTTTAGAATTAATCAAAGCCCACCCAAATAATCAGTTATATGTTCTTCAGCGAGCCGAATTATTAAGTCTCACCGGAAATTATGAGGGGGCAGCGTTTTTTTGCGAGCAATTAGAAAAATCAAAATCCCCCTATTTCATCGGTTGCGCCACGACTTTTCGAGGAATGCGGGAAGAATTTGAAAACCATAACCTAAGTGCGGCAGAATCCTTATATTTGAAGTCATTAAATTACCCTTGGGATGAACGATTTACCAAGGACATTCGGGGCCTTTCGTATTTAGGACTAATCCGTATCGCTCAAAAAAATGGACAAACCGCAAAGGCCCGTAAATACACACATGTGGCAAAAGAATATTTGGAATACAAAAACTCATTAATCGAATTCAGTCGAATCACAGGCCAATAAACCCATGGAAAGCAGAGAAGCAGGTATCGAACGACTTTATCCCAAAATTTGGGGACGGATGTCCGCACGTTATTATTATTTACACGAACTGCGCAGACAACTCGAAAAGGTTATCTCCCTCTTCGTTAAAAATGCCCCGCATCAGTTGCTCGCCGATTATGGTTGTGGCAACAAACCCTATCAGCCACTTTTTGACCCCTACGTAGAACAATACATCGGGCTCGATTTAGCGCTTAATACCAAAGCCGATGTGACCATCAATCCCGAAGGACAGATCGATATGCCCAACGAAAGTGTGGGTTTTGTCCTTTCGACCCAAGTGCTCGAACATGTGGAAAATCCAACCCAGTATTTGCAAGAAGCTTATCGAATCTTACAGCCGGGCGGAAAATTAATTCTTTCGACGCATGGATATTGGATGTTTCATCCGGACCCAACGGACTATTGGCGCTGGACCTCTACAGGTTTACAAAAAATCGTCAAGGAAGCTGGGTTCGAGGTGGTGTATTTTGAGGGAATTTTAGGTCGGTCCGCCATGGGGCTCCAACTCTTTCAAGATGGAATTTTATTCAAAATACCTCGGCCATTGCGTTTTATTTTGGCGCTCATCATGCAACCACTCATTATTTTCTTCGATAAAATTATCTTAGCCAAAACCCGAAATCAGGATGCCTGTACCTTCATTCTGGTCGCAAAAAAATAAATGAAATTACTCATCGCCCGGTCGAATTTCTATTCCTATTCTGAGACCTTTATCGATCAGCAGGTGAAGCAATTGAAACCCTTTGCGGTGCTGTATGAAGGTTGGCAACCCTCCCGCTTCTTCGGTGGCGGCTCCATCTATCCCTTTCCTTTGACTCTCTTAGCGGTTCGAGGTACCTTGCGGAATTTATTTCCAGCGATGTATCAAAAAATCTATTCCTTTTTTCTGAAAAACTTTTTGCAAAAAAATCAGATTGAGGCGGTTTTGGCGAATTATGGGCCTCTGGGCACACATATCAGGCAGGCTTGCGTGGAGGCGAAAATTCCTTTTTCCGTCCATTTTCATGGCTTTGATGCGAGCGAGAAAAAGACGATTGAGGCCTATGGCTCATCTTATATCCGTATGGCTCAAGAAGCCAAAGCCATCATCGCGGTGTCTCAAGTGATGAAAAGAGACATCGAATCCGTCTGTGGGCCATTACCGAATTTACATGTGGTTCCCTATGGCGTGGACCTCGAAAAATTTCAGCCTTCCCATGAAAAAAAATCAACCGCGGGATTTCGGCTGATTTCCGTCGGCCGATTCACCGCTAAAAAAGCACCCATCGCGAGTATTCGATCCTTTGAAATACTAGTAGGTAAATTTCCAGACGCGACCTTCACGATGATCGGCGACGGGGAATTATGGGACGAGGCAAAACAATATGTGCAAGAGCGTGGCTTAGAAAAATCAGTCTTATTTCGAGGCCAACAAAGTCCCGAGACCATCCTTTTAGCACTTCAACAGGCCGATGTCTTCATCCAACATTCCGTCCTAACTCCTTCCGGTGATTCGGAGGGGACACCTAATTCCATATTAGAGGCTTCTGCCTGTGCACTACCGATCGTATCGACCCGACATGCCGGAATTCCCGAAGCAGTGGTGGATGGAGAAACGGGAATTTTGGTCGATGAACATGATATCCAAGCCATGGGACAGGCGCTGATTCGATTAGCCGAAGATGTGGAACTGCGAGAAAAGATGGGAAATGCGGCGCGCAGGCATATGTTGGCGCATTATGAACTGGCCCAACAAGCACAAAAACTAAAAAGTCTCCTCTAATTCCATCCCTTTGCCGACCAAATGTGTATTTTTGTAAAATACACCGAAAACATCTATGGGTATCGTCATTCGCCAAAGCGCAAAAGCTTCCCTTGTAACCTATATAGGTACGGCGATTGGCACCTTTAATGTCATCTTTTTATACAATCAATTTTTATCTCAGGCACAAGTAGGCCTTATCGCCGGCGCGCTTGTCAGCATTCCCCTCATTTTCGCCTCATTTACCCAATTAGGCATCCCGCACATCGCGGTGCGATTTTTTCCGCATTTCGATAATCCGGAAAAGGGGCACAATGGATTTTTTGGTTTTTTACTTCTCGCACCACTTTTCGGTTTGAGTTTAGTTGTGTTGGGCTATTTGGCTTTACATGAAGTTTTTGATCGGATTTATTCAGAAAATTCACCCTTATTACCTGCCTATTTTTATTATATCATTCCCTTGACGGCTAGTTATTTATACATGACGGTGTTGGAATCCTATGCGCGGGTTCATTTGCGGATTGTGGTTCCGGCGATTATTCGGGAATTGTATTTACGGATATCGAATGCGATTTTAATTCTGGGTTTTGGATGGGGGTATTTGAGTTTTCATGAGCTAATTCAATGCATTACTGTTTCCTATGTGGTGGCGGTGATTGGGCTTTTGGTTTATATCAAACAGCTAAAACGTTTTTATACGCGGTTGGATTTTTCATTTTTGAAGCAACCGATTTTTAAAGAAATGTGTTCCTATGGAGGCTGGGTGTTATTGGCCGGCGCGAGTTTTACGCTCATTCAGCACATTGAAAAATTAATGCTTCCGGCTTATGCGGGGGGATTGAGTACGACGGCGATTTTTGATATTAATTCGCGGATGGGTTTGATGATTGCGATTCCGCGGAATGTGATTGCGGCGATAAGTACGCCACTTTTGGCACAGGCTTGGAAACGAAATGATTCGTCCCAAATAGAGGAAATTTATCGAAAATCGTCCTTGAATTTATTGTTAGTCGGCTGTTTTCTTTTTCTCCTCATTTGGTGCAATTTGGAATTTATTTATCAAATCATCCCCCGACATGAAATTTACGAGGCGGGAAAATGGGTGGTCCTCATGGTGGGGATCAGCAAGATTATCGATATGGGAACCGGTTTGAATTCTGAGATTTTAATTAATTCAAATTATTACCGCTACGACTTATTTTTTTACATGGTGCTGGCCCTCTGCGTGGTGATCGGGAATCTGATTTTTATCCCGATGTATTCGTATAATGGGGCGGCGCTAGCGGCTTTAATTGCGCTGGCGATTTACAATACGATTAAGTTTGTCTTTATCTGGAAAAAAATGGGGCTTCAGCCATT
>CAIVPF010000062.1 GCA_903907745.1 uncultured Cytophagaceae bacterium | reverse complement strand
GGTGATCGATGGCGGAAGTACGGACGGTTCTTTGGAAATTTTACAGTCTTTTGGGGATCAAATTCACTTTATTTCCGAGCCGGACCACGGGATTTATGACGCGATGAATAAGGGCCTTTCCCGTTTGCAAGGGGATATCATTGGAATGATCGGGGCAGATGATTTTTATCCCTCGAACGATGTTATTTCCTCTGTGGTGTCCGTATTTTCGCAGAATGAGGTAGAAGTCGTATACGGGGATAAGCAATATGTAAATCCAGAAGATACTAATCACATTGTTCGCTATTGGAAATCCGGCGCATATCAGATCAAAAACTGGCTATATGGTTGGATGCCTCCGCATTTATCTTTTTATATCAAAAAATCAGCCGCAGATTCTAATGGGCCATATTTAACTCAGTTCACGTGTTCCGCTGATTATGAATGGATGCTTCGTGCCTTGTATAAAAATAAGATGCGCGCGGCCTATCTACCCAAAGTCCTGATGACCATGCGAAATGGGGGCACGAGTACCGCCTCATGGAAGCATCGCCTGGTAGCAAATCGCGAGGACCGAATGGCTTGGTCAATCAATGGTCTGAAACCCTATTGGTTTACCCTGACCCTAAAACCACTAAGAAAAATCAATCAACTATTTTAATAACTTATGAGAATTGTTTTATTAACCCAGGATGACCCATTCTTTTTACCTCGAGCGATTCAAAAATTGCAAGACGAAATGCCCAAGGATGTGGAATTAATCGGAACAGTGCTTTTTGAAGTGTCTCCTTTTGGTAAGCGGGAATCGTTTTTGGATAAAATGAAGAAGACTTGGTCCGTATTCGGTTTCGAGTTTTTCATTTACTTTTCATTCAAGTTTATTTTGGCCAAATTAAAGCCGGGCTATTCCGTAAAATCGGTTTTGCAGAAGGCAAATATCCCATTGATTCCCCTAGAAGGTCTCATAAATTCTGCAGAGAATTTGGCTATTTTGCGAAATTTAAATGCGGATTTATTCATTTCCATTGGCGGCAATCAGGTGTTCAAAAAGGATTTATTAAGTATTCCCACGCGGGGGACTATTAATTTACATACGGCCTTACTGCCGAAATATCGGGGCTTGATGCCTTCTTTTTGGGTATTAAAAAATCAAGAAAAATACACGGGGGTTTCCGTCTTTTTTGTGGATGAAGGCATCGATTCGGGTCCTATTTTGGTGCAGAAAAAAGTGGAGATTGGGAATAGGACTCAGGAAGAGTTGATTGAGTATACCAAAGATTTGGGGATGCAATGTATCTTGGAGTCGGTTGTATTAATTCGCGATCAATCTTATACATTGACCGAGAATCCTGCGTCGGAAATGACTTATTTCTCGTTTCCCACGCGGCAAGACGTCTTAGCATTTAAACGCAATGGCGCTAAATTTTTTAATTGGTTGTAGATGACGATTTTAACCTTCGATATTGAAGAGTGGTTTCACCTGCTGGATCATCCCAGTACGAGGACGGAAGCGGATTGGGCGAAATTTCCTGCGCGTATTCATGAAAATGTGGATCGTATCTTGGATATGTTGGCCCGCCAAAATCAATCAGCTACCTTTTTCTGCTTAGGTTGGGTCGCTCGTAAATACCCGGAAATTATTCGTTTGATTTCTGATGCGGGCTATGAAATTGCGACGCATTCGGATGTGCATTCTTTGGCCTACCAACAAACCCGTCCTCAATTCAAAGAAGACCTCATTCGTTCCATTCAATCGCTTGAGGCCATCACGGGTAAAAAAATCCGTGCGTATCGGGCACCTGGTTTTTCTTTGATGGAGGCGAACAAATGGGTTTTTGAAGAATTAATTGCGCAGGGGATTGAGGTGGATTGTTCCATTTTTCCTGCTGAACGGGCGCATGGAGGATTTGCAAATTTTGGAGAACAGGAGCCTTGTTGGGTCGAGGTGAACGGACAGCGCATCAAAGAATTTCCGATCAACGTAGTCAATACCGCCGGTATGCCTTTGGTCTTTTCAGGAGGAGGCTATTTTCGTTTATTTCCAGATGTACTTTTAAAGGTCCTTTGGGATAAACAATCATATGTGATGACGTATTTTCATCCGCGGGATTTTGATGGGGGCCAACCAATGATTCAGGATTTGAGTATGATTCGAAAATTTAAATCCTATTATGGCTTATCGAAAGCAATGGGGAAATTAGAGCGTTTGATGGACGGGCGCCAATTTATGGACTTATCCACGGCCGAAAAGCAAGTGGATTGGGACCGCGCGCGTGTGGTCAGGCTATAAAAAAAGCCCTCATTGCTGAAGGCTTTTTTCGAGAATGATAAACGAGATCATTAAACTTTGATTTCTACATCCACGCCAGAAGGCAATTCTAATTTCATTAAAGCATCCACTGTTTTTGCAGAAGAAGAGAAAATGTCAATTAGACGCTTATACGTACATAATTGAAATTGCTCACGCGCTTTCTTGTTCACGTGGGGTGAACGTAAAACGGTAAATTTCTCGATTTTTGTTGGCAATGGAATTGGACCTGAAACTACAGCGCCCGTGGCTTTAACAGCTTTTACGATTTTCTCAGCTGATTTGTCGACCAAGGTATGGTCAAACGACTTCAACTTAATGCGAATTTTTTGATTCATATTGTTTGGTTCATTAAGTGGATGACGATCGAAAGAACCATTAACTCCGAACGTCATTTAATTCGTAGCCCAAAGGTAAGCGATTTATTGCTGAATGCCAATAGCTCAGCTAAATTTTCAAAATTTTTGTCGCGCTTCTGCCTTTTCCAAGGCGAATTGAAAGGCCTTAATTTGGGAAGAAAAAAGGGCTTGATCTATTTTTTGGAGGGAATTCATGGCTTCTTTGGCGTATTCCAACTCGCCTAGTTCCAAAGCCTGAAACGCATAAATTGGATAATAAGCAGCTGCTTTCGGGTTCCATCGAAGCGCCACTAATGCCGCTTCATAGGCCTCTTTTTTGGGTAGGATCGTCATCGATTTTTGTAAAATCGGTAATGAAAAGGGGTAGGCAACGATTGCTTTTCGTGCCATTTGGAGGTTAGTCATTGTCGGATTGCCTCCCTGGGCCAATGTTTTTCGATGCCAATCCTCCAGCAGCGGCATTAGCTTGTCTTTCTTTTCATCATTGGCTTGGTCCACCAAAAGTGCGATTTTCTCTAATGCCCGAAGTGGGCGCTGGTGGTAAAAATCTTGCATGGCGACTGCGATGTCGATTTCTGGGAAAAAATTTCGAAGGGTGGAGTCCTTGGACCAATTTTCTACTGGCAGTTCGCTCTGTTTACCTTTAAAATAGGCGATGGAATTAAAAAGTAAACTAAGGTCGCGCAAATCCAAATTCGGTTTAAAATCTGCCTGCAAGGGTTCCATACTGCTTAGTTTTTGAGGGTGCAGAATGTCTAAGGCCAACAAATTAGCCGCCAAGGCATGTTCCTTGGGTTGAACAGCTATATCTGGGATTTTACCTTGCTGCAGGGAGAGTGCGTAATTTGCCTTATGAAAAGGAGAGTCTGGAGCCAGTTCATAAGCTGTTTGGTAATAAAAATGAGCTGAATCGGCCTGGTTTAAATGATCAAAGGCATAGGCGATTTGACTCGCAAGTGCTGCCTTGGGACCGATGATTTGATAGGTTTTTTGAAGTTCAAAAAGGGATTCAAAGAACAAATTGGATTTCCGATATAGTTCACTGAGGGCGATGCTGCTTTCTTGGCTTGGGAATTTGACTTGACTGTTGCTGAGGTAATAGGCGAGGACTTCTTGGTTTTGCTGAGTCATCGCATTTCTGGCTAGGCTCAAATTGCTTTTAGCATTCAATTTACTATGCTGAAGGGCTTTTTGGTATGACATTTCAGCTAAAAACGAATCATTTTCGAGGACATATACATCTCCTTCCATGTTAAATTTCCCGGCCAAGGCTTGATGGTATACATTGCCGTTCATAGCGAAAATGGTCGCAAGACCAAGAATCAAAACGCCTACATGGATGAGGTCCATGGATACATGTAGGGGTTTGTGGATGACCTTGTGGATGGGAAGATTTTGTAGGACTAGGGGTCTAAAATTAGTTAATATGAAAAGAGGGAAGAGAAAGCACATGATTATTTGGCTTATCAAAATCCAGGATTCAATGGCCCGAATGGCTGGGTCGTTGTTAGTTAATTCGGCTAATAGAATGTAAGACAATCCCAATAGTGTGATGCCGATTGGAAAAAATGGGAAAGAATTAGTTCTTTTTATTTGTTGGAATGCATAAAGAAGTACTAGAAAAATTCCAATCACTAAGCTAGGTAGGTAGAATGTGAATGCAGCGTCCCCCCACAAATTAGCTGCGCTAAAAAATAAATTAATACTCCAAAAAAAGTATAGAAAACTGTAGCGCTTGACGGATTCACTGCGTTTGGTGGTATGAGCGATTTCCAGAAAAAGTGTTAAAGCGGACTGAGCACTTAAAATAAATAGTACGAATAGGCTGATGATGGCGATCCAGCTCAATTGGTTTACAAGCAGAATCAGTCCGTCTTGCCATGAAAAGGCTTGCATTTGAAATAGCTGTATGCCGAACCAAAGAAAAATTCCAGTCAGAAGAAAGGACCATGAAATAGACGCTTGTCGTTTGAAGGCAATTAGGAGTAAAAGGAAACTGATGAGTAGGCCTACACTAAAGATATAAAAATGGAGTGAATTTGGGGGATGACTTTCGACGGTAAATGATTGTTGGACGAAAAAAGGAGCCAAGGCATCTTGGCTTGTGTTAGGGACAAGTTCGGAGATTTCTTTAAGGCTAAAAATGGGATTGGGTTTATAAAAGTAGGTGCTTAAACATCCGACTCCCAAGAGGCCGCAAGCGACGAATAGGAATTTTTGAATGAGTGGAATGTTTGGCATGGATGTTTGGATGTAACGTTTTTGAAAAATGATTTTTAAATTTCAGCATAAACTTTAATTCATTCAAAGAATTCGGCTGATTTTGTCGATAAATAGCAAAAAAATCCAAACTTCGGTTTTGCTAATTGGAATTTACGCACTAATTTTGCGTTCCGAATGTACATGGCATTCGTCGTACCTAATAAATTTAAATTTCAAATGGCAAACGCAGTAAATAAAGGAAAAGTTGCGCAAGTAATTGGACCCGTAGTCGATGTGAGCTTCGAAGGTGAAGGATCACATTTACCAGCGATCTTGAACGCACTTTCTGTGACTAAATCGAATGGTCAAGGTCTTATTTTAGAGGTTCAACAACATTTAGGAGAAGATCGTGTTCGTACGATTGCGATGGAGGGAACGGAAGGTCTTCAAAGAGGTCAAGAAGTAATCGATTTAGGAACTGCGATGACTATGCCTACGGGAGAAGGAATTAAAGGTCGTTTGTTTAATGTGGTAGGAGAGGCCATTGATGGTATTCCTCAACCTAAGTCTGATAAAGGTATGCCGATCCACCGAGCTGCGCCTAAATTTGATGAATTAGCGACGACAACGGAGGTTTTGTTTACTGGAATTAAGGTAATCGACTTATTAGCACCCTATGTAAAGGGAGGTAAAATTGGTCTTTTCGGGGGTGCCGGTGTAGGTAAGACCGTTTTGATCATGGAGTTGATTAATAATATCGCCAAAGCTTATGAAGGCCTTTCCGTATTTGCGGGGGTTGGGGAGCGTACGCGTGAAGGAAATGACTTGTTGCGTGAGATGATTGAATCTGGCGTAATTAAATATGGTGAAGCATTTAAACATGCGATGGAAGAGGGGAAATGGGATTTATCTAAAGTAGATCAATCTGAATTATCTAAATCTCAGGCTACTTTGGTGTTTGGTCAAATGAACGAACCTCCAGGAGCGCGTGCTCGTGTGGCTTTGTCAGGTTTGACGGTAGCGGAGCACTTCCGGGATGGAGATGGCGAAGGACAAGGACGTGATATTTTGTTCTTTATTGATAACATCTTCCGTTTTACTCAAGCGGGTTCTGAGGTTTCGGCCCTTTTGGGACGTATGCCTTCGGCGGTAGGTTACCAACCGACCCTTGCTACCGAAATGGGTGCCATGCAGGAGCGTATTACTTCGACGAAGCGTGGTTCAATTACATCTGTGCAAGCGGTTTACGTGCCTGCTGATGACTTAACGGATCCGGCACCGGCAACAACCTTTGCTCACTTAGATGCCACCACGGTATTATCTCGTAAAATTGCTGAATTAGGAATTTATCCAGCGGTGGATCCATTGGATTCTTCGTCTCGTATTCTTTCTGCAGAGGTATTAGGTGAGTCGCATTACAATACGGCTCAACGTGTGAAGGAGATTTTACAACGCTACAAAGAATTACAAGATATCATCGCGATCCTTGGATTGGATGAATTATCTGAAGAAGATAAATTAGTTGTATCCCGCGCACGTCGTGTACAACGCTTCTTGTCTCAACCTTTCTTCGTAGCTGAACAATTTACAGGTTTAAAAGGAGTTCTTGTTGATATCAATGATACGATCAAAGGTTTCAATGGAATCATTGATGGAGGATATGATTACCTTCCAGAAGCGGCTTTCAACTTAGTTGGAACCATCGAAGATGCAGTTGTTAAAGGAGAGAAATTGCTTGCTGAAGCGTCCAAATAAAAGTATAGATATGTTTTTAGAAATTATTACACCTGATCGTAAAGTTTTTGCTGGGGAAGCTTCCGTGGTGACCTTACCGGGTGTGGATGGGTCTTTTCAGATTTTAAATGACCACGCGGCTTTGGTAAGTACTTTGCAAAAGGGAGATTTGGTCGCGGATAAGCAAACTTTTCACATTGAAGGGGGCGTAGTGGAGGTTTTGAATAACAAAGTCTTAATCTTGGCGGAAGGGGTTGCCTAAGGTAAATTTCCTATTTTGTGAATGTTGTCCGAACCTCATTAAAGGAAAGACAATCAAAATTAAGCGACTACAATAGACCACGTATTTGAATTTTAGAAATAGGATGCTTGCATCCTATTTTTTTTTGAACCAAATTTACGATTGTATGTATAGCATACCATTTTAAATTATGAAGGCAGAAAAGACAGTTGATTTTCAAATTAGGACGAATTGGTACGCCATCAGTCGTATGTATAATACGTACGCGGCGCAGTTTGATATGACGATGGCGATTGGGTTTGTGCTCTTGCATATAGATAAGGAGGGTATTTCGGCCACGAAAATAGCGCCGGCTTTAGGCTTGGAGGCTCGGAGTTTGACGCGGATGTTAAAAACATTGGAGGATAGGAAGTGGATTCGTCGGGAGGCGAATTATAAGGATAAGCGTATTGTAAAGATTTTTCTTACGGACTTAGGCAAGCAAAAAAGAGATCAAGCGCGTCAAGGGGTGTTGCTGTTTAATCAAATCGTGTATGATAAGATAGGGGCGGAGAAGTTGGGTAATTTTTTTGAAGTATTAAAATCCATCAATGGAATTTTGGAACAGGATACAGGGCATGTGCTAGATTCTTTGAAATCGAATGGCTAGATTGGCAATTTGATTAAAAAAATTGGCTTTTTTGATTAAAATTTTTCAGATAAAGGATAGTATTTACACATTTGATTTCTATTTTTGCAACGTTGTTAAAATTGAGAATAAACTAAAAATCATAATTTACATATTACTATGAAAAAACTACTTGTGGTATTGGCATTAATGCCTTTCTTCTTCTCCTGTGCGAGCAAGAAAAAATTGGCTGATTTACAATCAAGATTAACTGAATTGCAAACGAGTAGCGATCAGGCTGTAGCAAAAGCAAAGGCTGATTTAGCAGACTGTAATTCTTTGACTGCGAGCCTTCAGGGTGAAATCAAAAAAAGAGATTCGGATTTAGAGGCAAAAAATGGCCAATTGAAATCTTTGCAAGAGCAATTGGATTACATGAAAAGAACGAATACGAATTTATTAGACCGTCTGTCTGATTTATCTGTAATTAACAAGTCAGGTGCGGAAAGTATCCGTAAGTCTTTAGAGGCCTTGAATGATCAAGGAAAATACATCAAGGATTTGAATTCATCTATGCAGCGCAAAGATTCAATCAATTTATCTTTAGTGATGAACTTGAAGCGTTCTTTAGCTGATATTAATGATGAGGATGTAACTGTGGAAGTGAAAAAGGGAGTCGTATATATTTCGATTTCGGATAAGTTAATGTTTGCCTCAGGAAGTGCGATTGTTAACGCAAAAGCGGAAGCTGTGTTAGCTAAAGTAGCGAAAGTGGTAAATGATCACAAAGACTTAGATATTTTAGTAGAAGGTCATACGGATGCTGTGCCTATTTCTACTGATTGTATCAAGGATAACTGGGATTTGAGTGCTAAGCGTGCAACTTCTGTTGTTCGTTTGTTACAAACCAAATTTGCAGTTGATCCAAATCGCATGACAGCAGGTGGTCGTGGTGAGTTTGAACCTCAATCAGAAAATACGAGCAGTACGGGTCGCAAGATGAATCGTCGTACCGAAATCATCGTTACGCCTAAATTGGATCAATTCTTTAACTTGTTAGCTCCGGCTTCTGGTAAGTAAGAAAACGATACATGTATAAATGAAAAGGGCCTCCATGCGGAGGCCCTTTTTTATTGGAAAGAGAATAGATGTTATCCTAGGCTTTGTCGAACCATTTCCAATTTACGTCGGGAAATGGGTAATGAATTGCCAAGAGTAGTGGGTACTTCCACACATTGATTGTTTTCAAATGCTGGAATATTGTCTTTATTGACCAAATAAGATTTGTGGATACGAATGAATCTGTTTAAACGAAATTGCGCTTCGAATTTCTTAAGTGTCTTGGCAATGACAATTTGCTTTTTATTAGCTAAAAAAACAATGCTATAATTTCCTCTGCCTTCGATGTATACAATGTCTTGAACAGGACAATGGTCTAAGCCAGGTAATTTTATTACGATTTTCATGAATCGGTATCCAATAATATCAACAAACCTATGAAATGGCGCTTTTAAATCGTTAAATGAATTATTTAACGGCGTACAATTTATTTAATGGTCATTTTTTTGGCAAAAAAATAAGGACAAACCATACGATGATGATTTGTCCTCTTTGTAGCGGGGGCCAGACTCGAACTGACGACCTTTGGGTTATGAGCCCAACGAGCTACCAACTGCTCCACCCCGCGATCTAATTGGGAGTGCAAATATGCAGGGTTTTTTCGGGAAAAACAAGTATCTTTGTTAAAAGTTATGGATCATCAACACAAGGCTGGTTTTATAAGTATTATAGGAAAACCCAATGTAGGCAAAAGTACGTTGATGAATGCTCTTGTCGGAGAACGCCTCTCAATCGTTAGTTCAAAAGCCCAAACAACGCGCCACAGGATCCTTGGAATGCTGAATGGTGTTCAGGATGGTACAGAATACCAAATTGTTTATTCGGACACACCTGGCGTTTTATTGCCAAAGTACGAATTGCACAAATCCATGATGCAGTTTGTCCGAAATTCCTTGGAAGATGCGGATGTGGTTTTGTATGTGACGGATGTGTTTGACACCTATGAGGATTTGGATTTTTTGACGAGTTGGAAAGATCAAACGTCAACACCCATTCTAGTTTTAGTCAATAAAATTGATCTTGTAGATTCAGAACGATTGCAGGAATGTTTAAGCTATTGGCAAGGGATTTTCCCTGGTAAAGAAGTTTTACCTATTTCTGCGCAAGAGGGAGTTCATTTAGATGAGATTTTTACGCATGTTGTGAATCAATTGCCTGTCCATCCTCCATTTTTCGGCAAGGATGAATTAACGGATAAGCCAGAGCGGTTCTTTGCGGCGGAGATGATACGGGAAAAGATCTTTTTAAATTACAAAAAGGAAATTCCCTATTCCTGTGAAGTAGTGGTGACGGGCTTTAAGGAAGAGGAAAAGATCATTCGGATTTCTTCGGAAATTTATGTGGAGCGTGTTTCCCAAAGGGCCATTTTAATAGGTCATAAAGGAGAAAGTATAAAGAAAGTGGGAATTCAGGCCCGTGCTGAATTAGAAAAGTTTTTTGGTAAACAAGTATTTTTAGAGCAATTTGTGAAGGTGGAGCCAGACTGGCGCGGGAAAGCTGATAAATTGCGTTCATTCGGGTATACGCTCGATTAATTTCAAAAGAAATGTCAAATATTATTGCAATTGTAGGTCGGCCTAATGTAGGTAAATCAACGCTTTTCAATCGATTGATTGAACAAAAAAAAGCCATTATGGACAATGTTTCCGGGGTGACTCGGGATCGTCATTATGGCTATGGTCAGTGGACGGGTAAATTTTTTACGGTGATCGATACCGGTGGTTACGTGCATGGTTCTGATGATATTTTTGAGGGTGCTATACGCGAGCAAGTTGAATTAGCTATTGAGGAGGCTGCGGTCTTGTTATTTGTGGTTGACTGTCAAACAGGTTTAACAGATTTGGATAAGGATTTTGCCAAAGTACTTCGCAAATCGAAAAAACCTGTTCTATTACTCGCAAATAAGGCTGATACACATGAAAAAGCTCATGCGGCTGCTGAATTTTATGAATTAGGCTTAGGTGATCCCTTTCCGATTGCCGCTGAAAGTGGAAGCGGAACGGGTGATATGCTAGATGTAATGGTTTCTCATTTTAAAGAGGAGGGCGTTGAAAATCCAGAAGCCGGTGTTCCCCGTGTCGCGATTTTAGGTCGGCCAAATGTAGGAAAGTCTTCTTTTTTAAATGCATTGTTAGGCCGTGACCGCTCGATCGTAACGGATATGGCTGGAACTACCCGCGATGCGATTCAAAATCGATATACCCTATATGGTAAGGACTTTATCATAACGGATACGGCGGGTATTCGACGAAAGGCGCGCGTTGACGATAACATCGAATATTATTCGGTATTACGTTCAATAAAAGCGTTGGAAGAATGTGACATTGCGATTATTTTAATTGATGCCACCACGATCGATCCTTTGACGGGTTTGGAGGCGCAAGATATGAACATCATCAGTATGGCGGATAAGGCCAAAAAGGGTATTGTTCTTATGGTCAATAAATGGGATTTAGTTGCGAAGGATACAAATACAGCTGTGAAATTGGAAAATGCAATTAAGGAACGCTTGGCGCCCATAAATTACATGCCGGTTATGTTCACTTCGGTGATGGAGAAGAAGCGTATTTTCCAAGTGCTGGAAAAGATGTTGGAAGTATACGAAAACCGGTCGCAAAAGATTTCGACGTCTAAATTAAATGACGTCATGTTAGAGGTGATTCAAAGTTATCCACCTCCCGCTTGGAAAGGAAAGTACATCAAAATCAAATATTGTACTCAAGTTTCTACGCCCTATCCGACTTTTATTTTCTTCTGTAATTTGCCTCAATACATCAAAGAAAGTTATGAGCGTTATTTAGAAAATCAAATGCGGAAGGCATTTAAATTAGATGGATCTCCTATTTCTTTATTTTTCAGGAAGAAATAAGGCATCGATTTGGGCGATTGGGAGTTTTCCTAATTGCCCTTTTCCTCCTACGCCGATGAGCATATCCTTAACTCGGATTATGTTGTGGTAATGGCTCTCGGGAAGCCTCTTCCAT
>CAIVPF010000061.1 GCA_903907745.1 uncultured Cytophagaceae bacterium | reverse complement strand
TTCTCCTAAGTCAAGAATCACATGATCCATATTTTCACGAACCTGCGTCCCAACTAAAATTTGGATAAAAATGACCAACAAATTGATGCCTACCCAGTTTCGTGCCGACAAAGGTTTAACCACATAACTCGACTGAATGTTTAGCGCTTTGATTAAAAAAAAGAGGACGCCGATGGACAATAACATATGGGCCGTAACGACGCCAGGTAAAAGAAAAGAATCAACCACATATTTACCTAAAACGGCATTTCCTAAAACAAACAGCAGGGCCGCCAAAGAATAATTCCGTACCTGCTTCTGTTCCTTAAATGATAAAAGCGCGGTAATAAATACAAAAAGACCTGTTAATGCACCCAATAGGCGATTGATGTATTCTATCCAGGTTTTGGTCGGATTAAAAACTACCTCACCATGGAGTTTTGCTTTATAAATTTCTTGGTAATTAAAGGGTAATTCAGACGCCTGTGTCGGCGGAATGTAGCGACCAAAGCATTTTGGCCAATCCGGGCATCCCATTCCCGATCCAGTACTGCGGACGATTGCGCCAGCGAGGATGAGCATATAAATGCTAATGAGTGAGATTAGACCAAATTTTTGAAAAGACATAGGACTAAAAAAAAGGTGCATCCAAATGAATTTCATTTCGATGCACCCTTTTCATTTAGTGGGTTTTAGCGATTATAACTCTCGTTTTGAGCGCCTAATAATCCTTCAATCGCTTTTTCCTTCGCGATTTCTTCATTTTC
This sequence comes from uncultured Cytophagaceae bacterium, assembly GCA_903907745.1. GTDB lineage: Bacteria > Bacteroidota > Bacteroidia > Cytophagales > Spirosomataceae > Aquirufa. The sequence goes on along the minus strand of CAIVPF010000061.1, from coordinate 53,294 downwards.
CTCTGGTAAATTAGATTCAGGGGTAGCTGAAAATGGAACGTTTTGAGGAATGAAATCAGCTGCCGCTCCTGGTTTGCTGTAGTCATAAGGCCAACGATATACCGCTGGAATATCTCCCTCCCAGTTACCGTGTTGCGGATTTATAGGTGTTGTCCATTCCAACGTATTTGAATTCCAAGGATTTTGTGGAGCTTTCTTACCTTTAAATATTGAATAGAAGAAGTTGAATGCAAAGAACGCCTGCGCAGTAAAAGTGATAATCGCAGCAATTGAAATGTATGAATTCATATCAGCAAATGCCGCCATGCCATCATTTCCTAAAGCAGTAAAGGTATAATATCGACGTGGGAAACCTGCGATTCCTATGTAGTGCATCGGGAAGAATACCAAGTAAACACCTACGAACGTAAACCAGAAGTGAACATAGCCTAATGTTTTGTTCATCATCCGACCAAACATTTTAGGAAACCAATGGTACACACCCGCCATTAAGCCAAAGAACGAAGCTGCACCCATTACTAAGTGGAAGTGGGCAACCACGAAATAGGTATCGTGTAAGTTGATGTCTAAGGCCGAATTACCTAAAATAATACCTGTTACACCCCCTGAAATAAACATGGAAACTAATCCGATGGAGAACAACATCGCTGGGGTAAATACGATATTTCCTCTCCACAATGTCGTGATGTAATTAAAGGCTTTCACCGCTGATGGAACAGCGATAATCAATGTCAAGAACATAAAAACGGATCCTAAGAATGGATTCATACCTGTCACAAACATATGATGTGCCCATACGATAAAGGCAAGAACTGTTATGCCCATCATGGACCCGATCATGGCACGGTATCCGAAAATTGGCTTACGAGAATTCGTTGCAATAATTTCAGATGTCATACCCAAAGCAGGCAACAATACGATGTAAACCTCTGGGTGACCTAAGAACCAGAATAAGTGTTGATACAAAATCGGTGAACCACCTACGTTTGGTAATGCTTGTCCTTGAATATAGATTTCCGATAAGTAAAATGAAGTTCCAAAAGAACGATCGAAGATCAATAATAAGGCAGCCGACAATAATACAGGGAAAGACAATAAACCTAATACCGCTGTAAAGAAGAATGACCAAATCGTTAAAGGCATTTTAGTAAATGACATTCCACGGGTACGTAAATTAATTACCGTACAGATGTAGTTAATGCCACCCATTAACGAAGAAACGATAAAGAAGGTCATACTAATTAACCACATCGTCATTCCTAATCCTGAACCTGGCATCGCTTGAGGCAATGCACTTAATGGTGGGTAAATAACCCAACCACCCGAGGCTGGTCCAGTCTCTATGAACAAAGAAGAGAACATAACAACAGATGAGATGAAGAAGAACCAATACGATAACATATTGATAAATCCTGAGGCCATGTCACGTGCTCCGATTTGCAAGGGAATAAGGAAGTTGGAGAATGTTCCTGACAAACCAGCTGTCAACACAAAGAACACCATAATGGTTCCGTGCATCGTTACAAGGGCCAAATAAAATTCTTTATCTAATTTCCCTGATTCGTCAATCCATGTTCCTAAAATGGGCTTTAACCATTCTAAAGTCATTCCTGGGAAGCCCAATTGAAGACGGAAAATGATCGAAAGGGACCCTCCGATAAATGCCCAAAGAATACCTGAAATCAAGTATTGCTTCGCGATGGTCTTGTGGTCTTCAGAGAAGATGTATGTGCGAATAAATCCTAATTCATGGTGTTCGTGATCATGATCGTGATCATGGTCATGAGTGTGAATTTCTTCGGAAGTAGATAAGGCAGTTGACATATGAATATTGTTTTCTCTTTTCTAAACTATTATTTTACACTGACAGCTTCTGTGCTATCCGCTGCAATTGGTTCTGCTGGAATATATTTGCTTGCTTTTGCTTTTAAGTTGGCAGGTACTTTATCCAAATAGCTTGGGTTTGTGGCCAAAAATGGCTTTTGTTCCGCTACCCATTTCTTGTAATCTGCTGGTTCATCCACAAAAACGGTGATCGACATACCAAAGTGGCCACGGCCACATACCTCAGTACAGTTTAATTTAAAGTTGAAATCAGGCTTCCCTAATTTAGCTCGCATCTCATCTGTGGAGATATTGGGTGTAAACCAAAATTTAGTCGGCATACCAGGAACCGCATCCATTTTCACGCGGTGGAATGGTAAATATACCGAGTGTAATACGTCTTGCGCTCTGATTTTTAATAATACCGGTTGGCCTTTTGGAAGGTGTAATTCCGTAGCTGTAAAATCATCAAATGAATTTTTATCCGTAAAATCAATTCCCAAATTATTGGTTTCATCGATTAACTTATAATTCACATGGCCTAATTGGCTGTCATCCGCACCTGCATAGCGTACATACCAACCAAATTGATGTCCTGTTAATTCAATCACCGCCGCATTGCTTGGCGCTTGAGACGTAATATCTCTCCAAGTTCTCCAACCTGTAAATACCAAAATCGCCATGACAATCGCGGGAATAACAGTCCAAATTAATTCCAACTTGTGGTTAACTGGATAAAATGTTGCTTTTCTGTTTTTGTTGTGACGATACTTAAATGCAAAGTAAAACAACAATGTGTTTGAAATAAAGAAAGCAAAGGTCACCACGGCCATCGAAGACCAAAACATACTGTCTGTTTTAAGGCCATGCTCTGAAGCAGCTACCGGTAAAAAATCAGGCTTTGAATGTAAAAAAGACCAAACACCTCCAATTGTTCCAAATAACCAGAACAACATCATGCCTATGGCATTCACATTATTCGCTGAATCTAAGGCGAATTCGTCCTCATCCTCACCACTTAACTTTTTATTCAACTTCATACTTTTGCTAATCACAGCAATAGACAATGCGAAGAAGACGATTGATAAAAGACCAATTAGGAAATTCATATTGTTTTAATTTAAATCCTGTATTTTTTAACTAAATGTCGTGATGTAAAGCCTCTGGCAAGAATGGGTGATTTTTAGCCACCAAACTCGCTTTAGTCAATTCATTCGATACTACATAAATAAATGCTGAGCTAAATACGGTCAACATCCCAAATTCTACTAAGCCATATCCACCATGCTTACCTAATACACCTGGCATAATCATTTGATAAAAATCAATGTAGTGGCCACTAATGATAAAGAAACAAGCAATTTTCAAGAAGATACTTGTACGTTTTGCATCCCTTGTCATAAGAACCAAGAAAGGGAAGAAAAAGTTAAAGAAAATGTTCAAAACTTCTGAAGTTTTGTAAATTTTATTGTGTCCCTCCCAACGCTCTAAAAAGTAAATAGTCTCCTCAGGGAAATTTGCGTAGTAAATCAATAAAAATTGAGAGAACCACACATAGGACCAAAAAATAGAAAAGGCAAACATAAACTTACCTAAATCATGTAAATGGTTTTCATTTACATACGCCATATAGCCTTTATCTTTCAATAATAAGATGGTCAAGGTAATAATCGCTAATCCGGTTACGTGCCAAGAAGAAAACATATACCATCCAAACATCGTCGAGAACCAGTGTGTATCAATCGACATCACCCAATCCCACGCGAACATCGAACTAGACGCTCCAAATATCACAATAAACGCAACGCCTAAACGAACTAATTTCGTAAAGATTTCTGTTCCCCCTACTAAATCCTCTTCGATCGATTTCTTTCGCAACATGTTCCATAATATGATCCATAATGCTCCAAAAACGACCAAACGAGCCATAAAGAAGTTCTTGTTCAAATAACCCGCTTTGCCAGCAATAATTTTATCGTAGTTCTCACTTCCCACCTCAGTTACACCATGGTGCATCCAATGGAAAATTACATCACCTTTGAAGAAAAATACAGCCAATAAAATCGGTAATGAATAATATAAAAACTTAGGAAAAGCTTCAGGCACACGCTTGATTACGGAAGACCAACCGGCCTTTGATAAATATTGCAAGGAAACAAAAAACATTCCTATCACGGAGATTCCCGTAAAAAATACAGCGTTTAACCATACGTTTGCCCAAATACGATTCGTCCAATCATAATGCTCTTCCGCTTTTGCTTGATGTGAAGCCGCGCCACCGGATAAATGCTCGGCCGCATTCGTCGCTTCATGGCCTGCATTAGCAGCCTCATGACCAGCCGCTGCTACTTCATGTCCGCCTGACTCCCCTTTGGATAAAAGGTAAATGCCAAGGGCTAAAGCAACTAAACCTGCGATGAAAGCAATGATAATTCTTTTCTTACCTTCCGAGCTAAACTCAAAATGCTCTTCTACGTTCGCTGGGGAAAAATGTGAATGTCCCGCCATCTTTATCTGTATTTAATTTTAATTGATAGAATTATTGTTTTTGTAATTCGTGAACATACAACACGATTTTCCAACGGTTTTGAGACGAAATCTGTGATCCATGTGGCCACATCCGTCCCTTACCATGCGTAATTACGTGATAAATATGTCCATCGTTCACCGCTTTTAATGCATCACTGGAATACACCGGAACACCTTTATATGCCTTCGCTACCAAACCATCTCCTTTACCTGCTTCGCCATGGCAATGCTGACAAAAACGCTCGTATTGCAATTTACCCTCCTCAATATTCTCTGGAGTTGCCGCCAATGGGTTTGTCAATAAAGCCTCCGAATAGGAAATGCTATCATTGGGAATTGTTTTTGCAACCAATTCTTGGGATAAAAATGCCTTCTTTAAACTATCTGGGCCGTTATATCTTTTTCGAGCAACCGTTCCCGCCACTGGCAAACGCATATTCATTCCCAAAGGATTGATTTTGTTTGTGTCTCCGTCGAGCTGGGTCATCGGCTCATAGCCTACAGAATTGTACATATTAGGGGCGAATTCAGTTCCTGTGTCATTGGGGTCTTTTCCACATGACAACATACCTAACGCTAATCCAGCTAATAAAATCAATGATTTGCTTTGATTCAACATCTTTTTATGCTTCTTCTTGAACAATGTTCTTTAAATTATTTAACATTCACTTCTACCGCCCCAGAATCCTTCAAGGCTTTCGTAATATCCGCAGCGCCTACTTTGTTTTTGTCCAAATTTATGGCCATCACAAAACGATCATCTGTAATACGAACATCCAAAACCTCCACTTCCTTTCCAGGATAAAGGCCATTAGAAATACAAAAGGTAGTCACTAAGCCGAAAGCGGTAAACAATACCGTTCCTTCAAACGTAATAGGAATCCAGTCTGGTAAAGCAAAAAAGTCTTTACCCCCAATGATCATCGGCCAATCAAATACCATCGTGTAATTAATTAATGCCTGCGCACAAACTAAACCTAAACAGCCAAACATAAAGGCCGCAATCGGCAAGCGCGTCCGCGGATGACCTAAAGCTGTGTCTAATCCGTGAATTGGGAAAGGCGTAAATACCTCTTCGATTTTAATGCCTTTGGCTTTGATTTCGCTTACTGCATGCAAAACCTCATCCTCATCATCATAAACTCCCAAAATGTAGTTAGTTGTAGAACTCATATTGTTTAAATTTCCAATGTCATTTAAAATTATTCCTCTGATTTTTTAGCAGCCTTCGCTTGCTTTGCCGGGTAATTCGTCGATACGCCTTTCATCACCGCTTTCACCTCTGCCATATTAACAACCGGTAAAAACTTAGCAAACAAGAAGAATAACGTGAAAAACAAACCAAATGAGAAGATGTAATCTCCAATATCATACCTTGTCGGAGAAAACATCGCCCATGAAGACGGAATATAATCCCTGTGTAAAGAAGTTACGATAATCACAAAACGCTCAAACCACATACCTACGTTTACCACAATCGATAATAAGAAGGATACCAATAAACTAGTACGGATTTTTTTCGACCAGAATAATTGTGGTGAAATCACATTACAAGTCATCATCATCCAATAAGCCCACCAATATGGACCCGTTGCACGATTAATAAAAGCATAACTCTCATACTCCACGCCTGAATACCAAGCGATAAAGAACTCAGTTAAATAAGCAATACCCACAATCGATCCCGTCACCGTGATCACGATGTTCATCATTTCTATGTGCTCAATCGTAATGTAATCCTCTAATTTAAAAACCACACGGGTAATCAAAAGCAAGGTTTGTACCATCGCGAATCCTGAGAAAATCGCTCCCGCCACGAAATAAGGAGGGAAGATCGTTGTATGCCAACCCGGAATCACCGAGGTTGCAAAGTCCATCGATACAATCGTGTGAACCGAAAGTACCAAAGGAGTAGAAATACCCGCCAAAATTAATGACATATACTCATAACGTGCCCATGTTTTCGCAGAACCCGTCCAGCCTAAACTGAATAAACCATACCAAAATTTACGGCCTTTCGTCGTAGCACGATCACGAATGGTTGCCAAATCCGGCACCAAGCCCATGTACCAGAACAATAAGGAAACTGATAAATACGTCGAGATCGCAAATACGTCCCAAACCAATGGCGAGTTAAAGTTAACCCATAAAGAACCAAAGGTATTTGGCAAAGGCAAAGCCCAATGCGCCAACCATGGACGACCCATGTGCGCCAAAATGAAGGATGCAGCACAAAGTACCGCGAAAATCGTCATCGCCTCCGCAGAACGGTTAATGGATGTTCTCCACTTTTGACGGAACAATAATAATACGGCTGAAATCAAGGTACCCGCGTGACCGATACCCACCCACCATACGAAGTTTGTGATATCCCAAGCCCAACCAACGGTCTTGTTCAATCCCCAAACGCCAATTCCTTGCCACCAAGTGTAGAAAAGACAATAAGCCCCATAAGCAAAGATAATGCATGAAATGCCAAAGGCCCATTTCCATTCTTTGGTGGGTTCCCCTTCTACCTGCTTGCAAATATCGTGGGTAACATCGTGATAAGATTTGCCACCAGAAACTAGTTTCTCTCTTATGGGTGATACAACGTGCGACATATTTTTATTTACTTTTTATTACGTTTAAATAATTATGCTTCTTTTTTCGTGTCCTTGTTTCTTACTTTCATCAAATAAGAAATGTTCGGTTTCACATTAATCTCTTCAATCACGTGATAAGCGCGACCTTCTTTCTCAACTTCTAATAATTTCGAAATCTCAGATTCAGGATTATTCATATCTCCGAAAGTAATCGCATTCGTAGGACAAGATTGTGCACAGGCCACTTGAATTTCTCCATCTACTGGTCTTCTCTTTTCCTTCTTTGCTGTCAACTTACCTTCTTGAATACGCTGAACACACATCGAACATTTTTCCATAACCCCACGTGAACGAACCGTTACGTCTGGGTTAATCACCATACGACCTAAGTCATTATTGAAATGGAAATCAAAATCATCCGTTTGGAAATAACGGAACCAGTTGAAACGACGCACTTTGTACGGACAGTTGTTCGCACAATAACGCGTTCCGATACACCGGTTATACGTCATCTGATTTAAACCTTCTGTCGAGTGAGTCGTCGCTAAAACTGGACAAACTGTTTCGCAAGGGGCATTATTACAATGTTGACATAACATCGGCTGGAACACCACCTCCGGATTATCCGAAGCGATTTCCAATCCTTTCAAATCTTCTACTTCCGCATCTGAAGAATAATACCGGTCAATCCGCATCCAGTGCATCTCTCTACGGTTAATCACTTCTTGACGTCCCACCACCGGCACGTTATTTTCTGCCGAACACGAAATCACACATGCCGAACATCCCGTACATGTATTCAGGTCAATGACCATTCCCCAGGCATGATTATTATACTTGTGACCATTCCAAAGTGAAATGTCTGTCGCATTTTTCTTTCCTTCCGAAGTTAATATGGTAGGATTGTATCGACCCGACAAAGGATCCTTCGCAAAATCACCCAACACCGTTTCTTGAACCACCGCTTGACGCGCCATCACCGTATGGTGAGTTTGTGTTTGAGCGATGTCTTTGCTTTCTCCCGTTGGGCTTATCGTTGCTGTTAAAGCACCAGCTACTAAGAATGGATATGCATTTACACCCACACCATCTGCAGATTTACCTGCTTTGCTACGACCGTAACCGATCGCAATCGCAATCGTATCTTGCGCCTGGCCCGGTTGAACTAATACCGGCAATGAAACTTTATATCCTTTAGCACCAACTTCAACCACATCTCCTTGTTTCAAGTTTAATTTCGTAGCCGTAGGCTGTGAAATGGTTGCGTAATTATCCCAACAAGCTTTCGATACCGGCTCAGGGAATTCTTGTAACCATGGATTGTTCGCCTGTGATCCCGTTCCCAAACCTACTTTTTCGTAAACCGTGATTTCTAATTCGGTCGACGAAGCCGCATAGGTTTTTGCGATCGCCCCAGCCGATGCATTCACATCGATACTTGGACTTGCCGCAGAAACAGAAACCGCATTTGGCTCAAATACCCCATCATGCAAGGCATTGTTCCAAGCTACTTTTCCACCTTTTAAAATATTTTTCTCCCAATTCGACTCTAAATAAGCAGCAAAATCATTGCCTGCACCTGCCCAAGTTAAGAAACTTGATTGTGCTTGACGTGTTTTGAAGATGGTCGAAATGGTTGGTTGAGTCAATGAATAAAATCCCGCCTTTGGTTCCGCATCATTCCATGATTCTAAATAATGTGAATCTGGCGCGATGAATTGACATAAAGAAGCGGTCTCATCTGCCCGATCGTTTGTGGCTAAACTAAGACCTACCTTCGGAAGCGCTGCCGCTAAGGCTGCCCCTTGTGGGTGATTATAAACAGGATTCGCATTGTAAAAGATGACCGCGGCAATAGAACCTGCAGCAACCTCTTGAATGAACGATGCCATCGCAGCATCATTTCCTTGACGGTAATGAACAGCTTGACCTGTATTGATCGTGGTGCCGTAAGCGCCAACTAAAGCGTTTGTCGCAGCCACCATTTTTTGAACTTCTGGATCTGTCGAACCTGAAACCACAATCGAGGCCCCTTTAGAAGCGACTAAATCTTTCGCCGCTTTATCTAAATGATCCACTTTAACCGATGCACCAGCAACTGCCGCCGCGCCTGTTAATTTAGCCACCGCATTGTATAAGCTAATCGCGACTAAACCTTCCTGAGAGGGCTTATAAGTCGCGCGGTAATCTGCATTCGCTCCTGTGTTCGAAAGGATTGTCTCAAATTGATAATGACGAGACATCGTTTTCTTACCTTCTTTGTCTGAACCTACTCGGCGAGTGATCGCCCATTGCGCTGCAAATTCCGTAGGAGCAATCCAAGTACCTAAGAAGTCAGCACCTAAAGAAACGATGGTTTTCGCTTGGCTGAAATCAATCGCCGGAAGAATTCCTCCATGCGCTGCGGTTAAGCCATAAGCAGAATTTGCATCGTAAGTAATGTGTTGTGTCGTTGGATATTTCGCAGCAAAATCCGCGATAACCTTTTTCGTACTTGGTGAAAGTAGGGTATTTGAGACGATACGTATTTGACCACCTTTCGCAGCTACTTCAGCTAATTTTGCGGTAAAGGCTGTATCCAAAGAAGCCCAATCCGTTGCTTTCCCAGCCGATTGAGGACCTTTTAATTTTTCATTGTCATATAGACTCAAAACGGAAGCATGTGCTCGACCCGAAAGTGTTCCTTTGGAAACGGAAGACAATTTGTTGCCTTCAATTTTAATTGGACGACCTTCTCTTGTTTTTACAAGGATGGAGGCATAATCTCCTCCGTCGGTGTACGTAGACGCGTACCAATTGGCAATCGTCGGCTCCACATCTTCCGGCTTGTTCAAGTAAGGAATGGTCTTTTTAACCGGAGACTCACAGGCCGCTAATGACACTGCTGCGACTCCGAAGCCCAACATCTTAAGAAAATCACGACGATGAGTTCCCGAACCGTCTACTAAAGAATCACCTTTAGCATCGGTCTCGCTTGGCATATTACCAAACTCATTGTGGATATTTTTGACAAACGATGGCTCATTGGTTAACTCCTCAATCCCTTTCCAATACCTCTTGTTCGAATTTTCCATATAATCTTTCGTATTCAGACTAATTTTGAATCTATTTTTAAGCTATTAATAATGGCACTTAGAACACTCTAAGCCACCGATGTTTTGCACTTTCAAAGGAGTTTTGCTGTCCTTATTATGAATCTCAACCAATTTGTCATAATACGCATTTCCCTTTGCATTCACGTCTGTTTGACGGTGACAATCGATACACCATCCCATGGTTAATGAAGAACGTTGTTCTACCACTTCCATTTTTTCAATTTCACCGTGACAACTTTTACACTCCAATCCACCCACATTTGTATGTTGGGCATGATTGAAATAAGCTAAATCTGGCAAATTGTGTACCCGAACCCATTGAATCGGCTCATCGTTTTCTAATGCACGGTAGATTTTTTGAATTTCAGGTGATTCGCGTTTGATTGCATTATGGCAATTCATACAAATATTAGCCGATGGCACATTCGCTCCTTTTCCTTCGTATACCCCTGTGTGGCAATAGTTACAGTTAATTTGGTATTGACCCGCATGTAATTTGTGAGAAAATTTAATCGGTTGCTCCGGCGCATATCCTTGGTGGATACCAATTCCATATGCCGCATCAATCGTCGCTTTTCCTCCTAATAATAACACCAACACGATGATTCCTGTCTTCACTGCCGAGTTCGCTGCCAACTTTTTAGCATTTTCTGAGAAGCGCTGTAACAATGGCACCTCTGAACTTGCCGCATCTGTTCCGGAAAGCTTGCTTAATGTGTTAACAATGGATAATAATGCAATTAATACCAATACCATGATCACCAATAAGCCAACCAATAAAACCTCCATCATGCCTCCAGAACTTTTCGCTCCTTCTGCCGGTGCCGCACTCGCTGCCGGTGCTGCGCCTGCCGCCGGTGCCGCCGGTGCTGCATTTGCGGCTTCGATATAGGCCATAATTCCTTTTATTTGACCCTCTGAAAAATTAGGATAAGGCGTCATGGCTGCTTTATTGAACTTATTATAAAGCTCATTGGCATATTTGTCTCCTGAAGCAATCACCGCTTGTGGATTATGCACCCAATTCACAATCCATTCGATCGGACGACGCTCCGTAATGCCCTTTAATCCAGGACCTACTAAAACCTCATCTGATGTATTGTGACATGCCGCACAGTTATTTTTAAATAGCGATTCTCCTTCTGCCGCATCTTGGGCAATCGTAGCATTAGCCGTGGCTAAAAATAGGACGATGGAAAAAAGAAAGGTAACGAGAGTTGATTTTTTACAAAACATAAGCTAGGAATTCTCATTTTAATTCAGTCCGCAAAATTACAATTCGATTTTTTAGGAAACAATTAATTTCTGAATCTATTTCAGGATTTTTTAAGGATTGGACGGTTATTTAGAACTTTTCAAAATAAGGCCAAAACATTTTTGAATTATTTGAAGAATGATTTGTAACATATCGAGTGAAACAAAAAAACCTCCAATAAGGAGGTTTTTTGAGGTTTCGAGCGGATTCGAACCGCTGTAGAAGGTTTTGCAGACCTCTGCCTAGCCACTCGGCCACGAAACCATGATTAGGGACACAAAATTAGGATTTTTTTGCTAATCGGCAAATTTAAAATCTAAATTCAGTCCTTTCCCTTAACTCAGCGTAAAGATGGAAATTTCAGGAGGCATACCTACGCGACCCGGATAACCTAAGTAACCATAACCTCGGTTGACATATAATTGTTGCCCTTCCTCCTGATATAATCCCGCCCATTGTTTATAGATGTATTGGGCAGGTGACCAACGGAAATCTCCTATTTTAACACCAAATTGAGATCCATGCGTATGCCCCGCAAAGGCTACATCGATGTCTTTGTATTTCTTCGTCACCTCCGCATTCCAGTGCGATGGATCATGAGAAAGTAATAACTTAGCCGCAGCCTCCTCGGTTCCCTTGTGCGCTTTTTCTAAATTCCCATACCAAGGGAACCTACCCACACCAATATTTTGAACCCCTATGATAGCTAATTTTTCGCCCGACTCCTCTAAAAAACGGTGCTCGTCCATCAATAAATCATAGCCCATCAATTCATGCGCTTTCATCAAATCTTTTAAATTCTGCTTTTTAGCCGCAGGAGATTTCCACCGCACATAATCGCCATAATCATGATTTCCTAATGTACTATAAACTCCACGCGGCGCCTTTAATTTGGAAAAAATCTCAAAATAATCGGTCAACTCTTTGGCTTCATTATTGACTAAATCCCCCGTAAAAAAGATGACATCCGGTTTTTCGCGCATCAACATCTCCACGCCTCCCTTCACCGCCGTCTTATTAAAAAAACTTCCCGTATGAATATCCGAAACCTGTGCAATCCGCATACCCCGAAAAGCCTTGGGCAATTTCGGGATCTTCAAAGAAATCTGTTCCACCCGATAATCATGTGCCCCCGAAATAATTCCAAATGCAAACGTAGCCGCCGGAACCGCGCCCACCGCCAAGGCAGCCTTCGATAAAAATTCATTTCGAGAAATAGTACCCGGCGCATAATCATCCGAACTAATCCGCATTTTCACGCCTTGGAAAGCCCATCGAATAATTCGCGTAATATCTTCAATCAATAAAAACAGGATAATAAACAATTTCGAAACCACCGAAATCATGACCAAAGCCATGAATGTAATCCGAATCTCATTTTTCCAAACGTGCAAGGGCAAAAAATTATATCCCCAAATGCCTAAAACGACTAAACTTGTAAAACCCCAATAGCCCCATTTTACGCCCGTTTGCAAGCCTGACGAACTTTGTATGGTAGCCATTTTCACCGCCTGCCAGACATAGTAATCGATCGCAAAAATTAATAGAGAAATAAATGGTACAAAAATCAATTTGTTCATGGCTTGTCTGCGCTAATGAGGTTTACAACTAATTTTGTTGTTCTTTTGTTCCAAAGGTGCAAAAAATTATGAAAAAGACAGTTAGTATTTTTGGTGGCGGTTGGGTAGGAGCCCCTCTCGCATTTAAATTAGCTCTAGCTGATTTCGAGGTGCAAGTTTCCGCTTCTTCGGCACATAAACAAGCCGCTCATCCGAATATCAAGGTCTTGGATTTTCGTGCCGAACCAGGCATGCCGGAACAAGCTTGGGTCTCCATGTGTCAATCAGAGATTCATATTTGGGCCATTCCACCACGTCGGAAGAAGAATTCAGAAGAACATTATTTGGAAATACTTGGGGCTTGGGTCCAACAAATAGACCCGTCCATCACCAAGAAAATCATTTTCCTCTCCTCCACATCCATTTACCAAAACGTCTCGGATATCGTGACCGAGGAATCGGATATTCAAGAGTCCTCTTTAATGGCCAAAGCCGAGGCCATCGTTCAAGCTTCCGAAATACCCTCGCTCATGTTGCGTTTGGGCGGATTAATGGGCGGCGATCGCTATGTAGCAAAATATTTCTCAGGCAAACGAAATGATGGGGCAAATTGTCCGGTGAATTATATCCACAAAGACGATGTCGTCGCGCTTATCGCAAAGGCAACGGAATCTATCCAAGAAGGCTTATTTAATTTAGTAGCACCCCAGCACCCGAGTAAAATGGATGTTGGCATTTATGATTGCGAACAAAGAGGCCTGCCCATCGGGCTTTGGGATGATACCCAACCTTGTCTCGGAGGAAAAATCGTTTCCGGCGATGCTATCGCAGAACGCCTTCATTACACCTTTAAATGGCCAGATCCCCTCGAATTTCCTAGGTAATTTGTAGCTCCTGGATGGCCAACCACGCCATCAATCCCGGCCCGATTTCTAAGGCTTGTTCATCGATATCAAAAGTAGGCGTATGCACGCCACTGATGATTCCGCGCGCTTCATTCCGTGTGCCCAGTCGATAAAAACAAGCATCCACATGGTGTGTATACCAAGCGAAGTCTTCCGCCGCCATCCAAATATCCAAGTCGATCACGTGTTCCTGACCCATGTATTCGATCGCCGCTTCCTTCATCCGTCGGGTCAGCGCAGGATTATTTTGTAAAAATGGATATCCTTTTAAAACATTGAATTCGCAAGTTCCCCCCATCGCCTCTGCCATTCCTTCCGCTAATTTTTTCATTTTCGCCAAACCATCCGCCCGCCACTCTTCATCCATCGCCCGGAAAGTTCCTTGGATTTTTACTTCATCGGGAATGATGTTCGTCGCTCCCAAACCCTCGATTTTCCCAAAGGTCAACACCGATGGCAAGCGTGGATTTTTATTTCGAGAAATGATTTGTTGCATCGCCACAATAATATGCGAAGCGATCAAAATCGGATCCACACAAATATCAGGCATGGCCCCATGGCCACCTTTGCCTTTGACGGTCAAATACAATTCGTCTGCACTAGCCATATACATGCCTTCTCGGAAACCGATTTTTCCTACGGGAATATTGGGCGCTACATGTTGGCCTAAAATCCCATTCGGAATCGGATTTTGCAAAGCGCCATCCTGAATCATAATGCTCGCGCCGCCCGGCGCTTTTTCCTCCGCAGGTTGAAATAATAATTTAACTGTCCCTTCAAACTCGCCCCGTATCTCTTGTAAAATTTTCGCTGTTCCGAGTAAGGAAGAGGTATGAACATCATGTCCACAGGCATGCATGACCCCTTCGCGCTGGGATTTGTATGGAACTTGATTCGCTTCGAAAATGGGCAAGGCGTCCATGTCGGCCCGCAAGGCAATGACTTTTTTCGAAGGATTTTTTCCCTCGATCAGCGCGATGAGCCCGGTATCTGCTATCCGATTGGAAGAAATACCCATGGCCTTTAATTGCGCTTCCACATAGGCCTGTGTCTCTTTTTCTTGATAAGAGAGTTCGGGATTTTGATGCAAATGGTGGCGGTTTTTAACCGTTTCTTGAGCATTTGCTGAGGCGAGGGATTTGATTTGTTCCAACAAGGTTGACATCGGGCGCTTTCTTTTTTTTCCAAATTTACACATTCTGATTCATTCCTTGGAATGTACCTAAATTTAATCTGCAAGCACTTGGGATTCAGTGGATTATTTTACTAACTTTAAAAGGTCTTCTAATCCTGTTTCTATGAGTCAAAAGGTATTAGTTCTGAATCAAGATTACAGCGCCCTCACGATCTGTTCGATGCCCAAAGCCTTTCTTTTGGTCTACCTGAACAAAGCCGAATTGGTCGCCGAGTCCTCGACCGCCAAATTGCACTCCATTTCTCAAACCTTTCCCTTTCCTTCCGTCATTCGCCTCAATCGCTACGTCTATTTTCCATATAAAGGCGTGGTCTTAACTCGGCAAAACATTTTTAAAAGGGACGGAAACATGTGTCAATATTGCGGCGCCAAAGAACATCTAACCTTAGATCATGTGATGCCTAAATCCCGTCAGGGAAGAACCTCGTGGGATAATTTGACCACCGCTTGTAAATATTGCAATGCCAAAAAAGGCGACCAAACGCCTGAAGAAGCTGGGATGCATTTGGCCCGACATCCATTTAAGCCTTCATTTGTTATGTTTTTGCGAAATTTTTCAGGAATTTTGGATACGCAATGGATTCCATTTGTCGGTTCCAAACGCGAAACCATTTACTAATCTATGAAGATTTCATTCATCGGCGCCGGACATGTCGCCTGGCATTTAGCCCAAGCCTTAGAAAACGCAGGAAACTCGGTCCAAGAAGTATTTAGCCGTGATCCCAAAAAAGCGAAGGAGGTCGTTTCTTTTTGTTACAATGCCCAGGTCCAAGAACATTTAGATTTCTCCGAATCCAGTTCCGACGTATTTTTTCTTTGTATCCCCGAAAGCGCCTATTCACAGGTTTTGTCCGAATTACTCTTACCTAAATATGGCACCCTTATTTTAGTTTCTGGCACCGCTGCCTTGGCGGAAGCCATGGTCATGTATGATCCTTTGCGGGAAAGCATGAACCAAATGGGTGTGTTTTTTCCAGTCCAGCACCTGAGCATTGGTCGTAAAATAGCCCTAACGCATATGCCTATTTGCGTGGAAGTGCTAGTCGAAGAGACTGAAATAATTCTCGTGACGCTTGCGAAGGACATTTCTGATGCGATTTATGTGGTCAGTGCCGAGGAGCGGAAAAAGATTCATTTGGCGATGCAAATGGCCGGCTTGTTTACAAATCATCTGTGGAATCAGGCAAAAGAATTACTCGATTCGATCGACTTAGATACCCAATTAATTCAAGGGCTAGTTGAAAATCACATGAAAGCCTATTTCACTCAGCAAGCGATGCCTTCTAGTGCAATTGCCTTGAACTACGAGGCTTTGGCTTACATTGAAAAACCCGAAATGCAGGAAATTTATAAGCAAATGGTGTTATTGTCTCAGCGTCCGCTTATTTAATGAGCGGTCGGTCCATGTTCTGAATAATGGAAGACTTACTGAATCCGAATAGGGTGGTTTCCCCATTGGCTTGTTGGAATATATAGAACAGACTATCCCCAGTCGCGTTTTTTTGGATACTCGCGGGAACCGTTTGCTGATGTTCTACACTATATGAAATTGCATCTAAGACCTCTTTAATTTTTTTGTCAGCCACTTGTTTGATAAGTTCTTGCGCGGGCCCTTGGTAGGTTTTAAAGCTAATTTCCACCGGCAACGCCTTTGGATTTTTTTCCAAAGCTTGACCCCAAGTATCCACTTGGCTTACAATTTGCTCAGGAAGCACGCGTTTGACTTGTTTGGATTTCATTTCCTTGACCACCGCACTCGTATCAATCCGATGTGAAAAATCACAGGCCAAACAGATGAAAAGACTTAAAAAGGGCAGATAGCGGGAAATGTTCATAATAAAAATGCGTTGCGCAAAGGTATTCAACTAATTGTTATCTTTGCAAAGATTTTTAAAATTGAACATGTATGCTGGAGCAGCTCGAGGCCATTAGGGAGCGTTTTTTAGAAGTAGAACAACAAATTGCCATGCCTGAGGTCGTTTCCGACCTTAAAAAATTTAAGACCTTAAGTAAAGAATACAAGGATCTGCAAAAAATTGTGGATCAGTATTTGGCATACCAACAAACCCTTCAGTCCATCGACGAAGCCAAAGAAGTCATCGCCACCGAAAAGGACGAGGATTTTCGTGACATGGCCAAGGCGGAATTGGAAGAATTAATTCCCAAAGAAAAAGAATTACAAGAAGTATTGAAGGAAATGCTCATTCCGAGGGATCCAAACGATTCCAAAGACTGCATCCTAGAGGTCCGCGGTGGAACGGGGGGCGACGAGGCCTCCATTTTTGCTGGCGATATTTTTCGGATGTATCAGCGCTACGCGGAAAAAATGGGTTGGGCTTTCCAAATCATGGATTTTACCGAAGGAAGTGCGGGGGGATATAAAGAGATTATTGCCTCCGTTCAAGGGGAAGACGTATATGCTAAATTGAAATTTGAATCGGGCGTTCATCGGGTACAACGTGTTCCTGCCACAGAATCCCAAGGACGAATTCATACCTCGGCTGCCTCTGTGGCCGTTTTGCCAGAGGCCGATGAGGTGGATGTGCAAATCAACATGAACGACATCCGAAAGGACACGTTTTGTTCTTCCGGAGCGGGTGGACAGTCTGTCAATACGACCTATTCAGCCGTGCGTGTGACACACATTCCTTCGGGTTTGGTGGTACAATGCCAGGATGAACGTTCTCAAATCAAGAACTTTGATAAGGCCATGACCGTATTGCGTTCTCGGATCTATGAAATCGAATTAGCAAAACGAAATGCGGAAATTGCGGGCAATCGGAAATCCATGGTGGGCTCCGGCGATCGTTCGGATAAAATTCGCACCTATAATTATCCTCAAGGCCGGGTGACAGATCACCGGATCGGCTTGACGGTCTATAATTTACCGGTGGTAATGGATGGGGAAATTGGAGAATTTATTGAGCAATTGCGCATCGCTGAAAATACAGAGCGTTTGGCGGAAGGAGCACAAAACTAATTTTCTCGCATTTTTTTGTACTTCAAGCCCAGGTATGCAAAGGACTGTTTTGATTTATTCCATGCTCGATTAAATCCACCAAGCTTTTTAAAGGAGAATTTTTGCCTAAGCTTTTTCCAATTTAAATGAAAAGGATGTGCCCTTGTCTATTTTGGAAAGTACGGTAATTTGGCTTCCATGTGCCTTAACGATGTGCTTTACAATAGAAAGCCCGAGTCCGGAACCCCCACTTTGTTTCGCCCTACTTTTGTCCACGCGATAGAAACGTTCAAAAAGGCGCGGTAAATGTTCGCTGGAAATTCCGGGGCCATTGTCCCGAACGATGATCTGGAAATTCTTTTTACGCTCTTCCATAAGGACATTTACCTTTCCGTCTTGCTTGCCATATTTAATGCCATTGTCAATTAAATTAATTAGCACCTGTTCAATCCGCTGATGGTCCGCATTCACAGTCAAAGCTCCTTCTTTTCCGGTCAATTTAAGGGAGATATTTTTCTTTTTAGCCTTCGCTTCCAATTGTTCGAAAATGTCAAGAATCACCGGCCGAAGATCCAAAGGCTTTTTCACGATTTTTATCGCACCGGTTTCGATTTGAGAAACGGTCAATAAATCTTTGACTAATTCGTCTAATCCATCTAAACTTTTAGCCGCTTTTTCGAGGAATTTGGTGCGAATTTCGATCTCTTCGTCGGGGTTGTCGAGCAGCGTATGAACAAATCCTTGGGCCGCAAAAATGGGGGTTTTTAATTCATGTGACACATCGGCCAAAAATTCTTGACGGTACTTGGCTGCTTGTCTTAACTCTTTCAACTCGTCCTCTTTGGTGGTTACATAGATGTTTAATTCCTGTTTCAACAATTCTATCGGGTTTTCCTTTTCAATCAATTGTTTCCGTGGAATCACGGAGAAGTTCTTTTTTTTGATTTGTTTGATTCGGTCATACAATTGGTTGACCTCTTTGAAAACCAAATAATCCAAAGCAAAATAGATCAAAACCGATCCGAAAATAAGGCAACTGATAAAGCAAACAAAAAGGATCGTGAAATCTGAATTCGGTAAAAATGAAATAAACGCGGTACTCACTCCTGCAATCACTATGGCCAACACAATGGATAAATAACGAGGACTTAGCATGGGAATTTATTTTGCACGAATTTCAATAAAAATTCATGAATCGCCTAAATAAATACAAATTTTGTACCTTTGCTTTTTGATATAGACGCATGGAATTAAATGTATTAAGTGCAATCTCTCCCGTGGACGGTCGCTATCGTAAACAAACGGAAGCCCTCGCCCCTTACTTTTCAGAATTCGGATTGATACAATACCGAGTTCGGGTTGAAATCGAATATTTTATAGCACTATGTGAAATTCCGCTGGCTCCTTTGGCTAATTTCCCCAAAGCCGCCTTTGCTGATTTGAGGCACATGTACCTTCATTTCAGTGAGGCAGATGCGCAATGGATTAAGGATACCGAGAAAGTGACCAACCACGACGTGAAAGCCGTGGAATATTTTATCAAAGAAAAAATGTTGGGCTTATCTGCCAAATATGGCGGCATGGCCCCTTTTGTCGAGTTTATTCACTTCGGACTTACCTCCCAAGATATTAATAATACGGCCATTCCCATGTCCATTGCGGAGGCGCATGTAGCACTGATGTTGCCTGCCTATCAGGCCGTTTCAGCGCAATTAGCCGAGTATGCGGAAGAGTGGAAGGCGATACCTTTGTTAGCGCATACCCATGGCCAACCGGCTTCGCCCACCCGTTTAGGCAAGGAAATACAAGTTTTTGTCGAACGTTTGGCGCGTCAATTGGACCTATTAGCCCAAGTGCCTTTTAGCGGAAAATTTGGGGGTGCAACGGGTAATTTCAATGCCCATCATGTCGCATTTCCCGGGGTCGATTGGCCTAGTTTCGCCCAAAATCTACATGAATCTTTAGGTATTAAACGCAGTCGGTATACAACGCAAATCGAGCATTACGATAATTTAGCGGCTTATTTTGATGGATTGAAGCGATTAAATACGATTCTGATCGACTTGTCCCGAGACATGTGGCAATACATCTCAATGGGTTATTTTAAACAGAAGATTAAAGCGGGAGAAATCGGTTCCTCGGCCATGCCACATAAGGTAAATCCGATTGATTTCGAGAATTCGGAGGGGAATTTCGCTTATGCGAATGCGGGTCTAGAATTTTTATCAGGCAAATTACCGATTTCTCGTTTGCAGCGGGATTTAACAGATTCGACCGTCTTACGTAATGTGGGGATGCCTTTGGCCCATACCTTGATTTCTTTGAATTCTTTAATGCGGGGTCTGGGGAAATTGGAATTGAACGCCAGTAAAATTGAACAAGATTTAGAAGATAATTGGGTCGTGATCGCGGAGGCGATACAAACGGTCTTGCGTCGGGAGGCCTATACGAAGCCTTATGAGGCCTTGAAGGAGTTGACGCGCCACCATGGGAAGATCGACCAAGCGGTGTTTCATCGTTTTATCGAGGGCCTGGCGGTGAATGATGCCATCAAAGCGGAATTAAAATTGATTAGTCCATTTAATTTTGTGGGTCGGGATGAGCGCTAGTCCTTTTCCTCGCATGATGCATGTGGCCGTTGTCGTAGCGGATTATGACGAGGCGATTGCTTGGTATACGCAAAAATTGGGTTTTCGATTGGTGGAGGATACGGTGTTGAGTGAGGTGAAGCGCTGGGTATTAGTCCAGCCGAAGGGCGAAGGTTCTTGCCAATTATTGCTGGCGAAAGCCGCGACGGAGGAACAAAAATCACGCGTGGGAAATCAAACCGGTGGTCGGGTTTTCTTGTTTTTGCATACGGATGATTTTGAGAAAGAGCATCTAAATTTAGTGGAACAGGGGATTGAAATTGTGCGCGGACCGTCGGAGGAGGAATATGGTAAGGTGTTGGTTTTCGCGGATTTATATGGAAATTTGTGGGATTTGATAGGTTAAAATTTTGATTTAAAAGATTTCATTTTACATTTGTAGCAAATTAAACAAAATGACAAAAGCAGCATACAAACAAAACGGTTGGCAAGGGTAATGCATCCTTGAACAGTTTTGCTGTGTGTACATGATATGTTTTACAAAGGCTTGCTGTTCATCAGTAAGCCTTTTTTATTACCTTTGTTATCCTTTGAAAAACATGTCTACGACGCAAAAAATACTGGTTCAGACTTCTCGAAAAATGATGTTGGCGGATACGCTGACGCCGATCGGGATTTTCTTAAAGATTCGCTCCGCCTATAAAAACTCCGTGATTTTGGAATCGGCGGATTACCATGGCCGAGAGCACGGTTTCTCCCACATGGCCTTCGATCCCGTGGCGAGTTTTGTGCTGAATGATTCCATTGTTACCCAGACCTTTCCGGATGGGCATGTGGAATCTTTTACCTTAGTTCATAAAAAAGAGGCGGTTAAGGCCTTAAAAAACTTTTCAGATCGCTTTTCATATACCAAAGAAAAGGGAGATTCGCCGATGGCCAATGGCCTATTTGGACATATTTCTTACGATGCCGTCCAGTATTTTGAGGACATCGATATCCAAGCGAAAAGTCCTGAAACGGAGATTCCATCCATTCGTTACTATGTGTACCGCTATGTGGTGGCTTTGAATCATTTTAATAATCAGTTGACCTGGTACGCGCATAGTTACGATGATTCTTCGCCTTTGTTGGATGTAGCGAATACGATTTTACAAAAACCTTCGGTGGATCTGGCGGCCTTTTCCCGAGTGGGTGAAGAGACGAGTAATTTGACGGAGGATGAAACCAAGGCGATTGTGGAAACGTGTATCAAGCATTGTTTGCGAGGGGATGTGTTCCAAATAGTACCTTCGCGCCGATTTAGCCAATCCTTTCAAGGGGATGATTTTCAGGTGTATCGGGCCTTGCGTTCGGTGAATCCTTCGCCGTATTTGTTCTATTTTGATTATGAGGATTACCGGATTTTCGGGGCTTCCCCGGAGAAGCAAATTAAGATTGAGGGGGACGTGGCGGAAATTCACCCGATTGCGGGGACTTTTCGTCGCTCGGGCGATGATGCGCGGGATGCAGAATTAGCGAAGGCTTTGATTGCGGATCCGAAGGAATCGGCGGAGCATGTGATGTTGGTGGATTTAGCGCGGAATGATTTGAGCCGCAGTGCGGATGAGGTGCATGTGGAGACGTTCAAAGAAGTTCAATTTTTCTCTCACGTGATACACTTGGTTTCCAAGGTGACGGGTCGTTTGCAGGCGGGTGTGAATCCTTTGCAAATGGTGGCGGATACATTTCCGGCGGGGACTTTGAGTGGTGCGCCGAAGCACAATGCGATGACGATCATTAATCGCTTGGAACCGTCGAACCGGGCGATATATGGTGGGGCGATTGGCTTCATGGATTTCGCGGGAAATTTCAACCATGCGATTGCGATTCGTACCTTTTTGAGTAAGGGGAATACTTTGTTTTTACAGGCGGGTATGGGCGTGGTAGCGAAGTCGGTGGTGGCGAGCGAAATGCAGGAAATACATAATAAATTGGCGGCATTGCGACGTGCCTTAGACGTTGCAGAAACCTTAGGATAAATGGCCATGAAAGTATTAGTGATTGATAATTATGATTCGTTTGTGTACAATTTGGTGTACCTCTTGAAAGAGTTAGGTGCCAACGTAGACGTCTTTCGCAATGATAAAATTAGGTTGGAAGAGGTGAATGCGTATGATCAAATTTTGCTTTCGCCGGGTCCTGGAATTCCTTCGGAGGCGGGGATTATGATGGATTTATTGAAGGAATATAAGACGAGTAAAAAGATTTTGGGTGTTTGTTTAGGGCATCAGGCGATTGCGGAGGCTTTTGGTTCGACGCTGCAAAACATGGGCGAAGTGCTACATGGCGTGACGACGGAATGTATCGTCAAAGATCCGCAGGAGAAATTATTTTTGGATATTCCCTCTCGATTTGATGTGTGTCGCTATCATTCGTGGACGGTTTTGCCGGATACGATGCCATTGGAATTAAAGGTGACGGCGGAGGATGCGGGCGGAAATGTGTTGGCGGAGGCCCATTCGAAGTATGATGTGCGTGGGGTGCAGTTTCACCCGGAGGCTTATTTGACGGAGCATGGATTACAAATGATTAAAAATTGGATGAAATAAGATGAAATCGATTATACAAAATAGAGTGCAAGGGGAAGCTTTGTCTTCTGAAAAGGCGAAAGAGGTGATGTTGAATATTGGGCGGGGTGAAGTAAATCCAAGTCAAATTGCTGCTTTTTTAACGTCGTATTGGTACCATCCGATTCAAGTTCAGGAATTGACTGGATTTGTGGATGCGATGTTGGAATTGGCGGTGACTTTGGATTTATCGGAATTTGAGGCAATGGATGTGTGTGGCACGGGTGGGGATGGAAAGGATACGTTTAACATTAGTACGACATCGTCTTTTGTGATCGTGGGTGCGGGTCAAAAAGTGGCCAAGCATGGTAATCACGGGGTTTCTTCCTCGGTGGGCTCGTCGACGGTATTGGAGTTTTTGGGTTTAAAGTTTACGAGTGATCCGAAGGTGCTTCGGCGGAAAATGGAGACGGCAGGAATTTGTTTCTTGCATGCGCCTTTGTTTCATCCGGCAATGCGATTTGTGGGACCGATTCGGAAGGAATTGGGGATGAAGACCTTTTTTAATTTGTTGGGGCCTTTGTTGAACCCAGCGAAGGTGACGAAGCAATTGACCGGTGTGTATTCGAAGGAGGTGTTTGATTTATACCGTGGATTTTTTGAGGCTAGCGAAAAGAAATTTGGGATTGTCTATGCGGCGGATGGCTACGATGAGATTTCGTTGACATCGCCCTTTGATATTTCGACGAGGGGGGGCTTGAAAACGTATCAACCCTCAGATATTGGTTTTGATACCTTTGCGCAGGCAGAACTTTCCGGAGGGGAAACTGTGGCGCAATCGGCAGATATTATGTATAAAATTTTGCAAAGGGAGGGAACTCCCGCGCAAACACAAGCTGTGTTAGCAAATGCGGGAGCTGCACTTTGGGTCGCTGAAAAGGCGCCTAATTTGGCGGATGGTATTTTGATGGCCAAAGAAAGTTTGGAAAGTGGAAAAGCATTCCAATCCTTCAAAAAGTTCATTATGGATTAAGGGGAATAGGCCATAAATAAGATGAATATATTAGAACAAATTGTAGCGACGAAGCGTTTGGAGGTAGCGAAGGCGAAGGAAAAGGTGTCGATGGGGGCCTTAGAGAAGTTGGGATATTTTGCGCGGACATGTCATGCGCTGACGATGTCTTTGGTGCAGCCGGCTTCTACTGGCATCATTGCTGAATTTAAGCGTAAATCGCCTTCGAAGGGGGTCATTAATGATCGTTTGGGGGTGGATGAAGTGACGAGGGGCTATGTGGTGGCGGGTGCGGCTTGTTTGTCGGTGCTGACGGATGAAGTGTATTTTGGGGGAACGGCGGCTGATTTTGACTTGGCACGTCGGACGAATCCGAATACGCCGATGTTGCGTAAGGATTTTATGGTGGATGAATACCAGGTTGTGGAGGCGAAGTCGATGGGGGCGGATGTGATTTTGTTGATTGCGGCGGCTTTGAGTCCGAGGGAGATAGAGGTGTTGGGGACTTTGGCGCGGAGTTTGGGGATGGAGACCTTGTTGGAGGTGCATGATGAGGAGGAGTTGGAACGTAGTTTGGGGGATTATATATCGGTGGTGGGGGTGAATAATCGGAATTTGAAGAATTTTTCGGAGCAAAATGTGGAGGCGTCGAAGCGATTGTCGGAAAAGATCCCTGCTCGATTTGTGAAGGTTTCAGAGAGTTGTATTTCGGGGCCGGAGGTGATTAAGGATTTGAAATCCTATGGCTACCGGGGATTTTTGATTGGGGAGAGTTTTATGAAAACGGAGGATCCTGGGAGGGCTCTGACCTCATTTTTAAATCAATAGGCGGATGAAATGGAAGGTTTGTGGCATGCGGGAGCGAGCGAATATAGCGGCGGTGGCGGCATGCAAGCCTGATTTTATGGGTTTTATTTTTGTGGAAAAATCGCCGCGTTATGTGGGAAAGGATTTTGTCATTCCGGTGGATTTGTTAGGAGCGACGCAGGCGGTTGGGGTTTTTGTGAATGAAACGGTGGAGCGGATTATCGCGATGGCTGAACATGCTGGATTTAGGTGGGTTCAATTACATGGGGAGGAGGGTGATTCAGCTATAGAGGCTTTGAAAAGGGCTGGTCTGGGTGTGATTAAAGCGGTGTCGGTGGCGGAGGAAGGGGATTTGTTGGCCTTACAAGGGGCGCCTGATTATTATTTATTGGATACGAAAAAGGGCTCACAAGTAGGTGGAACGGGGGAACGATTTGATTGGTCGATTTTAAAGGCTTATTCGTCGAAGGTTCCGTTTTTTTTAGCGGGGGGTATTTCGGGGGAAAATATGGTGGAGGCGATGGAATTGAGAACAAAATGCCCGTTGGCGGGTTTGGATTTTAATAGTCGTTTGGAGATTCAGCCGGGGCTTAAGGATTTGGAAAAAATAAAGGACATTGCAAAAAAAATAGCATTATGATACAGGAGTCATTATCGTTTCATGTGAATGAGGAGGGTTATTATGGGGATTTTGGAGGGGCATTTATTCCGGAGATGTTGTACCCGAATGTAGAGGAATTGCGGCAAAATTATTTGAAAATTATGTCGGATCCTGCGTTTCAGGCAGAATTTCATGCTTTGCTGAAGGATTATGTGGGTCGGCCTACGCCCTTGTTTAAGGCGGAGCGTTTGTCGGCCAAATACGGTACGAATATTTATTTAAAGCGAGAGGATTTATGCCATACGGGTGCGCACAAGGTGAACAATACGATTGGTCAGATTTTGGTCGCGAAGCGTTTGGGGAAACATAAAATTGTGGCAGAAACGGGTGCGGGGCAGCATGGAGTGGCTACGGCAACGGTTTGTGCCTTAATGGGCATGGAATGTATTGTGTATATGGGGGCGATTGATATTGAGCGTCAGGCGCCGAATGTGGCGCGGATGCGGATGTTGGGCGCCGAAGTGGTGGCGGCAAAATCGGGTTCCCAGACCTTAAAAGATGCGACGAATGAGGCGATGCGGCATTGGATCAATCATCCGGTGGATACGCATTACATCATCGGTTCGGTGGTGGGGCCGCATCCTTATCCGGATATGGTGGCGAAGTTTCAATCGGTGATTTCTGAGGAAATCAAAGTGCAATTAATGGAAAAGGAGGGTCGGGATTATCCGGATTATGTGATTGCATGTGTGGGAGGTGGATCGAATGCGG
Source organism: uncultured Cytophagaceae bacterium (assembly GCA_903907745.1). Classification (GTDB taxonomy): domain Bacteria; phylum Bacteroidota; class Bacteroidia; order Cytophagales; family Spirosomataceae; genus Aquirufa. The sequence continues at coordinate 27,063 of CAIVPF010000061.1, read as the reverse complement.
CGGGGGCCTTTTATCATTATTTGGATGAACCTCGGACGGCTTTGATTGCGGCGGAGGCGGCGGGTCAGGGTGTTTCGACGGGACATTCGGCGGCGACGACATTTTTGGGGAAACCGGGGGTATTGCATGGAAGTAAGAGTTTGTTGATGCAAACGGAGGATGGTCAGGTGATAGAACCGTATTCGATTTCGGCGGGATTGGATTATCCGGGTATTGGGCCGATGCACGCGCATTTGGCGACATCGGGTCGGGCGAAATTTTATGATATTACGGATGAGGAGGCTTTGGAAGGGGCGGTAGAATGTTCGAGATTGGAAGGGATCATTCCGGCTTTGGAATCTGCGCATGCATTTGCGGTTTTGGGAAAATTAGGTGCGGGGGCGGATGAGGTGGTGGTGATTAATTTATCGGGCCGTGGGGATAAGGATTTGGCGACGTATCAAAAAAGATTAAAATTGAATGACTAAGATGAATCGAATTACGGAGGTTTTTCAGTCGGCGCAGGGTCCGATTTTAAATGTATATACGACGGCGGGATATCCTGGTTTTGGGGATACGATGGAGGTGTTGGAGGCATTGCAGGAAGGCGGTGTGGATATTATTGAGATTGGGATGCCTTATTCGGATCCGGTGGCGGATGGGGAAACGATTCAGCAATCGAACCAGTCGGCATTGGATCAGGGGATGACGGTGGCGAAATTATTTGATCAATTGGCCGATATGCGGTCTAAAATTCAGGTTCCTGTACTTTTGATGGGGTATATAAATCCGGTCTTGCAGTTTGGGGTAGAGCGTTTTTGCCAAAAATGCAATGAGGTGGGTGTGGATGGATTGATATTACCTGATTTACCGATGGCGGAATATGAGCGGGAATACAAGGCGATTTTTGAGCGTTATGGCTTGTTTAATATCTTTTTGATCACGCCACAGACTTCGGATGAGCGTATTCGACAGATTGACTCGGTGAGTGAGGGATTTATTTACATGGTTTCTTCGGCGAGTACGACTGGGGCTAAGACGGGGATTTCGTCTGATCAGGAGGCGTATTTTGAGCGGATAGAGGGAATGGACTTGAAGAATCCACGATTGGTGGGTTTTGGTATATCGGATCGGGCGAGTTTTTTAAAGGCATCGAAAGGTGCGTCAGGGGCGATTATTGGAAGTGCCTTTGTGAAATTAGTGGGTCAGGCAAAGGATATTCGTTCGGAAGTGGTGGCATTTGTGAAGGGTATCAAGGGTTTAGCTTAATTTTTGAGGATTTTTTTAGTCAATTTTTTTTTTAAAGAATAGATTTTTTCTATCTTTGCAACCCAAATCAGTGTGCCTTATGTACAAAGTGGACCGCTAAGGACTGATAATCATCAAAAATCGAAACGAAGATGAGTGATTTAATTAAGTTAGTAGAAGCAGAAAACTCGGCCCGTCGGGCTCAGCATCCAGAATTTGCTGCAGGAGATACGGTAAATGTTCACGTGAAGATTCGTGAGGGTAACAAGGAGCGTATTCAGGTTTTCCAGGGTTTGGTCATCCAACGTAAAAATTCAGGAGCAGGTGAATCATTCACTGTTCGTAAAATTTCTAACGGAATTGGTGTAGAGCGTATTTTCCCAATTTTGTCACCAAATTTGGATAAAATCGAAGTATTGCGTCGCGGTAAAGTTCGTCGTGCACGTTTATTCTACATGAGAGGCAAGCAAGGAAAAGCGGCTCGTGTTAAAGAGAAGAAGAAATAGGTTTGAGATATTTTATATAGGAAAAGGTCGTTCAGCAATGAACGGCCTTTTTTGTTTCCATTAATTTAATCGTGTTGGTTTTCGTATTCTAATTAGGATCAGCTGATGGCTGATTTTATTTGTTTTAGTTCGGCACGAGCCTTGCTTAGATCGTATTGCATTTGAAGGCGGAGCCAATACTCGGCCGATATACCTAATGCATTTTCAAGAGCAATAGCCAAATGTGCATGAACGCCTCTTTTTCCTTTGATGACTTCGTTCAGGAAAGAAGGCTGTACAGCTACTTCTTTGGCCATTTTTAGCTGAGATATTTTTCGCACTTTCATCTCATCGAGTATTAGTTCTCCTGGATGTGTTGGAAATAATGGGACAAGGGCTTGTTTTGAGTTCATGATTGGTAGTGATTCGTAAGAGACATGATTTTACCGACTAACAAATATATATCATAACTGATGATGCATTCAAGCCGGTATTTTTGATTAACACGTATGGAATGAAACAATGATTTTGCACCAATTAGTTTTTTAAAATGCAGGCTTTTAATTTGATAGAGTTCTTCTAATTTCTCTATCGCAAGCATCATGTTAATTATTTTGATGTATTGTTTGATCACACTCGGCTGAAACCTAACCTGTCGATTTTCCGAATAGCCTTTTTCATACAATTCTTGCAATTCGTATTTGTCGAAAACAATGATGATCAGCCAAACAAAAGTAAATATTTATTCACAAATAAGTGAATAAAATGACAGGTTTTATTTGACAAAAATATTTAATTGCTTGAAAAAGCTTGGACAATAAACTGATTTAATCGGAAGATTATCAGTTTATTTATTTTGCTAAAATGGATTATTTGAAATCGAATTTAAAGTAAAAAAAGATGCGCTACTTACAATTTCTCCACTTTCCGTACATTGGGATTAATGGTATCGGATTCGATGAGTCCGTCGCGCAGGCGGATGATGCGGTGCGCGTATTGTGCGATGTCGTCTTCATGGGTAACCATCACGATGGTATTGCCTTTTTTGTGCAATTGGTCGAAGAGGTCCATGATCTCATAGGAGGTTTTGGTGTCCAGGTTACCTGTCGGTTCATCGGCCAATAAAATCGAAGGTTCGTTGACTAAGGCACGGGCGACGGCCACACGTTGGCGTTGTCCCCCAGAAAGTTCATTAGGCTTATGTCCAGCCCGATTATCCAGGCCTACTCCGCGAAGGGTTTCCATGGCGATTTCGGTGCGTTGGGATTTCGAATAACCTGCGTAGATAAGGGGCAGGGCTACGTTTTCGAGGGCGGATTGGCGAGGTAGCAAATTAAAGGTTTGGAAAACGAAACCGATTTCTTTGTTGCGGACCGCGGCTAATTCATTTTCAGACATCTCGCTGACATCTTGTCCATTCAAAATATATTGACCCGTGGTGGGCGTATCTAAACAGCCCACAATATTCATTAAAGTAGATTTTCCTGAACCCGAAGGTCCCATAAAAGCGACATATTCGCCTTTATTGACGGAAATATTGATGTCTTTTAAGGCATCAATCACCTCTTCGCCCATGACATAGCGTTTTGAAATATTTTTGGTAACAATAATTTTGCTCATAAGGACATTCATTCAAGCTTCAAAAATACACGCATTGTCGCAAAGTCTTCATTCTTTTCTACAAAAGATACGGGGAGGGGATAAATAAGCATATAGGTGGATAAGAGGTTTGATTCCTATGCGGGTTTTTTTAGCTTTGTGTTCGATAAAATGCGATGAAATACATTCCTGCTTTAGATGGGGTCAGGGCCCTTGCTATTCTTTTGGTTCTTTTGTTTCACTGGTTTCCGGTGAATCATTGGGTGAATGTATTGCCAAACGGCCCGATCGGCGTGACACTTTTTTTTGTCTTGAGTGGCTATTTGATTTCGACGATTTTGATGGGCCAACAAGCCGCCGGCAACTTCGTTCGTTCCTTTAAAAATTTCGTGATTCGTCGGGCTTTACGCATTTTTCCTATTTATTTTTTGGTGCTTTTAGGCTTGCTCGTGGCCAAACGAGTGGGGATTCAAGTGGTCACCGATTTTTATGAGCACCCGGTTTATTATTGGACGTATTTGTATAATCATTGGTTAGAGCGCCAACAAAATTGGTCCGATATGTTATCGCCTTATTGGTCTTTATCGGTGGAGGAGCAGTTTTACATTGTTTGGCCATTTTTTATGTTATTGATTCCTTCTGGCAAACGCCTGCTTGGTTTTTTATGGTCGGTCGTGGTGCTAGGAATCGTGGCGCGTTATATTTCGGTGCATGAATTTCATGGGATTGGGGTGTATATGATTACCTGTGTGGATACGTTTGCGTGGGGGGCTTTGTTGGCCTACTATGTACGCAGCGGTCGCACTTCGGAACTGGGAATTTGGGTTCGCCGATTGTGGATTCCGGTGCTAATTTTATGGATTATGCTGTGTCTGTGGCATACGGATGCGGATTTGGTGAAGCAATTGCTCTTTCGAACCTTGACCTCGATGGTGTCTGTGGCCTTGCTTTTTCAGGTGATGCAAGCAGGGATTTTAGCCCGTATTTTTTCATGGACTCCTTTGCGGAAGATCGGCCAAATGAGTTATGGGATTTACCTTTATCACATGCTTGTCCCTGATTTATTTTATCAAATCGCCGCTCGATTACACATTCCTTTGCCAGCCGACCCCTATCATGTGATCGGTTTACTGGTTCTATTTTTAGTTGCCGCGATTTCGTATCGATGGATCGAAAAACCGATTCAGGAGCTGAAGCGGCATTTTGTGTAGGGATTTTTCAAACCCATTTTTTCTCTAAATATCAGCTACTTGATTTTCCCTGATCAGGTTTTTGATAATCCTTTTCTTCCTATTTTTCGCTTCCATTACAGGCCGTACTTTCGTCAAAAAATGACGCATGTATGCCCACAAATAACTTTAGGTATAGCCTTGAAAATCTGATTATCAAAAATCGGGTCAACGGATTTTCTGTCTATGTATTCATCCTCTTTTTGCTTCTTATCGCATTATTCGCCCTTCCTTTTATTCAGGTTGATGTATCGGCGCAGGCCCGCGGTATACTTCGCTCCGCCCAAGACCCGGTACCCATCCTATCCCTTGTCAGTGGTAATATTATACAAATGAACATGAGGAATAATCAAGCAGTTCGCCGCGGTGATACGCTCTTGCGCATCGATTCCAAACGAATAGACGAGGAACTTGCCCATCAAATATCCGTGTTTAAGCAAAACCAAGCGCTTCTTCGAGATCTTCATGAAATGATAAGTTCTTCGGAAATGCCTTTGTTGACACAAGCCACCCTTCGTCAAGATTTTGATAAGTTTTTAGCTCAAAAAAAGGAAGCTCAAACGCATATACAGGCGGCTAAAAGTGTCTGGGTACGCCAGCAAAAACTCTTTTCCGACCATGTTATTCCGCCAGCGGAGTATGAACGTGCTGAACACGAATATCAAATGGCACTCGCGGCTTGGCGATTGGCCGAAGCCAACCAATATGCCATTTGGCAACGGCAATTCAAAGAATTTCATGATTTGCAACAAAGCAATGAATTGGCCATTCAAAAATTGATACTTGAGAAGAAACAATACGTAATTCGCGCGCCCATTGATGGAACGCTGACCCATGTAAAGGGATTTGAATCGAATTCATTTGTGGTTTCGGCTGGGTATTTAGCGGAAATTACGCCGGATCATGCCCTGCTGGTAGAATGTCAGATCGGCCCCAAAGACATTGGACTTTTGCGGATAGGTCAATCGGCCCGTCTGCAATTTGATGCATTTCCATATCACCAATGGGGCTTTGTTCCTGCCAAAGTCTTGGAAATTGATCGAAATCCTGAAATTCAAAATGAGGCGGTTTTTTTCCGGGTACGTTGTCGATTGCTCCTTCAAAAATTACAAAGGAAAGGCAAACAGGTTCAGGTGAAAAAAGGGATGACCTTGACGGCTCGTTTTTTTTTGGCAAGGCGTTCCTTGTTGCAATTACTCGTGGATCGAATGGATACTTTTTTCAACCCGATGAAACTTTCTAATGAACCATGAAAAGCAAGAAAATTAAACAACATGATATCAAAGATTGTGGCGCGGCCTGTTTGGCTTCCATCGGAAATCATTACCAGGTTCACATTCCCATTGCACAAATAAGGCAATTTTCCAGTACGGATTTGCGAGGGACGAATGTATTGGGACTTGTTCAAGCGGCTGAAAAAATGGGGTTTTTGGCCAAAGGGGTTAAGGCTCATGTAGATTCCTTACCTAATATTCCTTTGCCGGCAATTGCACATGTTGTCTTGAAAAATCAATTGCATCATTTTGTTGTGATTTACCAATTGACAAGCAGGCAAGTTCAATTGATGGATCCGGCATTTGGGACGATGGAAACGTATGATTTGAAGGAATTTGGGGAGATTTGGTCCGGGGTCTTGGTCTTGCTGGCGCCTGGGGACGGATTTAAGCGGATGGATGCGACGCAATCGGTAGTTAAACGGTTTTGGAACTTGGTCTGGCCTCATCGTGTGGGAGTGACCCAAGCACTGGTAGGCGCCTTGTTTTTTACAGTTTTGGGGCTTTGCATGTCAGTTTATATTCAAAAAATCACGGATTATGTGTTGGTGGATGGGAATCGGAATTTGTTGAATTTGATGAGTGTGGGTATGCTGATCGTGATTACTTTGCAGGCATTTGTGGGTATTTGGAAATCGATGTTGATGATGAAATCAGGTCAATTAATGGATGCCGCATTGATCTTGGGTTATTATAAACATTTGTTGCATCTGCCTCAGCGCTTTTTTGATACGATGCAGATTGGGGAGATTACTTCCCGGATTAGTGATGCTATAAAAATTAGAAACTTTTTGAATGATACCTTGATTGAGTGGGTGGTGAATGTGTTTGTGGTTTTGTTTGCCTTTGGATTTATGTTTTTGTATGATTGGAAATTAGCGCTCGTCATGTTAGCCATTCTCCCTTTGTATGCGTTGATCTTTGCGGTATTTCATTGGCTGAACAAAAAAGTGGAACGAGAGGTGATGGAGGATTCGGCGGCATTGGAAACGCAATTGGTCGAGTCGCTGAATCATATTCGAACGGTGAAGGAATTTGGCATCGAGCTTTTTATGAATCAAAAAACGGAGCATCGCTTTGTTAAATTATTGTTTACGGGCATGCGGTCAGGCTATCATTCACTTTTTGCTGGTTCGAGTGCCTCTTTTTTAGCTTCCTTTATTACGGTAGTTTTAATGTGGTTGGGGTCTGGATACGTGCTGGATCAAGAAATTACGCCGGGTCAACTTTTCTCATTTTATGCATTAGTCGGTTATTTTTCGGGGCCGATGGCGGCTTTGGTCGGGGCGAATAAATCCATCCAAAATGCTCGCATTGCCGCGGATCGATTGTTTGAAATCATGGATTTGGCATTGGAGAAGGGTGAAAATCAAGAAGTTAGTTTAGGGGAAGAAACATTGGGGGATATTCGATTTGAGCAGGTACATTTTTCGTATGGGAGTCGAGTGCAAGTCTTTACGGGTTTGGATGTGCGCATCTGCCAAGGAAAAATGACGGCAATTGTAGGGGATAGTGGGAGTGGTAAGACCTCGCTTTTTTCAATTTTACAGGGCTTGTATCCGATTCAGTCGGGTCGAATTATGGTGGGTGATTATGATATACGGCATATTCGCTTGGCGGATTTGCGAAGAAGAATCGCGGTGGTGCCCCAACAAATCCAATTGTTCTCCGGCAACGTCATCGATAATATTGCATTAGGAGATCCATGTCCGGATGTAAAACGCGTGTTGAAGCTTTGTCGGGATACAGGCATCGCTGAATTCATCGAGAAAATTCCGAGTGGCTATGCTACACCTTTGGGGGAAAATGGTGCGATGTTGTCTGGGGGTCAGAAGCAACGCATTGCCCTGGCGAGGGCATTGTATCGAGAGCCTGACATGTTATTATTGGATGAGGCAACTTCCTCTCTGGATTCCGCTTCCGAGCAAAACATCTTACAAGTTCTCGAACGTTTTCGGCAAATGGGAAAAACCTTAGTGGTTATTGCGCATCGTCTCAGCACCATTATTCACGCCGATCACATCATGGTGCTTCAAGATGGCCAAGTTGTTCAGGCAGGTACGCATTTGGACCTGATTCGGATAGAAGGAGCGTATGCGCAAAAGGTAGCCGCGCAGGGATTATTTGTTCAATAGCTTATGGGAAAGCCTTTCATGTTTACTTGACGAAAATTCAAATACCATTTTTCTGCTAATCTGACATAAATAGCTTTTCATCTTAGTTTAGGACGGGACAAGGATCAAAAAAAAGCCTGAGCGGTGAGGCCCAGGCTTTTGATGGTATGAATTGGAATATTATAAACCTTTTGCTTTCTTAACTACTTCTTCCGCAAGGTTTTGTGGAACAAATTCGTAATGAGAGAAGGTTAAGGATGCCGTTGCACGTCCAGAAGACATCGTACGTAAATCCGTTACATAACCGAATAATTCTGAAAGAGGCACATCAGCTTTCAAGATAACTGCCCCTTGGCGAGAATCCATTCCTTTCATGATACCCCGACGACGGTTCAAGTCACCTGTAATAGGACCTGTATATTCATCTGGAGTTACTACGTCTACGGCCATGATCGGTTCCATTAATTTGGCACCCGCTTGTTTCGCTGCATCTTTGTAACCCATACGAGCGGCTAATTCAAATGACAATGAATCTGAATCGACATCGTGGAAAGAACCGTGGAACAAACGAACTTTCATCGAATCCATTGGATAACCTGCTAAGGCACCAGTTTTCATCGCTTCTTCAAATCCTTTTTGAACCGCTGGAATAAATTCACGTGGAATCACACCACCCACAATGTTATTCACAAATTCCAAACCTGGTTTGTCATCGTCTCTTGGCCCGATTTCAAATACGATATCAGCAAACTTACCACGTCCACCGGATTGTTTCTTGTAAACTTCGCGGTGTTCGGTTGTCTTCGTTAAAGACTCTTTGTAAGCTACTTGAGGAGCGCCTTGGTTTACTTCTACTTTAAACTCACGACGCATACGGTCGATGATGATTTCTAAGTGAAGCTCCCCCATTCCTTTAATGATGGTTTGGCCTGTTTCCTCGTTTGATTCTACTTGTAAAGTTGGATCTTCTTCGATCAATTTTGTGATCGCCTTAGAGAAGTTATCCGCATCAGCCGCTTTCTTAGGCTCAATTGCATAACCAATTACGGGCTCTGGGAAATCCATTGCTTCTAATACGATTGGGTGTTTCTCATCAGACAGCGTATCCCCTGTTTTGATGTCTTTGAAACCCACTACTGCACCGATATCTCCAGCACCTAAACGAGGAATTGCATTTTGCTTATTCGCGTGCATTTGGAAGATACGAGAAATACGCTCCTTGTTGCCTGAACGGTTGTTCAACACATAAGAACCCGAATCCAAACCTCCTGAATAGGCACGAATGAAACATAAACGACCCACATACGGATCCGTTGCAATTTTAAATGCCAAAGCCGCAAATGGCTCAGACTCACTTGGCTTACGCAAGATCTCAGCACCTGTATCTGGGTGAATTCCTTTTACGCCTTCTTTGTCCATCGGTGAAGGCAAAATAGCCATCACGTAATCCAACATCGTTTGAACACCTTTGTTTTTGAAAGATGATCCACATAACATAGGAACGATTTTCATCGATATAGTCGCCGCACGTAATGCTGCTAAAATTTCATCTTCCGTGATTGAGGCTGGATCTTCGAAGTATTTCTCCATCAAAGTCTCGTCAAATTCAGCTACTGCTTCTAGTAATTTCTCACGGTATTCAGTCGCCTCTTCCAACATATCAGCCGGAATCGGTACTTCTGTAAATGTCATTCCCTTATCTGCCTCATTCCAAATGATTCCACGGAAGTTAACTAAGTCAACCACCCCTTCGAATCCTTCTTCAGCACCTATCGGCAATTGAAGTGGCACCGCATAACTACCTAACATTTCCTTCACCTGCTTACACACGTTTAAGAAATCAGCACCCGAACGGTCCATTTTATTTACGAAACCGATACGAGCTACGTTGTAGTTATTAGCTAAACGCCAGTTAGTCTCCGACTGAGGCTCAACACCATCCACGGCTGAGAATAAAAATACTAGACCATCCAATACACGTAATGAACGATTCACCTCTACAGTAAAATCTACGTGACCTGGGGTATCAATGATGTTAATGTGGTAATCTTCATCGCGGTATTTCCAACCCACGGTCGTTGCAGCCGAAGTGATCGTGATACCACGCTCTTGCTCTTGCTCCATCCAGTCCATGGTTGCCGCTCCATCGTGTACCTCACCAATCTTGTGACTAACCCCTGCATAATACAGAATACGTTCCGTCGTGGTGGTTTTACCTGCATCAATGTGCGCAGCAATACCGATGTTTCTAGTAAATTTTAAATCGCGTGCCATTTTAAAAGGTTAATTATGAAATGTTTTTTTTATACTCTTTGTTAATAATCAAGAACCTGGACAACAATTTTTTACAAATTCGTTTAGGTACTTATTTAGGGGTGCAAAATTAGGGAAACTTAATTAAATACAAAAGTTTTTTATCGATGTTTAAGCGCATTTTACAATTACTTTATCCAAAACGCTGTGGTGCCTGCGATTTGCCGCTATTGGAATCCGAAGATTTCCTATGCACCGCCTGTCGAATCGAATTACCAAAACCCGGATTATTCCTAAAAAGCCCAAATTGGCTCAGTGTAAAGTTTGATGGCCTATTCCCCTTTACGTATGTTCATGCCTTCTTTTTATTCAGTCCTGGCTCAAAGGTCCAACACCTAATGCATCAAATAAAGTACAAAGGTCAAAAAGACTTAGGCGAGTTTCTTGGCGCCTGGTGCGGCGCTCACCTAAAAAATAACATCCAACTAATTTCGTACGATCTCATTATTCCGATCCCCCTTTTTCATAAAAAATTTAAGGAACGCGGCTATAACCAAGCCGCCTGTATCGCTCAAGGAATTAGCCAGATGACCCAAATTCCATATTGTGAAAACGTTTTACGTCGATTGAGTCAAAGCCAATCGCTCGTTGGACAAAACCGCGTTTCCCGCTACGAAACTCTTTCCGGGGTGTTTGAGGTAGCGGATCCAAGCGTCTTGAAAGGAAAGCATGTGCTATTAGTGGACGACACGCTGACCACGGGCGCAACTTTTATCGCAGCAGCCGAAAAAATAAAAGCCGCCGGTGCTTCAGAAATATCTTTCCTCGCACTGGCGGCCTTAAAATAAAGGTCTTTGTTATTTATTCATTCCGGCGGAAATCATAGCGCAACGGAAACCGATCGTCGCCGTCGCCGAATCTTCATCCAAGTAACGACGCGTGCCCGGGGCTAACCAATAGGCCACATCCGCCCAAGAACCACCTTTATACACCCGAACTTTATTGTCGATTAAGGAATTATTGTTCTTACTATCGTAGCGAGAGGCTTTGTCTAATTTATCGTTCCGACGTGCTGGATTCAAATCATTGAAATCCTGAAACGATAAGGGACGATATAAATCCATCACCCACTCATTCACATTTCCAGCCATTTGATATAAACCAAAATCATTCGGAGCATACTTGTAAATCTCAGCTGTAGTCATCGACCCATCGTTCGATTTTCCTGCGATACCCGCATAATCACCACGCCCGCGCTTGAAATTCGCTAACATCATCCCTTGCTTTTTGCCACTTGATTCACGTAAAGATGGACCATCCCACGGATAAATTCGTTGATTCGCCTGATTCTCATCCTGCTGCTGCGTTCCAATCATCGCTTTAGCTGCATATTCCCATTCCGCTTCCGTTGGCAAGCGATACGCCGGCAAAATACGCCCTGATTCGATGGTTAGTCTCGCCGGCGCATTCGCCCGAGTAGCCGATGATGACGCCGCTGCTGCTTTTTTACTTAATTTTTTCGCTGGGGAGGAGGAACCTTGGCCTGCCAAACGTTGGTTGATTGCCGCCGTTCTCCAAACACAATAATCCGTCGCTTGCTTCCAAGAAACACCGACCACTGGATACATCCGGAAACCTGGGAATCGCAAATATTGCTCCACATAAGGATCATTAAATGCCAAATCATTTAGCCAAACCGTGGTGTCCGGTAAAGCAGATTCGTAAAAATCTAAGGTAGAGTCCTTTTGAACCGAATATAAATATTCTAAATAATGCACATTCGCGATTTCAGTTTCATCCATGTAAAAAGACTGCACGGACACCGTTCTTTCGATATTATCGTGAATGCCGATCACATCTTCTTGCAAAGAACCCATGGTAAATCGACCGCCCTCAATAAACACCAAGTTAGGCCCAGCAACCTGGCCACTAAACTTTTTGTCCACCTGAAAACCACCTTTTTGATTATACCCGATGCCCGTAACTGTAGAGCTATTCCCCACATTGACACTCGACGGTTTTCCAGAAACACCTAAGGCGCCACTTCCACCTATTTTATTACAGGAAGTCATGAACACCGTGATGGCACAAAGGCCCAATAGAAATTTCAATTTAGCAATCATCTATCTTCTTTTATCTGCAAACTATGAAAAACAAAGGTATAAAATTCAAGCCATTTGCTCAATTTTAGCCCAAAATATTCACTAATATACGATTCAATTCTTGAATTGTACTTACTTTTTCCACTTGTAAGATCAATTTGCCCGCTTTTTCCCTTAAAGCACATCCCGAATTTGGCCGATTCACAAATTGAATCAACGTACTCAAAATCTTAGTCGCCTGCGGGGATTCAGCCTCTTTCGAAACGAAATGTAATTTCAAATTATTGCCCTTCAAGATAATTTTTTCAATTCCGGCCAATTGTGCTTTCCATCGACATTTCACCAAAGCACACATATCTTCCACCTCCGTAGGTAAATCCCCAAAGCGATCTTTGACCTCCGTAACGAATTCATCTAAAGCTTTCTCATCTTCAATCTCATCCAAACGCGTATACAAAGAAAGACGCTCCGAAATACTCGACACATATTCCTCCGGAATCAATACTCTCAAATCTGTTTCAATCTGACATTCCACCTGCAAAACTTCCGCAATAGCCCCCAAATCAGCCTCAAATAAAGCCTTAAACTCATTTTCTTTCAACTCCTGAACCGCCTCATCCAAAATTTTGTGGTACATGTCATAGCCCAAATCATTGATAAATCCACTCTGCTCACCCCCCAATAAATTTCCAGCCCCCCGAATGTCCAAATCGCGCATCGCCACCTTAATACCATCCCCCAAATCCGCAAATTCCTCCAATGCACTCAAGCGCTTCCGCGCATCACTCGTCAACGTAGCCAGTGACGGTGTGGCCAAAAAACAATAAGCTTTTTTATTCGACCGACCTACCCGACCACGCATCTGATGCAAGTCCGATAAACCAAAATGATTAGCATTCAAAATATAAATCGTATTCGCATTCGGAATATCTAGGCCGGATTCAATGATGTTCGTGGCCACCAATACATCATAATGACCCTCGATGAAACCCAGCATAATTTTTTCCAATTTGTCCCCCTCCATCTGTCCGTGCGCCACCGCGATTTTTGCATCCGGAACCAGTCGCAATATCCGATTCGCTGTGCTATCTAAATCATTGATCCGATTATGCACCACAAAAACCTGTCCTCCGCGGGCCAATTCATCCCGAACGCCATCGCGCAGAATTTCGTCGTTTAGGACGACTAATTTCGTATCAACGGGTTGGCGATTCGGCGGCGGCGTCGCGATAATCGATAAATCCCGCGCACCCATCAGCGAAAAGTGCAGCGTCCGTGGTATCGGAGTCGCCGTGAGCGTCAAGACATCCACATTCACTCGCATTTCCTTTAAACGGTCTTTGACTTTCACCCCAAATTTCTGCTCCTCATCGATGATCATCAAGCCCAAGTTTTTGAACTGTACATCTTTATTGACCAATCGATGGGTACCGATTAAAATATCCGTCAAACCCGAGGCTACCCGGGCAAGTGTTTCGTTAATTTGTTTATTCGATTTAAAGCGATTGATGTATTCCACTTTGCAAGGAAAGGCCGCAAGACGCTCATGAAAGGTGCGAAAATGTTGCATCGCCAAAACGGTCGTAGGCACCAAAATCGCTACTTGTTTGGAATCCGCAACGGCCTTAAATGCCGCCCGAATCGCGATTTCGGTTTTGCCAAAACCCACATCCCCGCAAACCAATCGGTCCATCGGATGGGCCTTTTCCATATCCGTTTTTACTTCTTGCGTCGCGCGCGCTTGGTCGGGGGTATCCTCGTAGATAAAGGACGATTCCAATTCTGCCTGCAAATAGGTGTCTGGCGAAAAGGCAAAACCCGCCGCTTGTTTGCGTTTGGCATATAAGGAAATCAGTTCTTTGGCGATGTCTTTGACTTGCCTTTTCACTTTCGATTTTTTATTATCCCATTCCGGCGAACCCAGTTTCGACATGCTCGGCGGCGCCCCTTCTTTCCCCGAATATTTGGAAATTTTATGCAGGGAGTGGATGGAAACGGACAATACATCATCGTCCCGATAAATCAATCGAATCACTTCTTGTTCCCCATGACCCGTTTCGATCAAATTCAATCCCGCAAATCGCCCGATTCCGTAATCCACATGGGTGACGAAATCACCTACTTGTAGGCTGCGCAATTCTTTGAGGGTTAGGGATTTATTTTTGGTGAATTTGCTTTTTTCTTTGAAGCGGTTGAAGCGATCGAACAACTGATGATCTGGATAAAAAGCTATTTTCGTTTGCTGGTCGATAAAACCCTCCCGCAAGGTAATTTGTAGGGTTTTAAAATGAATGGTGGTATTGATTTCATTGAAAATGACTTCGAGCCGTTCGAGTTGACGCGCAGATTCCGAACAAATAATATTTTGAATCCCAAGGCTTTGATTATCTAAAAAGGCTGCTGCCAATCGTTCGAAATCCTTATGGAAAGCTCCTGGATTTTTAGAGGGATAGGCAAATGTTTTGGCATTTTTATGGCTACAGCGTTTGCCGTATTCGATGGTGGTAAATTGTTGTAAGCCTTTTTTAAGGTCTTTTTTGGTTTCCCAGCGTTCTTCGGGTTGGGAAATGACTTGAATATTTCCACCGCCGGATTGTTTGATGCGTTCAAAATCTCCTTGAGCTTTTTCGAAATTCGTTTCGATCGTCTCCAAAAGAATCGTGGTATCTTTAATCCAAATCTTGGTATTTTCTGGTAAAAAATGGAAAAAGGATTCGCGGGTTTCCTGGATGAGTTTGGTTTGAACATCCGGAATTAAATGCATGGCGGAGACGGACTGAATCGACAACTGGGTTTCGGGATGAAAGGTCCGAATGCTTTCAACCTCATGGCCCATGAAATCCAAGCGATAGGGATATTCCGCCGCATAGGAAAATACGTCTAAAATTCCGCCTCGCACGGAATATTGGCCGGCTTCATAGACGAAATCTGTTCGTTCAAAATCGTATTCATTTAAGGTTTCTGCGACAAAGGCGGGGTCGATTTTGTCTCCCACACGCACGGAAAGGGTGTTTTTGACCAAGGATTTCCGATTGATTACCTTATCCGTTAGGGCTGCGGGATAGGTGACGATGGCCAAAATTTGGTTTTGGTAATTGCTTAATAAATTGAGAACCTCCGCCCGCATGAGTACATTCGCATTGTCCACTTCTTCCCATTCATAGGGTTTTTTGTGTGACATGGGAAATAGCAAGACGGCGCTATCGCCGAGCAGTGCTTGCAGGTCATTGATGACATAATGGGCTTCCTCTTTTTCTTCACAAATGATTAGAAAGGGCTGTTTTTCTTTGCTGAGCGAGGAAATAAGGACGGTGTCCATGGAGCCGCAAAGGCCTTTGATGTAGATGGAATCTCCGGCTTTGGCCAATCGGATTTCTTCGGAAATCGTTTGAACGATGCCGTCAGAATGGTAATACTGGAGAAAATCTTTGACAATCATGGGTTTCCCTTTGCAGGGAGGAAATTTTAATTTAGGCTTGCAAAGGTAGGAAAATTTGTATCTTTGTGCATCCACAAAAAGGGGTGCCTCGTGAAAAAGGCTGAGATTATACCCATTGAACCTGATACGGGTAATGCCGTCGAAGGGATTTTGTCGAGTTTTTAGCGCTGAAAACTCAAAAAAATCATCGATGTAAGGGTTATATGTTAAATCAAGCAGGATTTGACTCCTTTACCTGTTGCTACTATTTTCAAAAAAATGAAAAAGTTAACAACAATTTTTGCCGTATTATTTTTATGTTATACTTGTCCCATACAGGCGCAGCAAGTGAAGGGACTCGTACTCGACAGCGAAACCAAGGCTCCTTTATGGGGTGCTAGTATTCAAGTGGAAGGGGTTCAAAAAGGAACTATTTCGGATTCTAAGGGCAATTTTTCCTTGTCTAATCTCCCGGCAAATACTACACTCGTGGTCAGTTTTGTGGGCTATGAGCCAAAACAAATTTCAGCGACGAATGCTGAGAAAATTCTACTTAATCGGTCTAATTTTTTACAAGACGAAGTCATCGTAAAAGCCACGCGGGCCGATGAAAATTCAGCCATGGCTTTTAGCGATATGGGGGCAAAAACGCTTAATAAAAATAATTTGGGTCAGGATATGCCTGTACTTTTGCAATTCACACCTTCAGTCGTGATGACTTCAGATGCGGGTGCGGGAGTTGGCTATACAGGTATTCGGATCCGGGGTTCGGATGCGACCCGAGTGAATGTTTCCATCAATGGCATTCCAGTGAATGATTCGGAATCCCAAGGAACTTATTGGGTCAATATGCCTGACTTTGCGAGCTCGGTGCAATCCGTACAAATTCAACGCGGCGTGGGGACATCCACGAATGGCGCCGGGGCTTTTGGGGGTTCGGTCAACATGCAGACGAATGAATTTAAGGACAAATCCTATGGGGAAATCTTGCTGTCGGGCGGTTCTTTTGGGACTTTGAAATCGACGATCAAAGTCGGTTCCGGTTTATTGGCAGGGAAATTCACGGTGGATGGTCGATTGTCACGCATCGTGTCGAATGGCTACATCGATCGGGCGAGTTCGAATTTGCAATCCGCTTATATTTCGGGCGCCTATTTCGGGAAAAAATCGCTCCTTCGTCTTAATTATTTTACGGGTTTAGAAAAAACCTATCAGTCTTGGTATGGTACACCGGAATCGCGGGTAACAGGTTCTTTAGAAGCTATGCAGGGGTATATTGGTCGGAATTATTTGTCGGCCGATGAAGCCAAAAACCTGCTTTCCAGCGGTCGGACCTATAATTATTACACGTATTTGAATCAAATTGATCATTATGCGCAGGATCACTTGCAATTGTTGACGCATCATCGGCTATCGCCCAATTGGGACCTCGACCTAAATGCGCATTATACCTATGGGCGTGGTTATTACGAGGAGTTTAAACCCGATGTCGATGTGGCGAATTATGGGCTAAAACCACGGGTATTTCCTGGGGGATTGAATATTGTGCGTCAGAAATGGTTGGACAATGATTTCTATGGAAGCACCTTTGCGCTGCGTTATGAGGGTTCGAAAACGCTTCGATTTACCTTGGGAGGTGCGTGGAATCGATATGAAGGCCGGCATTTTGGTAAAATCATTTCCGGCAATTATTTACCTGCTGAATGGGTAAATTATGAATGGTATCGTAGCCGCTCGCAAAAAACGGATTTTAATCTCTACGGAAAAATGAATGTAGAATTTCATCCCGCTTGGAATGCTTATGTGGATTTGCAATACCGTGGGCTTGGCTATACGATGGCGGGGATTGCGGATAAAAGACAAGATATTGGCCGGACTTTGAATTATGATTTTTTTAATCCAAAGGTCGGCTTGACGCATGTGATTTCTCCAAACGCTAAATTGTTTACTTCCTATTCGCTGGGGAGCAAGGAACCGAGTCGGCAGGATTTTATCGACAATCCGAGTCGAGCGCCACGGCCTGAGTTTTTGAGAGATTGGGAGCTGGGTTATCAGCAGCGTTTTACCAAATTTGGCTTTCAATTCAATGCGTATTGGATGCAATATGTGGACCAATTGGTCTTAACGGGCGCGCTTAATTCGGTGGGTGAGGCGATTCGGACGAATGCGCCGGAAAGTTATCGAATGGGTGTGGAGGCATCCTGGAATTATCAGATTCATCCGCGCTGGTTGTGGCAAGGGAATGTGACCCTCAGTCAAAATAAAATCCGGAATTTCACGGAATATGTAACCGATTACGATACCTATGAAGAAAAATCCGTCGCGCATGGATTGACGGACATTGCCTATTCACCTTCGCTGATTGCTGGAAGTACGATGACGTATCTGCGTGGTGCTTGGGAAGCGAGTCTATTGAGCAAAATGGTAGGGAAGCAATTTTTGGATAATACGTCTACCAATGCGCGTTCGCTTCCGGCCTATGCGACACAAGATGTTCGGGTGGCCTATGCGATTTCTAAAAAAATTCGGGCGACGTTTTTGATGAATAATGTGTTGAATACCCTATATGCGTCCAATGGATATACGTACAGTTATTTGTATGCGGGGGATTTAACTACGGAAAATTTTCAATATCCGCAGGCGGGATTTAATTTCTTGGTAGGCTTACAGATTCATTTGTAATGGATGCTCGATTCGCTGAATCAATGATTGATTTTTGAACTTGAAGGAGTTTCGCGAAACCAAGTAGAAATTCGGATTACATCCAAAAAGGAGGCTGTTTTCAACGGCCTCCTTTTTTTATTGCATTAAATCCCAGGTCCAGCCCCATTTCGCTAATCGGTAGCGGATGGAAAACCAGATGACGCCGAGGCCATAAATGGAACTGCGTTTGAAATTGATGGAAGAGGCTTCTTCGAAATATTTGGTTGGGCAAGTGACTTCGCCTACTTCGAAACCTTTCCAAAATAATTGCAAAACCATTTGATTATCAAAAATAAAATCATCGTCGCAAGCCGTAAAATTTACTGCTTGAAGGGCTTCTTTGGAAAAAGCGCGGTAGCCGGTATGGTATTCGGAAAGCTTTTGGTCGATCAGGATATTTTGGAAGAGGGTTAATAATCGGTTCGCGATGTATTTGTAAATCGGCATGCCGCCTTTTAGCGCGCCTTTTCCCAAAATCCGAGAGGCAAAAACGACCGGATAAAGACCATTTCCAATGATCGAAATCATAGCTTTTAACAGCATCGGCGTATATTGATAATCAGGATGTAGCATGATGACGATGTCGCCACCGAGCTCGAGGGCTTTGGTATAACAGGTTTTTTGATTACCTCCATAGCCTTTATTTTTATCATGACGAATGATGTGTTGGATGCCAATTTGTGCCGCGACTTCCACCGTATTATCGGGGCTATGATCATCGACCAAAATCACCTCATCGACCCAATCGTGAGGAATTTCATTATAGGTTTTTTCAAGGGTCAGCGCAGCCTTGTAGGCGGGCATTACGACAATTACCTTTTTTCCTTCGTACATATTTTTTTGGTCAAATTTTCCGACCTTTGTGGCTTGAATGTGTAAAATTAATTAATAATGAGCGAATCTCTATTTTTTCTTGTTTTTTCAGTCCTGGTGATGGCTGTCATGCTGGTTGATTTAGGGGTATTCAAAAAAGCAGGAGCGGCGGAAGTGAGTTTCCGAGAAGCGGGATTCTGGAGTGGTGCCTGGGTCTTATTGGCGCTTGGATTCTATATTTTCTTGCGTTTTCAGGGGGCGATGGTGCACGGGATTCAGGGCATGGGGGATTTATTGGCGGTCCAACAAGCCTTCGCGCCTCACATCAATCTGGGCGGTGGATCTTTTGACACACAAAAAGTACTTTTTCAAAATAACTTGGCGCTTGAATTTATCACGGGTTATTTGGTTGAGTATTCGTTGTCCGCCGATAATGTCTTCGTATTCATCCTCATTTTTAATTCCTTCGGTGTTCAGAAGCGCTACTACAAGAAAATTTTGGTTTGGGGTGTTTTGGGAGCGATTATCCTTCGCTTGATTTTTATTTTTCTGGGGGCGGCATTACTTCAGCGCTTTGACTGGATTATCTATGTCTTCGGCGCATTTTTAGTCTATACGGGGATCAAAATTTTGGTGTCTCATGAGGAAGAGGAGGAAATGAAACCGGGCGAGCATCCGATTGTGAAGTTTTTGTCCAAGTATTTTAATGTCTATAAGCGGAATGTGATCGGTCGATTTTTCCTACGGACCAAAAAGGGGAAATGGTTTATTACCCCCATTTTTGTGATTGTGGTCGTGATTGCCTTTACGGATATTCTTTTTGCGGTGGATTCGATTCCAGCTATCTTTTCGATTTCAAAAGACCCCTATATTGTCTTCTTTTCGAATGTATTTGCGGTCATGGGCCTTCGATCCTTGTTCTTTTTCTTGTCGAATTTGATGGGCTTGTTTCGTTTTTTGCCGATGGGCTTGGGCGTTTTGTTGAGTTTTGTAGGACTGAAAATGTTGGCCCATGATTATTTAGATGCCATGGGCTTCGGAACGCTCTCGTCTTTGGCAGTGATCATTGGGATTTTGGGCATTAGCATCGGGCTAAGTTTGGCCTTCCCAGAAAAAAAATCAGAAAACTTATAAAGAGGAATTCCACTCCTGGGTCATTTTTCGGTATTGGAGGGGAGGCATGTTCATATTTAGTTTGAACTGTTTGTTGAAATGCGACAAATTTCCAAATCCGCTTTCAAAACAAATTTCCACCATGGTTTTAGCGCTGGTTCGGAGCATTTGACATGCATGTTTAATGCGAAATTCGGTGACCATTTCGACAAAGGTTTTCCGGGTTACTTTTTTGAAATATCGACAAAATGCGGTTTCCGTCATATTTGCCAAATGCGCAACTTCGTCTAAATGTACTTCTCGGGTATAATTCGCAATCACGTAGGCATACACGCGGTTGATTCGTTCCAAATCCACGGGGGAAAGGGTATAATTTCCTTCGCTTGAATCGATTACTTGTACATCTGAACCAGCCAAAGTGAGGCTATGTAAAATTTGTAAAAAGGCGATTAAGCGTGGAAAAGGAGCTAATTCCTTCAGCATTAACAGGTCGCGGGCGACGCGATCTTGGGTCGGGCCTTGGATAGACAAACCGCCTTTGGCTTTTTCTAAAAGGTGGCGAACCGTTTGACAGGATGCAGAATCTAAAAATCCTTCGCCTAATAAATCGCGGTTAAAATGAAGGACTAGCGCCTGGGCGGCCTTGGGATCTTCTTCTTGCCCTAGCCAGTCGGTGCGATGATTTTGCCAACAATGCGGTAAATTCGAGCCCAACAATACCAAATCCCCTGGACGGAAATCAGTTATCTGATTACCAACAAATCGCTTCCCTTCCCCCGCAATGATTAAAGTCAACTCAAATTCAGGATGAAAATGATATGGGGCATCAAAGCGCGACTGAACGACCTCTTTCAGCATGAATGGGCTCTGCATATCTTCGCTTAATCGTTCTAAACTCGCTTTCATTTATACAAATATTAGCATGTAGGGGTGCAATTTTTTTATAAAATGGTAAAATTGCATTACAAATTACAAATTTAGTGGTTGTTCGCCGACCTTTTTTCTTCGAATTTTGAAAAAAATTAATGTATGAATTCAGAGGTAGACTATTTCCAAAAAAACGGACATGTATATATACCCGGCCTGATGTTGGCGGAAGAATTAGCGCCGTATCGGGCAGCTATTTTGGCTTGGGCGGAGGAGTTTCGGGCCCAACAAAAACCTATCGCCGAGCGGGATACTTACGGAAAGGCCTTTTTGCAAATGATGAATTTGTGGGAGGAAAATGAAAAAATTAAGGAATTCTCGTTGCATAAGCGTTTTGGGGAGATGGCGGCCCGTTTGTTGGGCGTCGAACATGTTCGCCTATATCATGACCAGGCTTTGTTTAAGGAGCCCGGTGGAGGACACACGCCTTGGCATCAGGATCAATATTATTGGCCATTGGATACTCCTAAAACGGTGACGATGTGGATGCCTTTGGTGGATATTGAGGAGGGGATGGGGATGTTGACCTTCGCCTCGGGAACCCAAAAAGTCAGCTTGCCGCCGATGGAAATTTCGGATGCCTCAGAGGAAAAAATCGGAGCTTTTGTGCAAGAACAAAACTTCCCGATTGCGGCTCAAAAAACCATGAAAGCGGGCGATGCCACGTTTCATTATGGCTGGACATTACATAATGCGCCTGGCAATCAAACTTCCACGATGCGGGAGGTGATGACCTTGATATTTATGGATGCGGAGGCAAGGGTTATAGAACCTACAAATCCAAATCAGGAGGCGGACCGGCAGCGTTGGCTGCTCGCTACGCCTCCTGGTGAATTAGCTGCTTCTGCGATAAACCCGATTGTTTATTAGTATTTTGGGCAATCGCAGGATTTTTTACTTTTGAATATTCCCCATAAAAAACCGCGTTTTTTTCGGTAGACTTTGGCTTCTTTGGGCTTGCGAAAATGGATGCTCGTGGAGCTAAAATTTTCTTCTGCCTGTGAGTCCATTGGACTTAGGCAGCTGAAGCAAATGAATAGAAGGAAACAAATTCGCATCATTTTAATTTAGTTTTAAAATAGGCGATGGCCATGTTCCAAGCCTCTTCGGTTGCTGCGGCATTGTAAATCGGATTGGATGGATTGGCAAATCCATGGTCCGCATCGAAGCTTTTCAGGCTTAGTTTTTTCCCGGCTAATTTCATGTTTTCTTCGAATTCCTTAACGACTTGAGGGGAAATGAATTTCTCTTTGCCGGCAAATAAACCTAGGACGTCGGTTTGTAATAATTTCAATTGTTCCACATCCTTCACCGGCATTCCATAATACATCACGCAAGCCGCTGCTTGTTTACCTACTAAAATGGAAGCTTTTAAGGATAAAGCGCCTCCAAAACACCAACCTACTGTGGCGATTTTTGCTTTTGGTCCTGCATATGAAATAGCGCCTTGAATGATAGCTTCTAGGCGGGCGGGCGAGGCGGACCCCATGTATTTTCCGGCTTCTTCGCGGGTAGTTGCGATTTTACCGTCATACATGTCGAGCGCGAGGACATTTACATTCCCCAAGGTGCTATACAAATGTTCGGCTTCGCGTTTGATGTGATCGTTTAGGCCCCACCATTCTTGGAATACAAATAAGGTATAAGGAGTAGGTTTGGCGGCCGGAATGTAGAAGCCTTTAGCCATGGTGCCATCTGGGGTATTAAATTCGACCATGACGCCGCCGGCTTTACTGATATGGTGATATGCTTTTGGAAGGGCATGGGATTTTATGAATGATTTATTGGAGGCCATCAGTTGCATTTCATCCTTTTTTGAAAAACAGATGGATTGACTAAACATGAGCAAAGGAAGGATGGCAAATAGGAGACTTAGTAGTAGTTTTTTCATGGCAGATACGGATTTATAAATATTTTTTATAAAAATAATCGAAATTTTGTGAATTGAATTAACTTTGGCGATTCCTATCAATAAAAACATAACTATGAAAAAGTTTTTGTTCGGCACAGCCCGAATTTCGATGCTTCTTGCCTTTGCTTTCATGATGACATTGAGCGCGCAGGCACAAGAAAAAAATCCATTAAAAGGTAAAAAAATTCTCGTTTTCTCGTCGACCAAAGGTTTTCGCCATGGGTCCATTGGTGCAGGTAAAAAGGCATTGATGAAAATGGGGGTAGAAAAAGGATTTGAAGTGGATACTACAGAAAATGCTGCGGTATTTACAGAGCCTAATTTGAAAAAATATCGGGTGGTTGTGTTTTTAAATACCACAGGAAACGTCTTGAATGATGCCCAGCAAAATGCGTTTGAACGTTATATTCAAGCGGGTGGAGGATATATGGGAATTCATGCCGCGACCGATACGGAATATGATTGGCCTTGGTATGGTAAATTAGCGGGGGGGTATTTTGCCTCGCATCCTGGTCGACCTAATGTTCAAAAAGGTACGATGACCGTGGTGGATAATACACATATTTCGACGGCCCATATGCCGGCGACTTTTGATCGGACAGATGAGTTTTATGACATTAAAAGTTTCAATACAGATGTAAAAGTTTTGGTGACGGTGGACGAAAAGTCATACAAAGATGGCAAAATGGGAAATTTTCACCCGATGGCCTGGTACCATGAATTTGACGGAGGTCGTTCGTTTTACTCGAATTGGGGACATACGAATGAGACATTCGATGAGCCATTAGCGCTTCAACATCTTTGGGGTGGTTTACAGTGGGTAAGTTCAGGACCTGCGCAAAACTATGCGAAGAAATTGCGCACGGGAGAATTGCCAGAGGAAAATCGCTTTACGAAAACAATCTTGGATCGCAATTTGGATGAGCCGACAGAAATAGCGGTGGCGAATAGTGGAAAGATTTTCTTTGGAGAGCGTAAAGGGAAATTGAAAATGTATGATCCAAAAAAGGGTAAAACCAAGGTGATTGCGAATATGAATGTATTTACGAAAGAAGAATATGGTTTGATGGGGGTGAATATTGACCCGAATTTTGACCAAAACAAATGGATTTATTTATACTATTCACCTCAAACGGGTCAGGCAGATACGGCGCAGCATTTATCTCGTTTTACCTACGATGACATCAAGGATACTTTGTTATTTGATACGGAAAAAGTGATGTTACGTATTCCGGTGAAGCGTACGGGATGTTGCCATACAGGGGGATCGATTGCTTGGGATAAACAAGGAAATTTATTCTTATCTACGGGCGATGATACAAATCCATTTGATTCAAAGGGCTATGGCCCAATGGATAATCGTCCGGGACGTTCAGGCTGGGACGCGCGTGCAACAAGCTCGAATACCAATGATTTACGTGGTAAAATTTTGAGAATCAAACCGACGCCGGATGGAGGCTATACGATTCCAGAGGGTAATTTGTATCCAAATAAAATTTATCATGCGAAACAAGAAATTTATGTGATGGGAAATCGGAATCCATATCGGATATCGGTGGATCAGCGGACTGGATTTTTGTATTGGGGTGAAGTAGGTCCGGATGCGGGTGAGGCTTCTCCGAAGTATGGACCGAGGGGTCATGATGAGGTGAACCAAGCACGTGCGGCGGGTTATTTTGGATGGCCATTATTTGTGGCGGATAATCGGGCGTATAATCAGCGTGATTTCAAAAACGATAGTACATGGTCGGTATTTAATCCAAAGGCGCCGGTAAATGATTCCCCGCATAATACAGGGTTTGCGCATTTGCCTTCTCCACAAAAGGCTTTTATTTATTATCCATATGTAGATTCTCCGGAATTTGGACCGGTGATTGGTAAAGGGGGTCGGAATGCGATGGCGGGTCCGGTGTATTATAAAGATGATTTTCCAGCGGATTCGAAGGTAAAATTTCCGGCCTATTATGATGGTAAATTAATTGCGTATGATTGGGCGCGGGATATTGTGTATACGGTATCGATGAAGGAGAATGGGGATTTCTTGTCGATGGAGCGCTTTTTACCATCGATTAAATTTTCGCATCCGATGGATATGCAATTTGACAAAAATGGAACGCTTTTTGGTTTAGAATATGGGCCAAATTGGTTTGCTCAAAATGAGGATGCGGTCTTGTACAAATTAGAATATAATGAAGGAAACCGTAAGCCGGTGGCTGTTGCGAGTGCGGATAAAAAGGTGGGTTCGACGCCTTTGAAGGTAAAATTATCTTCCGAGGGAACGGTGGATTATGACAAAGACAAATTGACTTATGCCTGGGATTTTGGTAATGGTCAAAAAAGTGCGGTGGCAAATCCTTCGTATATCTATACAAAACCGGGGGTTTATCAAGTTTCTTTAGTGGTAAAAGATGCGAAAGGGAATACGGGTTCTTCTTCGTTGACGGTTCGGGTGGGGAATGAAATTCCTAAGGTGGATGTGGTGCTTGAAGGGAATAAGACTTTTTATTGGAATGATAAACCGGTGAAATACAAGGTTTCGGTGGAAGATAAGGAAGATGGAAGTTTGGCGAACAAGAAAGTGGCTGCGGAGGATGTGATGGTGTCGGTAAATTTCTTGGATGGGTATGACAAAACGATTATTGAGCAGGGTCATCAGGCGAATGTGAGTTTCTCTACGGGCAAGCGATTAATGGATCAGTCGGATTGTAAGGCTTGTCATGCGGTAAATCAAAAGTCGATAGGGCCGTCTTATATGGATTTAGGTAAAAAATATCGTCCGAGTGCGCAGAACATTGATATGTTGGCCAAAAAAGTGATTAACGGTGGAGGCGGGGTTTGGGGTCAGCAGGCGATGGCGGCGCATCCGCAGGTTTCTTTAGGGGATGCGAAGGAAATTGTGACGTATATTTTGAGTTTATCGGATGCGAAAAAGGCATCGAAGCCAGTGGAGGGTGAATATGTTCCTCAGGACAAAGGGAAGGCGGGTACTTATTTATTTGCGGCGAGTTATACGGATAAAGGGGCAGGGAAAATTGCACCGGCGACGGGCCAAAAGGTTGTGGCTTTGCGTCATCCACGTGTGCCGGCGGTTTCTTATGATGAGGTTTCGAAGGGAATGAAATTTAAGGTAGAAGGTATGGGTGATATTTTGGCTGCTACGGGGAATAAGGGTTTTGTAAAATTCTCGAACATTGACTTAACAGGCATTAAAAAGATTTCATTTATGGGATTGTATATGGCAGGTCAAACGATTGGTGGAAATTTAGAATTACGTGCGGGAAGTGCGACGGGCGCCTTGTTGGGTTCCGTTGAAATTAAAGCAAGTAAGCAATTTGAAATTCCGGTGAGTGTTTCGGGTGTGAAGGATTTATACTTTGTTTTCGTAAGCCCGACTGGTGCTGATGGGGCATTGTTTGGATTGAAGGATTTCTTTTTTGAGAATTAATTTGGAGATGGTTTAGGAGGAGATGGTTTAGGAGGAGATGGTTTGGGAGGAGATGGTTTGGGAGGAGATGGTTTGGGAGGAGATGGTTTGGGAGGAGATGGTTTGGGAGGAGATGGTTTGCCAAAGGAACTTTGGCAAACCTAGGCCGAAGGCCTCAACATCGTTCGCCAATGGGAAACTTTGCCGATCCTTCTCCCATTTCTGGCTATTGCCCGGTTCGCCAATGGGAAACTTTGCCGATCCTTCTCCCATTTCTGGCTATTGCCCGGTTCGCCAATGTGAAACTTTGGCGATCCTTCTCCCATTTCTGGCTATTGCCCGGTTCGCCAATGTGAAACTTTGGCGATCCTTCTCCCATTATTAGCTTTATCTTGTAATGTGATTTTTGAAGGCCTGCGGCCTAGGATTGCCAAAGTGCCTTTGGCAAACCGCCCCTTTGGCGATCCTTT
>CAIVPF010000060.1 GCA_903907745.1 uncultured Cytophagaceae bacterium | reverse complement strand
TTTATAGGGATGCTTTTGAAGGCCGCACCTTGAAATGAAACTTGAGCCGCCCGTTTAATTCCGCTATAATAGAGGGGAATGGAGATGCGGCGATTCATCGTTTCGTTCGTGGGGTTATATAGCATGACGAATCCCTTTTCAGACAGCGCAGGATTCACATGCAGGAAACCATCCCAATCTCGTCCGTCTGGGCGTCGCAACTGAATCATGTCGGAATTTAAAATGTAGCGATATTTTTTATACCAATCCAGCGTGCTTTTCACCATGAGGCGAGTTTCTTCGGAATCATATAGGCGAGGACCCCGGTAACAGGCCTGAACGCCGGCGCCGTAATACTGCATCATGAGTTGGCGATAATCTTCCAAATGATCTTTCAGCGGCTCTAGCACCGCCTCAGGACCCCCGCCCTGGTATTTCGTCAAAGGCACAAAACCCCAGCTCATACTTGCCGTTTTTTCGATGGTTCCGTCATGGATGTTTTGTCGGTTCAACATCCGTTGCTGTTCCCGCGACAAAGAAAAATTCACTTCCCGATAGCCGATACCGATTTTGTGCGTACCATCTAAAAAATACCAATCAGGCGCATTGATGTAGACCCCTCTTTCGTTCAACCAATGATACAATTCTTTCTGGATTTCCATTTGCCGCCATTGGGAATCCGCCAGATTCCGATGACCAGGATGAACTTCCGAGGCACAGACATCGCCCGGATAAGGCCCATCATTTTCCCAAATATCGAAGCCCGTTTTGGTATAAAAATATTTAATTTTATCCCGATAGGCCAGTCCCCAAACGCTTCCAAAACAGGGGGCATTGCCGAAAAACGCACCACCCGGTTTTCCCGTTTTAGGATCGATGACATCATCGGCATCGCTGATGCGCCGACTACTAAACAAGGAATATCCCCCTAATAAAATATTTTTTGAATGGGCATAATCCGCCAGCGTTTTCCACTTTTGTATGTTCGCCGCGGTGGAATCTTCCATCTTTAAATGACTTCCAAAACTCAAAATCACCGCCTCATAGCCTGTGGCGACGCATTGGTCGATCGCTTGTTTAACCTCCTCATCACGCTTACTGACGAGGTGCATGAAAATGGGGTTTTGGGTGGTCCAAGGGGCAATTTTTTGGTACATTTTACGAATCATGAGGCCGCGTCTTTGTCGGTCATAGCTATCCATTAATAATTCGTGCGTCCGTGGCGAATGAAAAGATTCACTCGGCTTAAGAGAAATTCCGGGCGCTTTTTCCGGATAGATTTCGAGGAGGCATGGCGTTTCATAATTGTAATTGACCTGCGAAGTATAGGCCGGTTCGGTTTTCCAATGCGTCGTTTGATCGCTGATGTCATAGCGCATCGCATTATTAAAGGCATAATTGGTTTCCACATAAATCCCATGCTGTTTTTTCATTTCCTCAGGCTTCCCCACCACGGCGCTTTCTTCCTCCACGAGGCCTAAAATCTCATGGACAACGCGGTCGATTTGGATGGCCCCAGCGGATTTATTTTCGATAGAAAGCCATTTGATTATCAGTGGCATTCCATCCAAGATTTGGTAATGCACGATGACGCGGATGTTTTTTAATTCGGGCAATGGGGACTCGTATTCGAAATCGATTTGTTTCCCTGTGGCTTGTAGGGGATTCGTCGCCCAGGTTTTTCGGGTCCAGGCCAAAAAAGGTTTCATATCCTGGATTTGATAACGGACAAATCGAAAATCTTCTTTTCCGGCGCTGAGTTTTTCTTCCCAGCCTTTTTTGAAATAGGCACGTTCTTTTTGTCCTTCCATGCCTCCCACGGGATAGGATTTTCCGTTTAAGCTAATGCGGGCTTCCGGATGTACGGCACGCAATAATTGTTGGCCATTGCTCAGATTCTGATAATCGATGCAGGCAAGATTTTCGCCCAGGTAAAAGATTCTTCGACTTAGGCCATTCGCTAAGGTGATGTATTTGCCCTGGATCGCGATGCTGGCTTTTTGGGTGGGAGGCTGGATGAGCCAGTCGGCGGGAATTTGTCCGAAAGATTTAGCAACAAATAGACTAAATATTGAAAAATATTTTACAAATTTCATGGATTAAAACAGGTTTATGAAACGAAATATAAGACTAATTCTTTGTACTCTTTTTACTTGTACCAGCCTTTTTGCACAGGTTAAACCAGCGGCCTCCCGACCGAATATCGTTTGGATTGTTTGCGAAGACATGTCTCCTCACCTGGGTTCCTACGGAGAAAAAGTGGCCAAAACCCCGGTTTTGGATCAGCTGGCCAAAGAATCCGTTCGCTATACGCAGGCCTATTCCACGGCGGGTGTCTGCGCCCCAAGTCGGTCCGCGCTCATCACGGGGAATTACCAAACCTCCATCGGGGGACATAACATGCGGACTTTGGGGTTTTCGGCTTCAGCCACCAACGATTATCCGCCAGGGCTTACACCTTATTCCGCCCTGATTCCTGCCGGCGTGAAATGCTTTCCTGAATATTTGCGTATGGCAGGTTATTATTGCACGAATAATGCCAAACAAGATTATCAATTTGAGGCACCCGTTACGGCTTGGGATGAAAGCAGTAAAAAGGGACATTGGCGAAATAGGCCTGACAAAAACCAACCCTTTTATTCCGTATTTAATTTAGAAGTAACCCATGAATCTCAAGTGTGGGTGCGCGAAAAAGAACCATTATTCGTGGATCCAAAGTCTGTCGATGTGCCGCCTTATTATCCAGATGATAGCTTAAGCAGACATGTCATCGCTCGCTTCTTATCTAATGTCATGGTGATGGACAAGCAGGTAGGGGAACTTATTCAGCAGTTGAAAGACGACGGACTTTACGATAACACGATTTTGTTTTTTTACAGCGATCATGGCGATGGCCTGCCCTTCGTGAAACGTGAATTGTATCAAAGGGGCTTGAAAGTCCCTTTATTAATCAAGGCGCCATTTTTGGCGAAGGGGACAACGGATGCGCAATTGGTCAGTTTTGTGGATTTTGGCCCTAGCATCCTTTCCGTGGCCGGCGTGCCCATTCCTAAAAACATGCAAGGACAGGCTTTTTTAGGCGCGCAAAAAGCGAAGGCCCAACGAAAATACATTTACGCGGCGAGAGATCGGATGGATTCGGAATACGATCGGGTGCGGGCGGTAAGCGATGGTCGATTTAAATATTTACGGAATTACATGCCCGAAAAGCCTTATTATCAGGATATCAAATACCGCCTACAAAATCCATTAATGCCCCATATATTAGCCCTGAAAAAGGAAGGGAAATTAAACGAAGCGCAGATGTATTGGTTCCGGACGACTAAAGTGAAGGAAGAATTATTTGACACCCAAAATGACCCTTATGAATTTGTAAACTTAGCATCAAAGCCAGCCTATGCCGCGAAATTAGCTGAACTGAGGAAAAAGCACGAGGAATGGATGAATCGCTATGGAGATTTGGGGGCGATCAACGAGGTAGATTTGCTCAAAAAATGGTGGAACGGCCAGGCGAATCCTCCAGTTACCGAAAAGGCGATAGTCGATAGGACGAATGGCCTAGTTAAATTATCATGCCCCACAGCCGGTGCGTCCATTGGGTTTAGAAAGAAAGCCAAGGGCCCATGGCAAGTATATACCCAAGCTTTTTCGCTAAATCAGGGAGATTCGCTCTACGTCATGAGCCATCGAATTGGATATAGGCCCACAGAAATACGATTAAAAAATTAGCTGCCTGAGGACTTCTGATTGGCGGTCCTTCCCCAATCAGGCAGGTCGATATGTAGATTATCGTGTTTTTCTAGCATTTCCTTTTTTAAGAGATTTCGCATTTGTTGAATTTGCTTCATGCGACTTTTCTTTTGTGCTAAATTATGTTTTTCCCAAGGATCTGATTTAAGGTTGAACAGTTGGGTCGTCTGTACGCCATCCACATTATACAGAATCAATTTGTAGCCGTCTTTGGTTTTGATGCTTCTGCTCCAATGTCCATATACGTTATAAATGTTTTCGCGGACTGATTTTGTCGGGTTACGGATGATCGAACCGAGGCTTTTGGCTTCTACGGTTTTGGGGGCCGGGATTCCCAAGTACTCATAAATCGTCGGCGTGATATCACTCAAATAAACGAATGAATTATTTTTTACATTTTTTGGAATGCCTGACCCAGCAAAAACCAAAGGCACGCGAATGCTATGTTCGTATAAATTTTGTTTTCCCAAAAGGCCATGTTGGCCCATCGCCAACCCATTGTCCCCCGCAAAAACAATCAAGGTTTTCTCCAATAATCCCTCTTTTTTCAGGGTGCTTATAATCCGTCCAATTTGCTCATCCAGCTCCGAAATCATACCATAATAGGCTGCAATGTCCTCTTTTATGGCGCTTGTGGTTCTTGGGTGGGGCAACAAATTTTCATCTCTCACATTTAAATCGCCATTATTAAAGGGATGTTCGGGCAAGAAATTAGGCGGCAATGTGATGTTGGCCGGATCATAGGCTTTGGCAAATTTTGCGGTCGGAGTCCTAGGATCGTGGGGCGATGTAAATGCTACGTAACAAAAAAATGGCTTTTCTTTCGCCGACTTGCTAGCGAGAAAATCAATCGCCGTTTGTGCATACAATTGCGAACTATAAGTGTCGCTTAGAAAACTTTTTTCAATCGGGTATTTGCCCGTCGAATCAAAATGATTAACCCGAGGATGTTCCTGCCCACCTTCTTTCGGAAAGTGCATTCCGCCAAAAAAGATATGGTCCGCCTTTGAAAACATCCGCGCATAGGACTCTTTATCGCTATGCCATTTCCCGGTATGAAAAGTCGTGTAGCCTTTTTGACGCAAAATTTCGGGCAGACTGATCAGGCTATCGGGGATAATTCCGCCATCATTTAGTAATCGATTTACATAGCGGCCCGTTAATAACATGGCCCGCGAAGGAATGCAAACCGCGCCTTGATGTCCACCCATGACATGGGCCTGTTGGAATGTTAAGCCATGCCGAACCAACCAATCCATATTCGGCGTCCTAATCTCCTTATTTCCTAAGGCCTGAATGGTTCGGTAGCTTTGGTCGTCGCTGTAAAGAATTAAAATGTTTTTGGCCTGGCTATGTTGGGAACTAACTTTTTGGGAGGCTTGCCCGACCAATGTGCCTACGGGTAAGATCAACCAACAAACAGCCCATAGATAATGAAAAGGAAGTCTCATACTATTTCATTTTCTCCTCTACACGGATAGTATCAATTTCGAGCGGCCATTTCCCCTTAAATCCATTGTCGACTTGTACTCCGGGCCTTGCTTTTTTAAAGGTTGCTAAACCCGCATCGGTGACTTTACTTTGCCAAACATATAGATGTTTAAGGGATTTAATTTTCGCCAAAGACGCCAATCCTGCATCACTTACTTGGGTGCCATACAGATTCAACGATTCCAAATAGCGGAGGCCTTCTAAAGAAGTTAGGCCTTTATCGCTGACCTTGGTGTGATCCAGAGCAAGGAAAATGAGCAGGGGCATGGTGGCCAACTGTTTCATGCTAGCGTCACTGATTTTCGTTTTCCCTAATTTAAGGCTCACGATTTGATCTTGGATATTCACCAAAGCCTCCAATTCCTTATCGCCTAATCCATAAGCATTGACGGCATTGACCTCTAAAAAGGGCTGGTCTTTCGCACTTGGATTGACCAAAAGCCCCAATTTTTGTAGGTCTTTTACATCGGATTCATCGGCTTCTGAAATCGACATCTTGAACACAGGCGACAGATAGGGCCCCGAGCTTTCTCCGCTGCTATAGCGTTTTAAAATGGTTTTAATTTTCGCATCGGCGCTTGCGTCTTTTACTTTTTTCTTGAAATCCGCACCCTCTTTTAACCACCAATGTAAAATACTGATTTCCTCTTCGCTAAATCCTGGTTTGCCTTTTGGGGGCATGTGATGCTCGTCGCTGTCGGGCAATAAAAGCCGCTTAATGATTTCACTTTCCTCGGGAAATCCAGCTTTAATGATGGCGCCATCCTCGCCGCCCGTCATTAAAAACGCTGGAGAATCCATGCGTAATTTGCCTTTTTGTTTTTCGGCATTGTGGCAGGACCAGCATTTTTGTTTGAGGACCGGTTGGACTAAATCCTGGTAAATCAATGCCGCTTCAATATTCGCAATTTTCCGAATGGCGGGCTCATTAGCCCCCCCTTGTTCGGCCCGAGGCTCCATGCCTACCCAGCCGCGAATCGGTTGGGGTAAATAGGCCGTTAAATAATCCGATCCATGCGTTAAATTTCCACCAAAATGTCCCGTGAGCGTGATTAGGGCAACCGACACAAACAAAAAGGGTTTGATCAGTCGGGCCATCGCGGCGTCTTGGGACCAATAGGCGGTCATGTAGGCAAGCGCCCCGGAAAGGACCGCCACCGCCACACCGAGCCATTGGTGAAAAAACAGGGTATTTTCATCGTATTCGCCACTTTGGGACAGGGCCCAACCCATCAAACAAGAAAATACAGCACTGATAAATGCCCAGAAAAAGACATAGGGTACTGATTTTTTGGATGCAAAAAAGTACATGATCACGGCGATGAGCAGCATGCCGATGGGCAAGTGAACCAATACCGGGTGAAAATGTCCAAAAAACAATACCCAATCCGATGGGCCAGCGTCCAATAAAATCATGTAGGCTAAATTCGTTCTAACTTAATAGGATAGGTTTTTTGAGAGGCCCACTGCGGAACATAAATATTATGATCTGAATCTGCATACACATCATGGGGATGGATAAACACTTTGTTTTCGTCCTCTTTGTACTGACGTTGTAAAACGCCATTTTTGTAGATCGGCTCCGAACCACCCGGTGTAGAAACGACCTTCATGTTCTTATCTAAAATTTGTACATAGCCTGAACCTACCCACGATCCATCCGTGCTTCTGAAACAAGCGGCGATGATGTAGTCGCCATGTAAAACCGGCCGACAAACAAATGAACCAGGAAGGTGATAACGTGTGATGAATTTACCATCTAAGGTGAATCGTTTCAAGCTGTTATTTACGCGGTCTGTGATTAACAAAGTCCAGTTGTTCGGATCACGCGTATCCACTAAAACGCCATGGCAGCAGTTGAATTTATCATCCGCATACTCATTCGTTTTTCCACCAAAATGGCGAATATATTGTCCTTTGGAATCGTATTGTGTGATGTAATTCGCTCCGTAACCGTCGGCTACATAGATGTCTCCGTTCTTTGGATTGACTGCGGTTTCGGTGGGAACAAATTGGTTTGGATGATCGTAAACGCCGGTTTCCTTTGGGTATTCGATTTTAAATATTTCTTTTCCTTTTAAATCCGTTTTAATGACTTGGTGGCGGGTATTATCGCAAATCAATAAAAATTGTTCGCCGCCTTCATTTAAAATCGTCAAACCGTGAGCACCTGGATAGGAATGGCCCCAAGTCTCCAATAATTTACCTGATTTGTCGTAAATAATGACGTTGTTTTTGACTTCATTCGTCAATAAGATCAATCGGCCTTTCGCGTCTTCCACCATTTCATGGCAGTCGTTCACTGGGTTTTTCCCAGCGTCTAGAATACCCCAGTTGGGTACTACTTTGTATTTAAAATTTCCATGTCCTAGGACAATTTCTCCGGCTTTTGGGGCAATTTTTTTCATAGGGTTTGAGGTTAAAAGCGATCCGCCAATCAGCGCTGAACTTGTTTTCAAGAAGTCTCTGCGCGGTAAATGCTCGTTCATAGTTAATAGGTTTTGAGGATACAATGTAAGGAATTATTGGGATTATGGTTTATTAATACTTTCATCGATGTTAAATAAGGTGTTAGCCAATAGCGTTTTTGCCACTAAGCGCGCCGGATTTTTCGGTACGGTATTATCCGGACAAAGCCTCAAAAAGGCCAAGGTCTCTTTCGGATGGGAAGCATAATAGCTTTCCATTTTTTCGTAAAATGAGAGCAAAGGCGCCGTTTTTTTGGTTGGAATCGAAATGCCAAACATGTCCTGATAGGCTTTTTCGATGTAGGATTTTCCCTCAAGTTGCGGGTATTTTCGTGCAAAAAACTGAGCAGCCTCGATGAACACGGGGTCATTCATAATGTTCAGCGCCTGCATCGGGGTATTGGTCCGGATGCGCCTCGACAAACACACATCACGGGTTCCCGCATCGAAAGAAACCATCGTGGGATAAGGGCTGCTTCGTCGCCAATAGGTATACAAGGAACGCCTCCACTGATCTTCCCCATCACTTTTTTTCCATTGCATGCCGCTATAGGGGGCATTCCAAATTCCATCTGGCTGTTCAGGCATCACGCTCGGTCCGCCGAGTTTCGGCGACAACAAGCCCGCCCAAAGCAATACCTGATCCCGAATGGCTTCCGGATTTAAACGAACACGTGGGCCACGGCTCAAATAGCGGTTATAGGGATCTTTTTCTCGGGTTTTCTCGGAGACAATGGACTGTTGCTGGTAGGTCGCTGACATCACCACGTATTTCAAGAATTCCTTTGGCTTGTATTTAAACGTATATTGAAACTGATAGGCCAAATGATCTAATAAACCCTGATTCACAGGTGGCAATCCCTGACTTCCCACATCTTCTAGCGTTTCTACGATGCCCGTCCCAAACAATTGTTCCCAAAAGCGATTCGCCGCCACGCGTGCTGTGAGGGGATTTTGTTTTCCTCCCATCCATTCGGCGAGAGCGAGTCGGTCGTTTATTCCCGAAGTTTTAAAGATTCCAGGAATTCCCCTGGTTACCTTCTGGCCGGGATTTAACCAAGATCCTCGTGTAAACATGTGCGTAGGCCGGTTGAATTCATCCGGGTTTTCTAATAATACAGGGGTCGTCACCTCAGGTGCGGATGAAATGATCTGAAAAGCGATTTTTTGAAAATCCGTGGATTTTAAGTTTTCTGGAACGCTAGGAATCATATTCCAGAATCCGATCGTCACCGTCGTTTCATCGGGCTTGGTTTTCGCATTTTGGAATTCCCAAACTAAATCTTGTTTTCCTGCTAGGGCTGGTATTTTAAAAAAGGCATAGGCCCAGCCATTCGACCATAGACCTTTAGGTTTTGCATATTTTTCTTGCAGCGTGGTATCTAATTTGATGCGCGTGACAATTGGCCCTTTTTTGTTGCCCAGTCGAATCGTCACATAAGTAGGAGCCGGCCCTCGGTTTTTGCAGGCAATTAGCAAGTCCGTTTTTCCCATCATTGGCACGGCTTTAAAGCGTACGGAACCGCCATGACGAACGGCTAAATATTTGTTATCCGCTAAAGCGCCGTTGACAAATTGATCTGCCCAATGCGGATGAATTTTAGGTTCAACGAAACGTAGCACCGTGTTCCACTCCTTTTGTATTTGCTTGGGCTGAGTTAATAAATAGTCCCTTAAACTATCCAATTTTCCTTGGTCTTTTGCCTTGAAATGGCGGTAATTCGGAGAATCATCCGGGATATCCTCATCCCGTGTATTATTAAAAAAGGCCATGAATTTGTAATATTCCTCATGGCGAATGGGGTCGTAGGGATGAGAGTGACATTGAACGCACCCAAAACTGGTCCCTTGCAAAGTTTCCCATGTCGTGTTCACCCGATCGAGAATTGCCGCGGTTCTAAATTCTTCGTCCTCGGTGCCGCCTTCATCGTTGTTCGTCGTATTTCGATGAAAAGCGGTGGCTACATAATCCGATTCGGTTGGATTCTCAAGCAAGTCGCCAGCTAATTGTTCCTTAATAAACTGATCATAGGCCTTATTCTGATTAAAGGCTGCGATGACATAATCTCGGTATTTCCAAATGGTTCGCGCATCGTCTTTTTCATAGCCTTTCGTGTCCGAATAGCGCGCTAAATCCATCCACATGGAAGCCCATTTTTCACCAAATTGCGGCGACTTCAACAAGCGATCCACTTGTTTTTCATAGGCCTTGTCCGACCCGTCTTTTTCAAAATCCGCAAATTCTTGTGGACTAGGCGAAAGTCCGATGAGGTCGAGGCTGAGCCGGCGAAGTAATTCTGATTTCGAGGCCTTATCGGCGGGGGATAAGCCCTGGGTTTTTTGGGCGTCCCGAACAAAATAATCCAATTCATTTTGCTCCCAGCCTGCATGAATGCCCACAAAAGAAAGCAATTGTTTCCACCAAGAACCTGTTGGAATCGATGGTTTTTGGAGTGCTTGATAGGCCCAATGTTCTCCCCAATTTGCGCCTTCTTTGACCCAAATGGTTAATAATTCGATGTCTTCTTTGCTTAGTGAGGGCCGTTGATAAGGCATTTTCTCCTCCGGATTCTTGCTATGCAGCCGCTGAATAAAACTCGATTTCTCCGGATGAAAGGGCACGATGGCTGCATGTCCAGATTCCGTTTTGCCCAAGGCTTCCTCTTGAAAAAGCAAACTAAATCCGGCTTGTTTTTTCACGCCTCCGTGGCAGGAAATGCAATTTTTATTTAAAATAGGCTTGATTTGCGTACTATAATCCACGCTTAATTCCGTGGGCCGAGGATAGAAAAGATAGCCGCCAAAACCCGCGAGAATTACACCCAGAAATAGCCAAATCTGTTTCATGGTTTATGCCAAAATAGGTTGAATGACTTTGCCAAAGACATCGGTCAGGCGGAAATTCCGTCCTTGGAATGGGAATGTGAAGGATTCGTGTTCGATGCCCAAACAATGCAAAATGGTCGCCTGAAGGTCGTAAATGGAAGTTTTCCCATTGACAGTTGCGTAACCAAGTTCATCCGTCTCACCAAACGAAAACCCAGGTTTAATGCCTCCACCGGCTAACCACATCGTGAATGCATCGGTATGATGATCCCGACCAAAATAATCTTGTGTCTTTCCTTCTCGGTTTTCCTGCATCGGCGTGCGACCGAATTCCCCTCCCCAGACGATCAGCGTTTCCTCCAAAAGTCCACGCTGTTCTAGATCGATCAGTAATCCTGAAATCGCCCGATCGGTTTCTAAGCATTTTTGATGCAGACCCCAGTCGACCGAACCGCTTTTACTCGTTCCATGCGAATCCCAGCCCCAGTCGAATAATTGGACAAAACGAACGCCCTGTTCGACCATTTTTCTGGCCAATAAACAATTGTTCGCAAAAGCTTCCTCCCCCGGCTTTGTCCCATATAATTCATGTATATACGCGGGCTCCTTGCTGAT
The DNA here is from genome assembly GCA_903907745.1 of uncultured Cytophagaceae bacterium. Taxonomy (GTDB): domain Bacteria; phylum Bacteroidota; class Bacteroidia; order Cytophagales; family Spirosomataceae; genus Aquirufa. Next base: position 11,001 of record CAIVPF010000060.1, on the reverse strand, counting down.
ATCCATCACCTCGGGCACCGAACTTTGCATTTTATAGGCCATTTCATATTGACCCATGCGCGCCACGGTTTCGGGATCACCAAATTCCTGGAAGGTTTCTTGGTTTACCGCATTGATTGCATCGATGCTTGCTTTGCGAATGTCTGTATTGACGCCCGCGGGATTTTGAATGAATAAAACGGGTTCGCCGGCGGAGCGACATTGAACGCCTTGGTAAATCGAAGGGAGAAATCCGCTTCCCCAGGCCGATTTTCCAGCATCCGGATTTTTTCCGCCCGAAGCCAAGACCATGAAGCTGGGTAAATTTTCATTTTCAGAACCTAAGCCATAACTGACCCAGGAGCCCATGGACGGTCGGCCCAAACGGGCAGATCCGGTATGCATGAGTAATTGAGCCGGGGCATGGTTAAATTGATCCGTATACATCCCCTTCAAGAAGGTGATTTTATCGGCTTGCGTGGACAAATGGGGCATGTGATCGGAAATCCAATGTCCGGCTTGGCCGTATTGTGCAAAATTAGCTTTAGGCCCGAGCAGATTAGGAATGCCCCGAATGAAGGCGAATTTTTTACCTTCAATGAGTTCTTTGGGACATTCTTTGCCATCAAATTTCGCTAGGACGGGTTTGTAATCGAAGAGTTCTAGTTGGGACGGCGCCCCCGCCATATGTAAAAAAATCACCGATTTTGCCTTTCCAAAATGGGGTGGAATTTTAAGAGAAGAGGTTTTGACGGCGCTTTGTGTGCCGCAACTTCCCAAAAACGAGCCCATCGCCAAAGCACCTATGCCCGTTCCTAAGCTACTTAAAAAGTGCCGACGGGTGGCCAATAAGGCCTCTTTCTCAATTGCCTCTTTAAATATTTTTTCCATGTGTTTATTTTAGAGAGGACAATAATTAATTTTGGTACTCCTTAAATGGAAATTTTCTTTAAATTTCCATTGAAAATATTCCATAGCGATTAATCCATGATGGGTCTTCCTTTGGTTTCTGGCAAATAAATAACACCTACAATGACCGTGATGGCGGCCAAGGTTATCGGGTAAAAAATCCCCGCAAAATTCGAATGTGTCACGGCACCTAACCACGTCGCCACAAAAGGCGCACAACCTCCAAAAATGCCATTCGCGAAATGATAGGGAATAGACAGCGAGGTATACCTAATTTTGGTGGGGAATAATTCGACTAAAAAAGCGGCAATCGGCCCATAGGCCATCGCGGCAAAGGTCACTAAGAGACAGCAAATAAAGGAGAGTTCGGCTTGACCCCAGCGGGTTAATTGGACCGCGCCATTCACCATCGTCCCCTCGGCGTCCACGATATCCGACATCCAAGCGAACAAAGGGTAATAGAAAATGGCAGCCAGCGCCATACCACCTAACATGATGACTTTGCGGCCTACGCGGTCGGACAAAGACCCAAATACCACAAATAAGGGCGTCCCAACGACCAAAGAAGCCGCGATGATTAAATTCGTTGTCACAAAATCCACCTGAAGGATTTTATTGATAAAGATTTGGGCGTAAAATTGGCCCGTATGCCACACGACCCCTTGGCCCACAATGGCTCCAAACATCGCGATGAGCATAAGCCGGCGGTTCGACTTTGATGCAAAAGCCTCTTTTAATGGATTTTGGGATAAGCGACCTTCGGCTTTTAATTTGGCAAAAAGGGGTGATTCATGCATATTCCGACGAATGAAATAGGACACCACCACTAAAATTCCGGAAAGCGCAAAAGGTACGCGCCAGCCCCAGTCACGGAAGGCGGTATCGCCCATGATGTTTTGGCAAATGAGGACCACGATGATACTCACAAAAAATCCAAGCGTGGCGGTCGTTTGAATATAGGCCGTGTATTTTCCACGGTGTGCATCTGGCGCATATTCAGCTACATAGGTGGCGGCACCGCCATATTCTCCGCCTAAGGCGAGACCTTGGACAATCCGAAGCGCCAATAAAATGGCCGGTGCGATTAGCCCTATTTCAGAATAAGAAGGAATAAAGGCGATCGCAAAGGTGGATCCCCCCATTAATAAGAGTGTCAGTAAAAAGGTGTATTTCCGACCGATCCGATCACCTAAACGGCCAAAGATAATTCCACCAAAGGGCCGTGCGACGAAGCCTGCGCCAAAAGCTGCGAGGGTGGAAAGAAAGGCGGCGGTAGGATCGTCTTTTGGAAAAAATGAAAGGGAAATGATGGCAGAAAGGCTTCCAAAAATATAGAAATCATACCATTCGATGACGGTCCCGACGGAGGAGGCCAGGATGACTTGCCATAATTTTTGGATTGGAATTTTATTATTATCGAATTCAGGATTCGCTTGTGACATAGTTAATTGGTTTTTCGAATTTGAAATTTAGTCAGGGGAAAGGAAATATCCCAATTCTCTCGTTGAAATATTCTATTTAAAAGCAAAATCCATGTTTCCTTCCAAATTTTTATGGGAATAAATAGGACGAAATAAGTGACATGTTAGCACATTAAAAAATTTCATTTTATTAGGAATTAATTGATTTATCATTTCGAAATAATTCAATAATCTAGGCCTTACTTTTTTCATCTAGTTTTGTTTTTTAATTTTTTGTAAGGCTCTTTATGAAGATTGTTTTACAACATTAATCACTTATTAAATCTAAAAACAACAGTATGAACAAAAACGTACCCAATCAAAAAGGGACATTGAAAGCTAATTTTAGGGGCATGAGAGGAATCTCTATGTTACTCATGTTATTGGGCTTGGTGCCACTTTTAACTTTTGGACAGGGTTCCGGAAGAACGATTAAAGGAAAAATGGTGGATGCGGTGACAAAGGAGGCCTTAATTGGCGGAAATGTCCTCGTAAAAGGAACCTCCAAAGGGGCAACCGCAGATGCTAATGGACAATATTCCATTAGTGTATCCGACGCAAATGCAGTCTTAGTATTTCGTTTTTTAGGTTATGATAACCAAGAAGTTAAGGTAGGAAATAGTTCTATCATCGATGTATCCTTGAAACCCAATGCGTCTAGTTTAGAGCAAGTGGTCGTTGTGGGTTATGGTACGCAAAAGAAAACAGACGTAACGGGTTCCGTAAAATCTGTTTCAAGCGAGGCCTTTAATAAAGGTATTATCAACTCCCCAGAGCAATTATTACAAGGAAAAGTAGCCGGTGTTAATGTGACATCCGCGACGGGCGAGCCAGGCGGAACGCAAGGCATCACGATTCGTGGACCGGGAGGACTTCGTACAGGAAGTACGCCCTTATTTGTCATTGACGGATTGGCTTTAGACAATTCGAGCACGGGCGGCGGAAATCCATTAAACTTTTTGAACCCACAAGACATCGAGAAAATCGACGTATTAAAAGACGCCTCTGCGACAGCCATTTATGGAGCGCGCGGTGCGAATGGGGTCGTTTTAATCACAACGAAAAAAGGAAAGGCAGGTTTTTCTACCGTTAATTTTTCATCAAGTGTTGGCTTTTCTTCCATCGCAAGACCATTGCCCGTTTTATCAGCGGCAGATTTCCGTTCGCAAGTAGGTAAGAACGGAGGTATATTGGAAGATTTTTCTTCGAATACGAATTGGCAAGATCAAATTACTCGTAACGCGATGACGCAAAACCACAATTTAAGTTTGGGTGGTGGCGCGGATAAATTGACCTATTATGCATCCTTTGGGGCGCAGGTTCAACAAGGTATCTTGAAAAACAATCAATTGGATCGTCTTTCAGGCCGTATGAATGCTACCCAAAAATTCTGGGACGATCGCGTTGTTCTAGATGCGAACATTAGCTTTTCGAATGTCATCAACGAACGTCCTCAGATCGATAATTTATTAGGAACTGCTATTTCGAATAACCCAACCCTTCCAGCCTATGAGGCAGATGGCGTGACACCCGCGAAATTTTTGAATGCGTCGAATCCTTTATTGACCCTTCAATTAAACAAGGATGTGAACACGACCAATCGCTTTATTGCGAACATCTCGCCTTCCATTAAATTAGCGAAGGGTTTGGTATATAAATTGAATTATGGCTATGACAATTCCACATCTGTTCGTGATGTGCAGTCCTTGGCGAATTTAGTACCTCAACAAAACGGTCGATTAGATACTTATAATACAAGTAATCAAAATAGTTTAATTGAAAACTATTTGACCTATAATTTCGAGCAAGGCGATCACAATTTCTCTGCTTTAATTGGTCATTCGTACCAAAAAATTCAATACCTGTGGAGAACGTGGAGTATCAATAAATTCCCGGTTGTTCCTACAGAGCCGATTTACAATCCAGGTATCGGACAAGAATTAACTTTGGCGACGAACAAACCAGGGGGTGCGGCATTCATCAATGAATTGCAATCCTTCTATTCTCGTTTGAATTATCAATACGCAGATAAGTATTTGGTAACCGCAACGGTTCGTGCGGATGGGTCATCTAAGTTTGGTTCAAATAACAAGTATGGTATTTTCCCATCCTTCTCTTTAGGGTGGAGATTATCGGAAGAGCCATTCTTGAAAAACTCACCCATTAGTAATTTGAAATTACGTGGAGGCTGGGGACAAACAGGTAACCAAGAAATTCCACCGAAAATCACGCAGCCATTATTTACGGCCTCTGTTTCAGGAACCACGACTTATCCATTGGATAATGGAACTAGTTATGTGCCGGGCATCACCTATTCTCGTATTGCTAATCCAAATATTCAGTGGGAAGTTTCGACGCAGTCGAACGTTGGTTTAGATTTCGCGTTCTTAAACGGTGCATTATCTGGATCGATTGATGTGTTCAAAAAGGTGTCTGGAAATATCTTATTGGAAATTATTCCATCCGACCCAGTTCAACCAGCTAGTTCGGTTTGGGCAAATGTGGCGAACATGGAAATCAATAACAGTGGTTTAGAATTAGATCTAGATTATAAATTAACCAGCGCGGGCGGTTGGAAATACAATGTAGGGGGTAACCTTACCCTAATCAAAAACGAAGTAGTAAATTCTCCGTATACCGTTATTCAATCTGGGGGAGCGTCAGGTTCTGGCTTGACTTCTGCAACGATCAATGGCTACGTAAATGGACAACCCATCGGAACATTTTTCTTGAAGGAATTTATTGGCCTTGACGCAAAAGGAATGAGCATGTACCGCGACACGGATGGCGACGGTATCGTTTCGGATAAGGATCGGATTGCAGCAGGAACCGCTTTACCATCCACACAATACAACTTCTTTGGAAACGTATCGTATAAAGGTTTTGATTTATCCTTGCAGTTTAATGGGGTCTCAGGAAATAAAATTTATGACAATACGGCGAACTCAACATTTTATAAGTTGAAAATCTCTAAAAACAACAACGTAATACCAGCGGCATTTGAACAAACAAATGAATCAACGAGTAATGCAGCTCCGGTATCCACACGTTATTTAAAAGATGGTGCATTTATTCGTTTAAACAACGCGACGCTTGGCTATAGTTTTGATACACAAAAATTAGGAATCAAAAAATGGATTTCTACGGCCCGGGTATCTTTGACAGGACAAAATTTATGGATCGCTACCGCCTATGATGGATACGATCCTGAGGTAAATAAAGACAGCCAAATCGGAGGAATTTCTTCGTACGGGATTGACTATTTGAGTTATCCTAAAGCTAAATCTGTCATCTTCGGTTTAAATCTTACATTTTAATAAATAGAACACAGAAAATGAAAAAGATAAAAAAAGTTTCCATTCTTGTTTTTGGCATGCTGGTATTATACAGTTGTACCAACCTAAACGAGGTCATTTTAGACGAATATAATGCCGCGGGCTTAACTGATAAGCAAGCAGCGGAAGGAGCAATCGCCCCTGTATACGCAGCATTACCATCCTTATATCAACATACCGTGCATTTCGCATTAAACGAAATTTCTACGGATGAAGCGATTTTGCCTTATCGCGGGGGTACGGATTGGGGTGATAACGGGATTTATTTATCCCTACACAAACATGAAACAATGAGTACGGATCCTAACGTGAAAAACCATTGGAATATTCTTTTGATAGGAATCTCTCGTGCTGTTACGGCCATTCAATCTTTAAAAGTTTCCAAAGAACCAGCGGCTCCATTGTACTTAGCGGAGGCTCGTGGTATGCGCGCATTTTACAATATGTTAATGCTCGACATGTTTGGAGTAGCTTTTGCCAAAGAAGACTTAGGAGACGTTTCTACGATTTTGCGTGGCGATAAAGCGGTTGAATACATCAAGTCGGAATTGTTGGCTATCGAACCAGCTGTAGGAACAAGTGCTGGACCTGGACGTTTAACGAAAGGCGCTGTTTGGGGCCTACTAGCTCGCTTGTATTTGAATGCAGCTTCATATCGTGATATTTATGCCCCCACTTTAACGTTTAAAGCGGAAGATATGGATAAGGTGATCGAGTATTCAGATAAGATCATTAATTCGGGACAATATAGCTTGGCCTCAGATTATTGGGCCATTTTTGGAAATGCAAATCATGACAACAAAGAGTTGATCTTTGCGATTGACCAACGCGCTGAATTGAATGGACATAACCGCTTGTCTTATTTCTCATTAGCGAATGATCAACGTCCATTGCCAGCCTATCCAGCAGCCAACGGAACAGATGGTCCTGCGATTACGTCTGATTTTTATCGTTCATGGGTGGGCTTATACAAAAACGTAGATCCTGCCGATGCGGATCCACGTTTCTACAAGCAAAATATCAAACCGACTGACGAGTGTATCGCGGAGGCAGATTACAATATCGACCGAGGTATTTTGCGAGGCCAACAATACGGTTTGCAATATTCAGGTGGCGCTTTCTTAAAATGTCCAGATGGTAAATTTAAAGTTGGTAAAATCTACAATACGCGTAAAGCCGCTCCCTATCCTCCAGTAATTCATACAGAAGTGATAGATTTCTCAACAGCCGGTAGCGATTACAGCACAGGATTTCGTGTAGAGAAATATGAATTCTCTAAAAAATCACAATCAGGTCGGAACTATGGTGAAGCGGATATTTCGATCGTTCGTTTGGCGGATGTGTATTTAATGCGTGCTGAAGCTAAATTACGCAAGTCGAACGATGCAGCTGGTGCACTAGCGGATGTGAACAAAGTGAGAACGGCTAGAACGGCTAACACACCAGCAGGGTCTTCTTTGACTTCCATTGATTTGGATATTTTACTTCGCGAAAGAGGATTTGAATTGTATTGGGAAATGCATCGCAGAACGGATTTGATCCGCTTTGGCAAATACGAAAGTGCTTGGACTGAAAAGTCAAACACCGACAAAAACAGAAGAATCTTCCCGATTCCTCAAACCGCCATCGACGGAGCATCAAACTTGCCAGGATATTTAAAGCAAAATCCAGGCTATTAATATATTTGTGATAAGTGTTTTGATTAACGCTGGCCGGGTTTTCCTGGTCAGCGTTTTTGTTTTTAAAAGGGAAAAAAGAGCCTGAAGGAAATGCTAAAATGTCAATAAACTCAGTAAATTTGTTTTCTTTCTCAGAAAGCAAACCAGGGTATAATCCCTTTACATTAAAAAATTTAAATCATGTTAAATAGACGAGAGGCAGTCTCCCGAATTGCGATGATGCTAGGCGGAACGCTCAGCGCTCCCACGCTCTTTGCGATGCAAACAAAAGAGGCCGGCCAAAAATTAACCGCGGATGCATTTGTGTTAAGCCAATCACAAAAACAAATCGTTGCCGCCGTTGCGGAACATATCATTCCAAAAACCGACACAGCCGGTGCGATCGAAGCAGGTGTTCCGGCATTCATCGAATTGATGTTGGCCGATTGCTACCACAAACCAGAACACAACAGCTTCTTAAAAGGCCTTGCCGATTTAGAAAAAGCAAAGTTCCTTTCCCAAAATCATGACGGCCAAGTGGCTGTTTTAACTCTGTTGGAATCCAATACCAAAGAATTAATGAAGGGTTACCAATTAAGCAAAGTCAAGGTGGGCGACAACCTAGACAAGGAAGCTAGCGCATCGAATCTGGGCTTGCCTTTCTGGCGCTTGATGAAAGAATTGACTCTTTTAGGCTATTATACGTCTGAAAAAGGAATCGCTGGGGCTTTTATATATGAGCCTATTCCAGGGAAATTCGAGGCGATTAAAATCAAGCCAGGACAAAAATCATATCAATACTAATCTTTCAATTCGTAGATCAAGATGAATTTAAATATAGATGCAATTAAAAGCCAAACCTTTGACGCCATCGTGGTGGGTTCCGGAATTTCCGGCGGTTGGGCTGCTAAAGAATTAACCGAAAAAGGCCTTAAAGTCGCCGTTTTAGAACGTGGACGTGAAATTAAGCATATTGAAGGCTATGAAACGGCTTTGAAAAATCCTTGGGATTTCATTCACCGCGGTCGTCCAGATAACATAGCTGCCGAAGAATATTGGGCAGGTATGCGGACAGGCTACACGGCGAATGAAGAGCACCGTTACTTATTCGAAAACGACAAACAAAATCCGTATATCGAGAAAAAAGGTGGCTTCGACTGGTTACGCGCCTATCATACAGGGGGCAAATCCTTGCTTTGGGGCCGCCAGACGTATCGTTGGAATAAATCAGATTTCGAAGCGAACGCCAAAGATGGCATCGGTACTGATTGGCCGATTCGGTACGATGATCTAGCGCCTTGGTATGCTTATGTAGAGAAATTTGCAGGTATTTCAGGGCAAGCCGAAGGCTTGGAAGTTTTGCCAGATAGCGATTTCTTACCAGCGATGACGATGACCGCACCAGAAATTCATTTCAAAAATGAGATGAATAAGAAATTAGGTCGGCCCGTAACTGTCGGTCGCGTCGCGCACTTAACGAAACCGGGTCCGCAACATACCGCGGTCGGTCGGGGTTCTTGCCAATATCGCAATAAATGTATGCGCGGCTGTCCTTACGGCGGGTATTTCAGTTCGCTTTCAGCTACTTTACCTGCGGCGATGCGGACGAATCGTTTGACGATGATTCATAATGCCATCGTATCAGAAATTATTTATGATGAAGCAGGCCAAAAAGCCAAAGGTGTTCGGGTAATCGATCAAAATACGCTTGCGGTTAAAGAATATTATGCGAAAATTATTTTCGTGAATGCGGGGGCCATTGGGTCAACGTCCATCTTAATGAATTCAAAATCAAGCCGTTACCAAAATGGTTTAGGAAATGATAGTGACCAATTAGGCCGTAACATCATGGACCATCATTTAGGCGCTGGGGCAAGTGCCACCGTAGAAGGGTTCGAAGATGATTACATGTTCGGAAGTCGTCCGAATGGCTTATACATTCCACGTTACAGAAACTGGGGCAAAGACAAGAGGGGCTATTCCCGTGGTTTTGGTTACCAAGGTGGCGCAAGCCGGGAAGGCTGGGGCCGTGGCGTGGGGGCTGAAGGTTTTGGCGCAAACTTTAAAGAAAGCTTGTCGCATCCAGGTCGTTGGAACGTGAGTTTCGGTGGTTTCGGAGAGATTTTGCCGAATCCTGATAACCGTTTTGTGTTGAGCCAAACAGCGAAAGACAAATGGGGATTACCGGTATTGGAATTCGAAACATCCTTCGGGCCAAACGAATTAAAAATGCGGGAAGACATGATGAATGACGCGGCGGAAATGCTCGAGGCGGCAGGATTTAAAAACATCAATGCCTACAATAAATCAGATACGCACATCGGTTTAGGTATTCATGAAATGGGAACTGCGCGGATGGGTACATCAGTAAAGAATTCGATTGTCAACAAACACAATCAAATCCATGAGGTTAAAAACGTGTTCATGACAGACGGCGCGGCGATGGCCTCTGCTTCTTGCGTGAATCCTTCCTTGACCTATATGGCGATGACCGCTCGCGCGGCGGAATTTGCTGTGAGTGAATTGAAGAAGAAAAATTTGTAAAACAACCTGTAAAATATAAGCCCGACGGAGAAATCTGTCGGGCTTTTTTTATTTTCGTCGAAGCGACCTTAAAACGGATATACCTGGCCCTAATCTATGCTTTTTAAACCAGTGATGCTTGGTTTATTTAATTTCCTTTAATGCCTCGCGCATAATTTTGGTCCAAATCACATAGCCTTTTTCATTAAAATGCAATTTGTCCTCTACATGCAATTCCGGCTGATATTTACCATCGGGGCCTAACAGTTTACTTGCCGTTTCGATGTAATGCATATTTTGCGTGGAGGCACAGTAATTTTTCAGAAGCTCATTGGCCACTTGGATTTGATCCCAAACAGCCCAGCGGCGCTCATTGGGCGAGATTTGAATGTAATAAATCGGGATGGTCGGGAATTTAATCCGCACTAATTTCACGATGTATTTATAGGCTTCTAGGATTTGAAGCGGACTTTTATCCTGGGTGCTGACGGTGAGATCATTGCTTCCCGTATAAAAGAATATCGCTTTTAAGTCATGCGGATACGCGATGCGAGGAATGTAATAGGCCATCTCGCTGATGTTCGAGCCCCCAAAACCCCGGTGGATAATTTCCGCCGGCGCCAAATCCGTTTTGATCGTTTTCCATATCCGAATGAATGAACTTCCAGTAAAGAGAATCGCATTTTTGGAATATGTTTCGCTGCGATCTGCCTGCTGAAATGCTTGTATTTCTTTTTCAAAACGGGTGATTCCAACTGAATTTTTCGACTTATTAACCAACGCATACAGAAAATGTCCCACTTCTTCGAGCGAGGCATCAATCGCACTTTTATTGTTATCCAAGGTATGTCCTAGATTTTCCGACAATTTAATCCCCGTGGAAATTCCTTCGTGTAAGGCCCTTTCGTATAAGATTTGACTTCCATAGGCAAAGCCATGGTAGGCGAAGGAGGAATCATAGGGCACGGTTTTGTCGGCGGTTCCATGCACATTAAACAGGGGCACATCGCCTTGATTGATCCAGGCATAATTGACCATCGCGCCCCAAAAATTCACAACTCCGTGGACTTTGGAAGAAAATCCTTCGTTGCCCGAAGTCCCCTCCATCAAGCCGTTTTTCGCGATATCAATAAAGCC
>CAIVPF010000059.1 GCA_903907745.1 uncultured Cytophagaceae bacterium | reverse complement strand
GATCCTACGAGAATAGGTCGTGATTTGTTCTATCAAAATCAGACGCAATTCGAGCAAGCCTTGAATGGAGTGTATGGCCAATTGCAAACGATTACCAACTCAGCGTATATCCAACAAGAAATGATGTCGGATAATACCACTTTTGATTTTAATCCCTTAGATCGTGGGGGTGCAGCGGGTTGGGAAGCTTTTGAATATTCCACTGTGAATCAAGGAAATGGAGAAATTTCAACGTTATGGAATAACCATTACTCGACGATGTATAACATCAATTATGCATTGGAAAAATTAGCGGCAAGTAAAATTGATGCGACAGCTAAAACCAATTTAGAAGGAGAATTCAAATTTCTTCGTGCGTATCATTATTTCAATTTAGTGCGCTATTTTGGAGATGTAGTTTTGGCTACCAAAACATTAACAAATCCAAACGAGGCCTTTGATTTAGTGAGATCTCCACAGGCAGATGTTTACAAGCAAATCTTAGCTGATTTAGCCGATGCATCCAAAATGCTTCCGGTTAAAGCTGTTTTAAAAGGTCGTGCCACGCAAGGTACTGCACTCACTTTATTAGGAAAAGTATACTTGACGCAGAAAAATTATGCAGCAGCTAGCTCCACTTTAAAGCAAGTAACTACTTTAGGATATGCTTTAAATGCTAACTATAAGGATAATTTTGATCCAGCTAAAAAGAATGGCGTAGAATCTATTTTTGAAGTGCAGTACCAAGGAGGAAACGATTTGGGTGAGCAAAGTAACTTCATGTATGTATTTGCTCCTCGACTTTCTTTAGGTGCCATCACTGGATTCGCGAATACCTCTCCGAGTGGAAGAAATATTCCGACCCGTGATATGATCAATGCATACGAAGCTGGCGATGTAAGAAAAGCGATTTCTTTACAATCCGGCTATACATTGAATGGTAATTTTGTTGGAATCCCTTATGTAAGTAAATATCAATATCCACATACGATCACGGGCCGTACAGATAATAACTGGCCAGTTTTACGGTATTCAGATGTATTATTGATGTTAGCTGAATCCATCAACGAAGTTTCAGGACCCAATGCCGAGGCTTATGATTACTTAAACCAAGTAAGAAAAAGAGCTGGTTTAGCAGCCTTAGATGGTTTATCTAAAGAAGCGTTCAGGACAGCCGTTCTCAATGAAAGACGAGTAGAATTAGCTTTCGAAAATCACCGTTGGTTCGATCTTCAAAGAACCCTCACGCCGTCCCAACTGACTGCCTTCATGAATGCCCATGGAGCACAAGAAAAAGCAAATCCAACTGTCGTTAGAGGTGGAATTGCATTCAATGCTTTAGATTATGTGTATTCTGATTTTGAATACTATTTACCAATTCCTGCCCCTCAGATTTTGATAAATAAAAATTTAACTCAAAATCCAGGGTATAATTAATTAGTAAAATAATTATATTTATCATTCCCTTGCGATGTAAGCCCAAATAGGGCTTGCATCGCAAGTTTTTAAAAGCCTATTTAAACAGATACCTCCATTGCAAAACGATTTACTCATTGACCTTTGGCAAATTTTAGGCCGATTGCATCCTTTGGTCGTACATTTTCCCATTAGTCTCCTTTGGCTTGGATTAGTACTTGAATGCATCGCCTGGAGAAAAAAATCCGATCAATTTCAATCGGCTATTGGGGTAATTTTATGGATCGGTACGCTGACGGCAGCTCTGGCTGTTGGACTAGGCTTTATTTTAATCAATCAAGACGACTTTAGCGGAAATTCCATCACCATACATCAATGGTCTGGGATTGTAACCGCCATTTTATCCGGATTAACGCTCTATGCGTTCATCGCCAAAGAATCAAAAAGCTACCGATTACTATTATTCCTGACTGTTTTGGGCGTAAGTTTTGCGGGGCATTATGGAGCCAAGCTCACCCACGGAGAAGATTATTTAGATCCTTCCCATGAGGAGAAAAAATCAACCATCGCTTTGAATCCTTCACTCCATGTGGAGAAATTAAAAGGCAACATCGATCAGAATCAAAAACAAGATTTGGGCCTAGAGGCTAGGAATATTTTAGCAAATCATTGCTATGACTGCCATAGTATCAAAAAATCAAAGGGCAAATTGCGCTTAGATGCTTTAGAATATGTCCTAAAAGGAGGCAAAGATGGCCCCGCACTTGTCATTGGCCATCCTGAAAAAAGCGAAATGATTCGTCGAATTAAACTTCCGGCGAGTGATGATGATGCCATGCCGACAAAAGGCAAGCGCTTAAGCAAAAAAGAAATTGAAATATTGGAAGTATGGGTAAAACAAGGTGCTCCTTGGCCTAATTCCTCCATTAAATCCACACAAAGTGCTTCCACCGCCATCGAAGAAGTTGATTCAAATGAAGAAAATACAAGTACAGAAAAGAAAACAAGTATTTCCGAAGACCGAATCCTCTATCCGTCTGAGGCGCCTTTGAAAGCATCCGAGGTTCTAAACGCGAACCAATTACAAGAATTAAATATTAATGTTAGGTCGATATTGGCCCACAACTGTTATAGTTGCCACAATGCCACCAAAACAAAAGGGGGATTACGCCTAGACAAGAAAGAATTTATTTTTAAGGGTGGCGAGGATGGACCTATTTTGGTTCCCGGAAATCCTGAAAAAAGTGATATGATCCGCCGCGTTAAATTGCCTGCTGGCCATGATGATGCGATGCCAACCAAAGGCAAGCGTCTTAGCAAAGAGGACATTGCTATGTTGGAATATTGGATCCAACAAGGTGCTCCATGGCCTACAGGTCCAGAAAAAAGTTTATACCGAGTGGCTGCATTAGAGCCTAGAATGCCAGCTTTGCCAAAGGCTACAGCAGGATTAAATCAGCCGATTGACTTATTTGTCAATGAATATTTCAAGAAAAATAAAATTTCTTGGCAACATTCAGTGGACGACAAAACCTACATTAGACGCGTATATTTAGATGTTACCGGTTTATTACCTAGCCCAGAAAGCATCAACGATTTTGTAAAAGATACCAAAGCGAATAAGCGAGAATTGTTAGTTGACAAGCTTTTAGCCAACAATGAAGGGTATGCCCAACATTGGTTGACGTTCTGGAATGATGCGCTTCGCAATGATTACACCGGAACGGGATACATTACGAATGGCCGATTTGGAATAACTAAATGGCTTTATGGTTCATTAAAAACCAATAAACCTTATGATACTTTTGTTAAAGAATTAATAAGTCCGACCAAAGAATCGGAAGGGTTTATCCGTGGAATTCAATGGCGGGGAACCATTAACTCCAGCCAAAGCACTGAAATGCAAGCGGCTCAAAACGTATCCCAAGTGCTTC
>CAIVPF010000058.1 GCA_903907745.1 uncultured Cytophagaceae bacterium | reverse complement strand
ATCCTTTAGGTTTGCCAAAGATTGAGACGCAGCATGCGTCGATTCAAGTCCTTTCATTTTTAGCCCGAAGGCCGCACCTTTGGCAATCCTTTAGGTTTGCCAAAGTTTGAGACGCAGCATGCGTCGATTCAATTCCTTTTATTTTTAGCCCGAAGGCTGAAAAATCAAAAAGGCGCTGTCCTCAGCGCCTTTTTGATAAGTTAAACTTATTTTTTCACTAATTTCAATTCCATCGTGCAGGCAGGACATTTACCTTTTTTATCATAGGTCTTTTTGCCTTCACATTTCATTGGACATTGGTATTCTTCCTTTTTGTCCGCAGCAGCTTGCTTATTATCTGCTTTTTGTGTTTCCTGGCCTTGAGCCATTGCACCAAACATGCCTACCATGAGGGTAGCTACAAACATCATCTTTTTCATTGTTATTGAATTTAAAGTATATTAAAACGTAATCCTGAATAAATCATTCGCCCGATGATGGGCCCCCAAATCATCGTCGCATCAAAATAGCGACCAAAAGGATCTGTAGCATTCATCAAAGGATTGGCCTGAGTAAAATTACTAAGATTTTCTCCTCCTAGGTATATATCCACTCGTTTAAATTTCTTGGTAATTTGGGCATTCAACGTTGAATATGCCGGTGCATTCACCAGCGCAGAACTCAATTCATGGCTATGACCGGCCTTGGCATTGGGAATTCGGCTACCGCCATTCCATTGCCACGTGAAATCGAATTTCCAGGCATCATTGGGCAAGGCATAGGCCAAATTCACCAACACGCGCTCTTTGTTTAAAAATGGTTTGGCAAGTCGGCTCAAATTCCCAGTTCCCGTCCAGTAATCCGACTGAACATCTTGCCAGCGATAAGCCATTTTACATTCCAGCCGTTTGGCAGGGCTATAATTAAATTCCACTTGCACGCTATTCGCAAAGGAAAGCCCAGGCGAAGCATACATGCGCAATAGTCCAGCAGTTTCCATATCCACCATCCATTGACGTTCAAAATCCGTCCGATATACATCCAAAACTACATTCGCCTTGCGCGATCCGATGAACAAATCTTTTGTAATCGAAAAGCCATAATTCCATGATTTTTCGACAGGATTTAAATCACCCATTAATTGAATTCTACGCCCATTCGCTAAATAACCCATATTTTCTGCCAATGGATTCACTCGCCGCCACCCTTTTCCAGCGGAAACCCGTACAATCCAATCCTGAGCCACATCCCATTTTAGATGCATGCGCGGAATCCATTGTGCGCCATAGAGGTTATGCCAATCGACCCTTTGGCCTAATACCAAGGTCAAATGATTCGGAACGGTCCAAGTGTATTCTGCAAAAATCCCTGGCACCATTTCCGTCCGAGCAAAGCTTGAATCGATATAGGCTTCCTGATACGAATCATAAAGAAAACTTGCCCCCGCTTTCCATGCATGGTTTGTATTCCCTAAAATGGATTGATAAATGAAATTCCCAAACAAACTTTGCTGACGACCTTTGTAGTTTTTGAAGGCAAAATAGGAGTCATTGGTATGTTGGACCGTATTTAAAATTAATCCCAAACCCCTCCAAGGCTTATTTTGAAACAAGCGTGCGATTTTACCAAAGCCTTCAAAACGACTTGTTAAGCTACCGAAACCATACACTAAATAGCGATTAGACGTTTGATCCTCAAAGCCCATTTGACCAGCCATTCGATTTTCCCGTAAATAACCCGCACCCCATTGGATAATCCAATCGTCGCTTTTGTATTTCCAACGGTTCAAGACATTCATTAAATCAAACAAGGGCTGATCCATGAATCCATCCTGGTTTCCATCGGTTCGAGCGGCTTGTTGGGAAAAATGCGTCAAAATCCCCGTTGATAGATGACTATTCAATTTTACAGCGGCTTGTTGATTTACCTCATACCTCCCCTGCGAATTCACATAGGTATTTAGAAAATAACGGTCAGAGGTATCCGGTTTCATTAATTCGACATTGATCGCGCCGGTCATCGATTCATAACCATTGGCCACGGAGCTTACACCTTTGCTTAAATCGATGGAACGAATCCAGGTTCCTGGTATGTAATTAAGTCCATAGGTGGATTTTAAACCGCGAATGGAAGGCATGTTTTCCATGTTGCTTTGAACATAATTGCCCGAGAGACCTAATAATTGAATTTGTTTAGCGCCCGTCACTCCATCAGTAAAATTCACCGAGACGCTGGCATTGGTTTCAAAACTCTCAGAAAGGTTACAACATGCCGCCTTCGCCAAGGTTTTCATACTGATCATTTCAGTGTGCAGCGTGGACATGCCGTCCATTTGGCCGGGATTTGCCAAGACCTTCACTTCGTTTAATTCATTGGATTTCACCATTAAATGAATGTGCTGGAAAGCGGGCTTTTCAACGAAAACTGAATCAGTGGGAAAACCAACATAGGAAACGACTAACCAACCGGGAAATCGATTTACCGCTAATTTAAAATACCCATTTGCCGCCGTGAGTGTGGCTGCCCGCGTAGGGGAATAGACCACGGAAGCACCGATGAGGTCTTCCATGTTACCTTCGGAATCTAAACTCATCACTCGGCCGGTGATTTCCTGTCCGTAGGTGAAAAAATGACCTAGTAAAAAACTTATTGAAAGAAATGATTTAAATAAACGCATAGGAATTTGTTGAGAAGGTGAAAAACAAAAAAACAACCTTCAATCAATCAAATTTGGAATACGCCTAAATAAGCTAACCGACGTATTTGTTTGGGGGGCGCGTGGCCAATGGGAACCACTAAGCTTTTTATAATCAAAAGACGCTCAGTAGTCAGTACTATGGGTTGATGATTTGTTATAAGCCCCAAGACATGGGTCTGAATGACTAATTTTTTTTGTGCGAGATGATCAAAGCTGAATTTGAGCTGAAAATGCTCATATTGATAACAAGACGAACGTGAAAAATGCGAGCCAGGAACCTTCCCAGGTTTATTGGAAACATGAAAAATGGATTTCTCGTGGCCGGTATATAAACAGGTTTCTTGCGTCCAGGAAATCCCGGAATTTCCGATTAACATCCAAGATGTTAAAAAAATCAAGAAAATTCTCTGAAAAAGCCACTTCATGTTCAAATATAATTTATTTATCGCATAAAATAATTAATTTGCGGGAACGTACAATTTATGAGCATCAAGGTTACGCCTTATATCTTAATTCTAACCCTACTATTATCGAGCCTCACCGTACTGGGTCAGCAAGATCAGTATCGTTATCTCGTACTTTTCAAGGACAAAGCCAATAGCCCTTATTCGATTAACAAACCTAATTCCTTTTTAAGTTCCAAATCAGTTGAACGCAGGACAAAACTTAATATTGCACTGACCGAACAAGATTTACCTGTAAACCCCGCCTATTTGGATCAAATAAGAACTACGGGAGCCACGGTTTTGTTTCCGTTGAAATGGATTAATGGAGCTATCATCCAACAAAAGCCCAAAGACCTTGCCAAAACCCTGAAATCACCATCCGTAAAGGGTTTATATTGGAATTTTCCAGCGGATTCAAGTGCTAAATTAAAAATCACTTCGAGCGTATTAAGTACCCAAGCCGTTCAAAGCGTCAATGCCAGTGATGCAAGCATCGATTATGGAAATTCCCTCACCCAAATTTCTCAAATCGGCGTCGATATCATGCATGCCAAAGGATTTCATGGGGAAAATGTACTCATCAGTTTACTGGACAATGGGTATTTAAACGCTAATATCGCCACTTTTTTACAAAAAATTTACAGTGAAAATCGATTAGTAGGCACATTAACCACGAGCCCTGGACTAAGTTCCGTCTACCAAGGAGGTTCACATGGAACGGAGGTATTAAGTGCCATTGCGGGCCAATATCCGGGTAAATTATACGGAACTGCATATCAAGCTAAAATTGCGATCGCGCAAACCGAAGAAGAGGATACCGAATTAATCGTGGAAGAGGCGAACTGGCTTCGTGCAGCTGAATGGGCTGATAGCCTTGGTACCGATATTATTTCCTCCTCGTTGGGCTATTCAGAATTTGATAATACCAAACAAAATCATACCTACGCGGACATGAATGGCAAAAATACCTTGGTGTCAAATGCGGCTCATTGGGCAGCGCATCGAGGAATCATTTGTGTAATTTCCGCAGGAAATGAAGGCTCTGGCACATGGAAATACATCACAGCTCCCGCAGATGCAGATTCTATTTTGGCGGTAGGTGCGGTGGACCGAACGGGCCTACGGGGAAGTTTTAGTTCACAAGGCCCCACGTTTGATAAACGCATCAAACCAGATATATCAGCGATGGGCTTAGGCACGATTGTCGGATTACCTAGCGGCCTGATAAGCTCATTAAATGGAACATCCTTTTCCGCCCCACTGGTGGCAGGATTAGCGGCAGGACTCATTCAATCAAATCCTACGAAGAACAACTTCCAAGTCATTGATGCCATTCGGAGATCTGGAAATCAACAAGACAAACCTGATAATTTTTTAGGCTGGGGCATTCCTAATTTTGACCGAGCGTTCAATTTGCTCAACACCGTTTTAGGCACGGAAGAAAGCAAAGAACCTTTGGTCGAAATTTTTCCAAATCCGCTGAGAACAGGTGAAAAATTAACGATTCATATCGATTATAGCCTGCCCATTTCGATGGAAATTTGCAATTCTCAGGGTGCCGTGATGATGAAACATATCGTAAACTCGGCGCAGGAGGAAGTCTACCTCCCACCCCTAGCCTCTGGAAAATATTTTGTCCGATTTACCTTAGGTGGTATTCAAAAAGTTATTCCACTCCTGTATAATCTAGGAGAATAACATCGCTGCGCCAAAAACTCCCGCGCTATCCCCTAATTTAGGTTTCACGATGGGAGTCAATACCTCGCCAGAATTAAAAATGTATTTTTTGATGCAATCGTAGCCTTCCGTATATAACAAATCTATGTTACCCACACCACCGCCTACGACGATGACATCGGGGTCAATCACATTGATCAGCGTAGAAACTGCCCGACCAAACGAATCCATCAAACGTCGAACTGTCAAGTCCGCCGCTGGATCCGAATGATCCTGATAAGCTTGTACAATATCCTTTAATTTTTTCTTTTGACCCGCTTGACGTTCGTAAAATAATTCCAGCGCCGGCCCTGAAATCACCTTTTCTACACAACCTGATTTTCCGCAATAACAAGGATCTCCCCCCTCTTCCAAAATATTATGCCCCCATTCTCCTCCTATGCCATGAAATCCATTTACCACCTGACCATGTACGACCAAACCACCTCCGACGCCTGTTCCCATAATAATCCCAAAAACGATCTGTGCATTTGGATTTACGTCTTGGACCGCACCCAATAAGGCTTCGGCAAGGGCAAAGCAATTCGCATCATTCGCCAATCGCACCTCACAACCTAGCACCCGAGCCAAATCTTTTGCCATCGGCTTTCCATTCATGCTCGTGGTATTGCAATTTTTCATGGTTTGAGACGTGGGATCTAAGACACCCGGCGTTGCAAAACCGACCTGAACAGGTCGAAATCCTAATTTGGACGAAACCGAATCGATCAAACGACCCACTTGTGCCATGATGTGTTCATAGCCTTTGGCAGATTCCGTATCGATACGTTCGCGGTGAATGACCTTAGTAGGATCCTGACGATCTAAGACTGCACATTCAATTTTTGTCCCTCCTAAATCAATCCCCCAGTTGTATAAATTTTCCATAGGTTTAGCGACGATTATCGTCATTTTCAAAAATACTAAAATAACTTAAATATCGACTCGATGCAATCTCCCCATCTTTCACGGCCTCCTGAACGGCACAATGTGGCTCGTGCAAATGTAAACAATTGTTGAACTTACACTGCCCTAGCAAAGCCCGCATTTCCGGAAAATAATGCGCTAATTCCTCCTTTTCAATCTCCATCACACCCAATTCATTAATCCCCGGACTATCAATCAAATAGGTCGCAGGACCTAATTCCCACATGGTGGAATAGGTGGTCGTATGAACGCCCTTTTGCGCAAAATCTGAGATTTCCTTCGTTTTAATTTGTAAAGTGGGGGCCACAATGTTCAATAAACTTGATTTCCCCACGCCCGAATGCCCAGCCATCAAAGAAACTTTCCCCTGAAACATCGCCTTAAATTCTTCGACCCCTTGGTTCAATGGCAACGAGGTAAACAAAATCCCATAACCTAATTCCTGATACAAACCGGCCCATTCAAAAACCTGATCTTTTTCTTCTTCGGTCAATAAATCCATTTTATTGAACACGATCGTCACTGGAATTCGAAATGCCTCGGCAGTCACGAGAAATCGATCCAGGAAACCCAAGGAGGTTTTCGGTGATTTATAGGTCATGACAAAAATGGCTTGGTCTACATTGGCGGCCATCAATTGACCCTGTCCGGTTTTATGAACCGATTTTCGAATCAAATAATTTTGTCGAGGTAAAATCTCTTCGATGACCACCGTTTGATTCGCCTCATCTTCCATGGCATACATGACCCAATCGCCCACGGCAATGGGATTGGAGGTTTTGGGACCTTTTAATTTAAATTTACCCTTCAGTCTGCCTCGAAAAACCGTTCCATCGTCGGCCCGAATTTCGTACCATGAACCCGTAGAACGCATGATAAGACCTTTTTTACTTTCCATCGATTGCAAGGTTTTGATTCATATATTCCATGATTCGCTGAGTAGCGCCGGCATGCAAAGCGACGAACTGTCGGGATTGTACTTGTTTATTGACCAACAGCTGCTCATTCTCCCAAATTTCACTCATTTTAGCTTCTAATTCCTGAGAATTGGCCACCGGATAGGCTAATTCATAGCTGACCAAATCGACGGCTTCTTTGAATTTGCGATAATTTTTATTGCCAAAAAAGACCGTTGGCCCAAACACCGCCGCCTCCAACGTATTATGTAATCCCGCGCCAAAAGCCCCTCCAATATAGGCAAAGGTCGCACCTCGATAAAGGGAAGATAATCGGCCTATTTCATTGACAATCAGCACCTCAGCACCCGGAACCTTTTGACCTTTCGAAAACATCACAGAAAGCTTGATCGCGTCGGCCCAAGCACGAAGTTCAGCATTGTGAATTTCATGCGGTGCGATGACCCATTTAACTGGAAATTTTTTCGAATTAATGAGTGGCAAAAGGCAATCGATATCGGCCTGCCATGCGGAACCCACCACGACAAATGCCGTTTCTTGTATAAAATCGGCCATAAGATCCCAAGATTGACCGTTGCGGGCATTACTTAATACGCGGTCGAAGCGCGTATCGCCCCCAAGGCTAAGGGATTGAATCCCAATATTTTGCAATAGGTGTAAAGATTCTTCATTCTGCACAAAAATATGCGTAAAGGTGGCTAAGATATGTCTGAAAAATTGACCATACCAAGCAAAAAAGACCTGATTCGGACGGAAAATCGCGGATACCAAAAGACTTGGGATTTGCCGTTTTTGCAAGCCCGATAAATAAAAATACCAAAATTCATATTTGACAAAAACCGCCAATTGGGGTTGAACTAAATCCAAAAATCGAGAACTATTCCGCGCACCGTCAAAAGGCAAATAACTTACATAATCAAGCCCGGGTGTATTTTTCCGAATCTCATAGCCAGAAGGGGAGAAAAATGTGACTAAAATAAAATAATTAGGATGTGCTTGTTTGAAGGCATCGATGATTGGCCGACCTTGTTCAAATTCCCCCAATGAGGCCGTATGAAACCAGGCGACCGGTTTTTTATTGGAGGCTAGGTGCTTTTCGAGTCCATTCCAAACCTCTTTTTGTCCAATTTGTAATGCTTTTGCCTTGACATGGAAGCCGGAAACCAAGCGAATGCTCATTTGGTATAAAAACAAGGCAAAAGAATATAGCCAAACCCTCAATTTTTCTTAAATTTGATGTTGAATCGATAAAATTACAAAATAAGCAGAACACCTGCATCATCCTTATGGTTTGGAAAAAATTAACGGAGGTGAATCAATTAGAGGAAATTGCGCTAGCGTCCCATGAAAAAGCCCAGCTTATTTTTAAGCATAGTACACGTTGTTCCATTTCCGCCACGGCCTTAAATCGCTTTGAGAGGGCCTGGGATGCCATGGATACCCCGGCCTATTATTTGGATTTGATTGCCTATCGGCCTATTTCCAGTGAAATTGCTGAAAAATTTGGTATTGAACATCAATCGCCCCAAGTCTTGGTGATCAAGGACGGCCAGTGCACGTATTCGGCCACCCACTGGGATATTTCGGTGGAAGACATAAAACCTGAACTTCATTCATGAACAGAATCCTAGGAATTATCTTTTTTATGGTTTTGCTTTATTTGCCAAGTTTTGGGCAAAGAAAAGGAAGTGCGCCGCGTGAAACGGTGATTCAAGCACCGAGTGGGCCCATAAAAAAATCAGTATCAAGTCCGAAATCCGTACCACAAACGACCTTGGATCCCAGCATTACCTGGTCGATGGGTGTAGGCACCTCGACCAATTCTGGAATTTTTGGGGGCCTTAGCTTTCGAAATGCTTGGGTTAAAAATCCGGTGAGTCAATCGGTCATTGGTCTCGATTTATCGATCATCAAAGATTACCGTGAATTTGATTCCCCTTATTCCTATAATGGACGAGGCTATGTGGAGGGTAAATTGAACAATTTATTGGTCATTCGGCCTGAATATGGCCGCCAATGGACCCTATTCAAAAAATCCAATGAGGGCGGTGCCTCCTTGAAAGGATTGATTTTCACAGGCCCGAATTTGGGTGTACAAATGCCTTATCATGTGGATATTTCTTATGTAAACCCGTCCACAGGTAAGTCTTCGATTCAATCCATCGCGATGGCTCAAGCGTTAACCAATTCAAATCGCAATGTAATTATTGGCGAAAGCAGTTATTTTAATGGAATAAACGAATCGGTGATCGTTCCAGGATGGCACTTGAAAACCGCCATGAATGTAGAATTAGACACCTTTAAACAGAATTACCTAAGTTTGGAAATGGGCTTTATTGTGGATTATTTTAGCAAACCGATCGAAATGCTAAACCAAACCCCCTATCGATCTGTTTATACTACAGGTTACCTCACTTTTTTCTTCGGAAAAAGTAAATAACAGCATATGATTGATTTACCACAAATAAACCCTGCTTCCTCTACCCGCAAACCGGATTGGTTACGTGTGAAATTGCCCATTGGCGAAAAATATACGAATGTCAGGAAGATTGTCGACGAATATAAATTACATACCATTTGCCAATCGGGCAATTGCCCAAATATGGGTGAATGCTGGGGAGAGGGCACTGCGACCTTCATGATTTTAGGCAATGTGTGTACACGGTCATGTACTTTTTGTGCGGTTGCGACGGGCCGACCTGCCGAATACGATGCAGATGAACCACGGCGCGTTGCTGAAGCCATTCGCCTAATGAAAGTAAAACATGCCGTGATAACGTCCGTGAACCGAGACGAATTAAAAGATCGAGGTGCTGAGATTTGGTATCAAACGGTTCGCGCCGTGAAGGAAACTACTCCACAAACGACGATCGAAACATTGATTCCCGACACCAAGGGAAATTGGGATGCCTTAATTCGCATGATAGAGGGCGGCCAAGAGGTGGTTTCGCATAACATGGAAACGGTGGCGCGCTTGTATCGCTATGTCCGTCCACAGGCGAAATACGAGCGTAGTTTGGAGCAAACAAAACGCACCAAAGAATTCGGAAAACGAACAAAATCTGGATTAATGTTAGGCTTAGGGGAAACCAAAGATGAGGTATTCCAAGCCATGGATGATTTAGTGGCCCATGGATTGGATGTGTTGACCCTGGGTCAATATTTACAACCCACCAAAATGCACCATGAGGTCATTGAATGGATTCATCCTGATACCTTTGCGATGTATAAAGAAGAAGGATTAAAGCGAGGATTAGCCTATGTGGAATCAGGCGCGCTGGTTCGGTCATCCTATCATGCAGAAAAGCATATATAAATGAATTTACCGGGTCCAAGTCAGTCGGAATACAGCTTCATCATGGCGGGTGGTGGCATGTCCGGCCTTTCATTGGCCTATTATTTGGCTAAAAGTAGCCTTCAAAAAGAATCTATTCTGATCATCAGCCAGGATGAAATTGGATTTCCAAAAAAAACGTGGTGTTATTGGTCCGAGGAAGAAGAAAGCTTTGATAAAATTGCCAATAAATCTTGGCAACATCTTTGGTTTCATGAGGCCCAGGGAACCAGTAAATTGTTAGCGATTCAGCCCTTTACCTATTCGAAAATATCGAGCGATACATGGTTTACCCATGTCGTGGATGAACTTAAAAAACATCCCAATATCCATTTTTTAAAGGCGAACATCCATCAATTTTCCTATGCGGGATGTGGGTCCACCGTACATACTTCTCGAGGTAATTTTCATGCAAGGCATAAAATCTTTGATAGCATCACGCCCATTTTTTGCGAAGCTGCGAATGAAAAACATATAAAGCAACACTTTTTAGGTTGGACCATCCAGAGTAATTTTCCGATATTCAAAGACGAATCGGCTCATTTATTTGATTTTCGCGTGGCTTTTGAGAAAGAATGTGAGTTCATGTATGTGTTGCCCACGAGCAATCGAGAGGCCTTGTTTGAGTACACCTATTTTTCAGGAAAAATTCGAACGAAGGAACAGTATCGTGAGAAAATTAAAAATTATTTATTGGCCTATTACAACTTAAGCCATGAAGAATACGAAATAATCGAGGAAGAATATGGAATTATTCCCATGCGTCCTTCCTCCTTACCGCCTCAAAATTTACATGATAAAATTTTGCGAATCGGTACCTCGGGCGGATTTGTAAAGCCGAGCACGGGCTATAGTTTTTTGAGAACCCAACATCTATTAACTGATTTAATTAAAAACCTGGAATCCAAAAATTTGAACGGCCTGATGATTCCAGAAAATCGCTTCAAAGCTTGGTTAGACAAAGTCTTTTTGCAGGTTTTGATTGACCAACATGTAGCTGGAAATGAAGTATTTGAGGCCCTATTTCGAAAGAATAATCCTCAAAAAATGTTGCGATTTTTAGCAGAAAAAACAAGCTGGAAAGAAGATTTAGGTTTAATGACCACGGTACCCACAATGCCCTTTTTACGGGCGGTCATTTCATTGGCATGGCGCAAAAATCAATTACCTTAACCTTTGCATAATTTATTTTGTAGCTTCTTTTAATTAATCTTATTTTTGTAAGATTTTTATACACAATCCAATAAAAAAATTCAACAATGGCTTATCTTTTTACTTCTGAGTCGGTTTCTGAGGGACATCCTGATAAAGTAGCTGATCAAATTTCCGATGCGTTAATTGACCATTTCATGGCCTTTGACCCCAAATCCAAAGTAGCTTGTGAAACGCTTGTTACCACGGGTCAAGTTGTATTAGCCGGAGAAGTAAACACGACTACCTATTTAGATGTACAGGCTATCACGCGTGAGGTTATTCGGAAAATCGGATATACGAAGGCAGAATATATGTTTGAGGCAAATTCTTGTGGAATTTTATCGGCGATTCATGAGCAATCGGCGGATATCAACCAAGGAGTTGACCGTGCAAATCCAGAAGAACAAGGCGCAGGAGATCAGGGAATGATGTTTGGATTCGCAACCAAGGAAACGGATAATTACATGCCTTTGGCATTAGATTTAGCCCATAAAATCTTACAAGAATGTTCGTATATCCGGAATAACGAGCCTAATTTAATTGGCTATTTACGTCCAGATGCAAAATCACAGGTAACGATTGAATATTCGGATGACCATGTGCCACAGCGCATCGATACGATTGTGGTTTCGACGCAACATGATGACTTTGGCTCGGAAGCGGATATGTTGGCCAAAATCAAACAAGACATTATCGAAATCGTTATCCCTCGTGTTAAATCAAAATTAAAGCCTTCGTTGCAGGCTTTATTTAATGATGAAATTACGTACCATATTAACCCAACGGGCAAATTTGTCATCGGTGGACCCCACGGAGATACAGGCCTAACCGGTCGGAAAATCATCGTAGATACCTATGGCGGAAAAGGCGCACACGGTGGAGGAGCATTTTCGGGTAAGGATCCGAGTAAAGTGGACCGTTCGGCGGCCTATGCGACACGTCACATTGCGAAGAACTTAGTTGCGGCTGGATTATGTGACCAAGTATTGGTGCAGGTTTCCTACGCGATCGGTGTAGCTAAACCATGTGGCTTGTTTATTGACACCTATGGAACAGCGAAAGTAAGCTTGACGGATGGGGAAATCGCAAAAAAAGTAGAAGCTATTTTCGATATGCGTCCTTATTTCATAGAGCAACGTTTGAAATTAAGAAACCCTATTTATTCCGAAACGGCGGCCTATGGCCACATGGGAAGGAAAAACGAGGTGGTAACAAAAACGTTCAACGGGCCAGGAGGACAACAAGTAACGAAAGAAGTTGAATTATTTACTTGGGAAAAATTAGATTATGTAGATGCGGTGAAAGCGGCATTTGGAATTTAATTTATCCGATATGGATAAAAAAAGGGGCCTTAAAAAATAAGGCCCCTTTTTTTTTATTCGATTTCGAGAAGATCGAAGGGTCGATTGGGTTTAACTTGATTCATTTTAGATTTAAAACGTTTGATTTGTTCGGCTAAGGAATTCAGCGCAAGATCGAGCGCTTCTTCAAATGACTTTGCTTTTTCCTTCACGAAAAGGATGCCCCCAGGAACCGCTAATTTGATTTCTAGGTATTTTTCTCTGATTCGACCAACTCCACTTGCCACATGCAAAAAAACATCACCGCTGGTAATTTGATCATAAAAGGTTTCCAATTTATTTAACTTGGCTTGAATGCTTTCAACTAATTTTTTGTCAGCATTAAAGTGAATGGCGTGAACTTGCACTTTCATAAGTTTAACATTTAAATTGTGAAAAAATGCTTTGGGAATCTGGGCAAAGCGAAAAGATAAAAGAACGTTTCAGATTCTTCAGAAATGTATCTTATTTTTAAAACGATGTCAAGAAATACCTGAAATTTATTTTATTCCCAAACAACTCGTAAGAGCTTAATCTCAATCTTTTGCTCCCTAAAAAATTGATGCCAATCATGTTGGATCGCCGACAAATGATCATTAGGCGATTTCACCTCAATAAACGCATACTCCTGCCCCCGATAGATAAATAAATCAGGAAATCCTTTCGCATGCGTGGAAGCGTTTTTCCAAAAATGCAAACAAACTTGTTTCAAGGATTCCGAAGACACGTGCTTCAATAAGGCCGCAAGAACTGACAGATCAAATGAGAACCAATCGACATAGGGATTCATTATACCCTGCTGCATTTCACTAACCTTTTTTAAATGAGCTAAACAGCTATCCGTATCATCCAACATATCCAAAAGCTTCGAAAATTCGGCCAAACTTTCTACAGAAAACTCTTCAGAATGAAAGCTCGTGGGCGCGTATTGAAAAGGATGATGAAAACTTTGTTTGCTAAGGTCAAAAATCAAATCCCAGGCTAGTAGCCCGATCAAGTTTTTCCAAAGGTGATTTTCCGTAAAATGAGCTTCAAAACCTTGCTTTTGGAAATAATGTATGACCCCCACTTCTACATTTCCTTGGTATTCCTGGGGAATGGAAACTTTTTCAGCAGCTTTCAGGGTTTTAGTCACCTTTTTAATCGCCATTTTGGCATCTTGTTTGGCCACAAAATCCTCAAAAAAATGAAGTTCTTTTGGATTAAGGCTGATTTCTAATCCTACACGTGCCCAATCCACTGCCTCCGTTTTTCTTCCTAATTTTTGCAAGAGCCGCACACGCCTTTCCAATGACTCAGGCATGAGGCTACGTTCATATAATTTTAGAGCGGAATCGATTTGAGCATGTCGTTCATATCTTCTGGCTAATTCAAACAAAGATCTCTCAAAGGCACCTAGCGATTTATCATTCAATTCATCCGCCATCGGCCAAATTTCAGCTTCCCAATCCATCGCTAATTCATCCAAAGATTCATCAGGAGGTAAATTTCGAAGAGCAAGGCGCCAACGGCTAATTTTCCATTTTTGAATCGCTTCCAAACGCGTACTAAAAAATGGGATAAAATCCTCTTCGGCGACCTCCATGAATTGTCGATGTCCTAAATCCCTCACGACAAAATCAGTCATGTCACGCGATGTCGAACCGAAAAAAAGAAATTGAATAAACTCAAATCGATCCGTTTCTAAGGGCTGAACCACATGTCCAAATCGGTCCAAAAGTACTTCGAAAAGCTCTTCTTGCGAAAAATGAGAGCTTAGAAATTCAACGGCCTCGGCTTTCGAAAAGGCTGTTGGGATACGAATATCCTTTGAAAAAGCAGATGCCAATTCCCCGCATTCTTTCCGGGTAAAAATAGCCAACAAAGTCGATGCCGAACACTCAGAAACAGGATTCAAAAATTGTAAAAAGCCTACCGTTGCTAATGCTCGACATGCCATTTCCACATCCGGAATTTCCTGATATTGTAACTTATTGGTTCTAAACCAATTGGATCTGCGGGAACTGAGTCGAAGGTAAAGGCATTGGGCGGGCAATGATAAGTCATGGTAGGATTGAAGAAATGCGAATTCATCCTCCGAAAGAATTTCCGAATAATGTTTCTCAACGTACCGAAGCACGTATTGAAAATGGTCCCAATAATAGCCGCTAGCTAAGTCCATATTTAAAATTGCACTATTCAAATATTTTTTACCAAAATTTCAACAGAAAATTAGATTATTTCAACAAATACCGAAACAATACTATATTTGTAGAAATACAGATTGTAAAACAAAATTACTATGCAAACCGTTACCAATTTCAATTTTGCCGGTAAAAAAGCCCTCGTACGTGTGGATTTTAATGTTCCATTGAACGAACGCTTTGAAATCACGGATGACACACGAATTAAGGCGACAATTCCGACCATTCAAAAAATACTTCATGATGGGGGTTCTGTGATCCTAATGTCTCATTTGGGTCGACCAAAGGACGGACCAACGGAGAAATATTCCTTAAAACATCTAGTAACTCCTCTTTCGATTGTATTTGGGGTAAAGGTTAAATTCGCTGCAGATTGCATCGGTCAAGAGGCGATTGATTTGGCAAAAGACTTACAAGGAGGAGAAATATTGTTGTTGGAAAATCTTCGTTTCTACAAAGAAGAGGAAAAGGGAGATGAAGGCTTTGCGGAGAAATTATCAAAATTGGGTGATGTATGGGTAAATGATGCATTTGGTACGGCACATCGGGCACATGCATCCACGGCGGTGATCGGAAAATTCTTTACTGATAAGGTTTCGGGATTTGTGATGCAGGCAGAAATAGATAATGCACAGAAAATTTTAGAATATGCGGAAAGACCATTTACGGCGATTATGGGCGGTTCTAAGATATCCGATAAAATATTAATTATTGAACGCCTATTGGATAAAGTGGACAACCTGATCATCGGCGGCGGTATGACCTATACGTTTTCATTGGCCGAAGGGGGAAAAATCGGAAAATCGATTTCAGAACCTGATAAAGTCGAATTAGCAAAAAGTTTAATCGAAAAAGCCAAAGCCAAAGGAGTCAATATCTACATGCCTTTGGACAATATATGTGCGGATGATTTCAGTAACCAGGCGAATCGCCAGACTGTGGAACGAGGTGAAATTCCGGATGGTTGGGAAGGTTTGGACATCGGACCAAAAACAATTGAATTATTTCAGGACATCGTTTCTAAATCAAAGACAATCTTATGGAATGGTCCGATGGGGGTTTTTGAATTCTCCAATTTCGCGAAAGGAACCAATGCGATAGCGGATGCAGTCGTAAAGGCAACAGAAGAGAACGGGGCATTTTCATTAATCGGGGGTGGTGATTCTGCTTCAGCGATTAATAATGCAGGATATGGTGATCGAGTTAGTTATGTATCCACGGGCGGAGGAGCTCTATTGGAATACATGGAGGGCAAGATTTTACCTGGAGTAGCAGCCTTAGAATCCTAACATTTTTCGATAGAATTTGTAAAAGGCGGGGGCATTTTCCTCGCCTTTTTGTATTTTAGCTAAAAGGCTTTTTTTGCAACCTACATGATTCAATATTCTGCTCCAAAAACGCTTCGTTCTACCTTCATAAGTCTAGATAGTCGGCAAATTTATGATCACCCACAAACGGCCTTTTTTGCGGTCAAGGGTTTGCATCATGATGGTCATCAATTTTTAGAAATCCTATATAATAAGGGTGTTCGGGAATTTATCGTAGAGGAAGCTGCTTGGCAAGGAAAATGGCCAGAAAAGGCAAAGACTTGGACCAATGTGCAAATTTGGGTAGTAAAAAATAGTATCGCTTGTTTACAAGATTTGGCTATTGCCCATCGAAAAACCTTTCCATATCCGGTCGTAGGGATAACGGGGTCCAATGGTAAAACCATTTGCAAGGAATGGCTGGCTAGCTTATTACAAGGTAATTTCAATGTGTGTAAAAGTCCCAAGAGCTATAATTCGCAAATCGGAGTGCCGCTTTCTGTATTAGGAATGAAAACCACGCATCAAATTGGTATTTTTGAGGCGGGTATTTCACAAGTTGGTGAAATGGACCGATTAGAAAAAATCATTCGCCCTAGCCTCGGGATTTTTACCCATTTTGGCGAAGCGCATGGATCCAATTTTAGAGACGAGGATCAAAAATTAGAAGAAAAATTACGCTTATTTGAGCATTGTAAACAAGTAATCTACCGGGCAACTGATTCAAATGATCGAATCAAAATAGGTATGCAAAACCTTCATCCAGCCTGTGAATTAATATCATGGAGTACGAAGGATCCCAATAAGTCCCTTTTTGTACATTTCCATTCACAAGGAGATGGAACACAAATCAAGGTACAAAAGCAAGCCTCCAGCGAACCATTTTTAGATGTCTATACAGACTTTACAGATGAGGCATCATTAGAAAACATGAGCCATTGCCTGATTGCCGCCTATTATTTGGGAATTCCGGCTGATCAATTGCGATACAAAATAAAACAGCTCAAACCCGTCTCGATGCGCCTAGAAATTAAAGAAGGCCTTCGCGGAAACCAGTTAATCGATGATTCGTACAATAACGATTTAGACGGTTTAAAATTAGCCCTGCCCCTTTTGAAACGAAATGACTCGAAGAAAAAAATTCTCATCATGAGTGATTTTTTAGAAACAGGAATGGAGGATGTCGAATTATATCAACGTATTTCAGAATTAATTAAAGGCCAAAAAATAGATGTATTGATTGGTATAGGGGATAAAATTCAGCGCAATTCATATTTTTTCGAGAAAATCGATCTATTCAATAATACCGATGAATTATTGCAGTCTGGATATTTAAACCAAATCAATAACTCAATTATTCTCTTAAAAGGTGCACGCAAATTTAATTTTGAACGCCTCGTACAAGCTTTAGAAACTAAATCGCATTGTACGCAGTTGGAAGTAAATTTAGATGCCTTACAAGCAAATCTTCGTTATTTTAAACAAGTCATTGGACCAGAAACACAACTCATGGTCATGATTAAAGCATTTGCATACGGAGCGGGAGCGATAGAAATAGGACAGATTTTACAACAACAAGGAGTAGATTATCTCACAGTAGCCTATACGGACGAGGGTGTTGAACTTAGAAAAAACGGAATTTACATGCCGATAATGGTTATGAATCCACAAGCGGAGGAATTCGATAAGTTGACACAATATGCATTAGAACCTGAAATTTACAGTTTTGAGATGCTAAGAGCGATAGACGACTATAGTACCGTTCAATCTAAAAACATAAAAATACATCTCAAATTAGATACTGGGATGAAACGTTTGGGCTTTGAGGTACAAGATATTCCCGAACTCACCGAACGAATCACGCAAATGCCACAATTGTGGGTAGTGAGTAT
>CAIVPF010000057.1 GCA_903907745.1 uncultured Cytophagaceae bacterium | reverse complement strand
CGCGGCTGGCTACAACAACAAACCGACATCCTTGTCAAAGGTTCCACCGGTCATTTAGATGAGTTTTATTCCAAAATCCAAAAAGACAATGGATGGCTCGGTGGCAAAGGGGACGATTGGGAAGAAACGCCTTATTGGCTCGACGGCGCACTGCCACTCGCCTACATCAGCCAAGACCCTGCCCTACTCAAAAAAGTACAAAGCTATGTAGACTATACCCTCACGCATCAGCGGCCTTCTGGATTTTTTGGACCCTTATCTAAATACGAAAGAGAGACAGGAAAAGCCGTCGAAATAGGCTCCCAGGGCGCGGATTGGTGGCCTCGGATGGTGATGTTAAAAGTACTCCAACAATATTACCAAGCCTCACAAGATCCCAGAGTCATTCCTTTCATGCAAAAATACTTTGCCTTTCAATTAAAAAACTTGAAAGAAAATCCCCTTGAAAAATGGACAGAATGGGCCAAAGCGCGCGGAGGGGACAATTTGATGGTGGTCTATTGGGTATACCAACAAACCAAAGAACCTTGGCTATTGGATTTAGGAAATATCATTTACGAGCAGACCTATGCTTGGACTAATTTATTAGGAAATCGCGATTGGGCCATCAAAGCGGCCTATAACCAAACCGACGAAAAATGGATGGAACGTCATGCGGTCAATGTAGGAATGGGGCTGAAATTACCAGCTATTTGGTACCAACATAGCCGAAATCCATCGAACCTAACCGATCTACGGACAGGATTTACCGATTTAATGACCCTACACGGATTGCCTCATGGGATGTTTTCGGGGGATGAAGATTTGCATGGAAACGACCCGGTCCAAGGAACCGAATTATGTGCTACCGTAGAAGCGATGTTTTCGCTGGAACAAATCATCGGTGTCACAGGAGAAACGCATTACATGGATGCCTTAGAACGCATGACCTTTAATGCCTTTCCTGCCCAGGCGACGGATGATTTTTACAATCGCCAATATTTCGGAAATGCCAATCAAGTCGAGGTCAAAAAAGGCATTTACAACTTTTCACTTCCTTTCTCCCGCGAAATGAATAATGTGTATGGTCCTTTTGCGGGCTATACCTGTTGCACCGCTAACATGCACCAAGGCTGGCCTAAATACATTTCACATCTTTGGTATCAAACACCGGATGGTGGACTTGCGGCCTTAGTTTATGGACCAAATCACCTGAAAACCACGCTTCCGAGCGGAGTCCAAGTCGACATCGACGAAGAAACCCTATATCCTTTTGAAGACCAAATACGTTTTCGAATCAAAACCTCTAAAAAAGCGAATTTCCCGATCGAGTTTAGAATTCCGATTTGGTGCAAAGAAGCAAAAATCCAGGTCAACGGGAAGGATTATCGCACAGAAAAAGGAGGCAAAATCATCCGAATCAGCCGGGCATGGGAAAGTAATGACCAAGTGGTTTTGCAATTTCCAACAGAAATCACCACCCAAAACTGGGCCAAAAACTCTCGTTCCATCGAACGAGGAGCCCTGATTTATGCGCTGAAAATCGAGGAAGAAGTGAGCAAAAAAATCCACCCACAAGAAGGGGAATATATGGAAATCATGCCCAAAAGCGACTGGAACTTTGGTATTTTAAAATCCACCGTAAAAAATCCGGCTACGAACACCGAATGGATTCAACGCGGATTTCCTAGCGATTTCAAATGGAGCCAGGCCTATAGCCCCTTTGAAATTAAAACGATCGGTAAAAAAATTCCTGATTGGAAAACACAAAATGGAGTGGCGCATCAACCCATCACTACGCGAATCGGCGTATATCAAGGCACGGTAGAAAAAGAGGAAAAATCAATCACGCTGATTCCATTTGGCTTTACGCGTTTGCGGGTGGTGGCTTTTCCGGTAGTTAATTAACCAATGAATCGGTCGGCCCCAGGAATTTTTTTAAGCAGGTAAACGAGCGCCCCTGAAATACATAAACAGGCACATACGGTCGTCGGGATACCTAGCCAAAGTCCATGAAACGCATAATTCACATGGGCGAGAGATAGATAATACAAAACGATGACATGAATAAAATAAATCCCAAAGCTTAATTGGCTCAACAAGCTCACGAACTTATTTAGGTTTAGATTTAAAAACGAAGCCTTTTGAAACATCCCAAAAATCCCCAGCGCCATCAAAGCTACATTCACACTAAGATTCGAATACATCCGAATATCAAATAAAGCCTTCGCCTCCGACAACACATAGGTCCCTCCTACCGTCATTCCAAATCCGATCAGATAGTACAACATCGCTCCCCGAATGGGAAAGCGCATCACATAATGACCCAGCACCAAATATCCCAAATAACCCGAAAAATACATCAATTCAATATGGGGAAAATAGCTAGCCAAACCCGGCCAATTCGCGAAAAGTGTTAGGAACCAAATCGCCAAAAACACCTCAATATCGCGTTTTTTCATCTGATTCAAAGCCGCATGAATCCAAGGTAAAAAAAGATACAAGCCCAAAATCATGTATAAATACCAAAAATGAAAAGATGCCCCGAATGCGATTTGATGCCAAATCCAAGGCAAAAAGATATCCATGGGACGATGTTGCATCGAAGGGTATTTAACACCCACATTGAACAAAATGTAAACCAGAGTCCAAAAACAAAAAGGAAAAAATATCCTGGAAATCCGTTTTTTGTGGGGAGGCCAGTCATAGGAAAGATTGGGGCCGAGCAACAAGGCGCCAGATAACATCACAAAAATAGGCACGCAAAAGCGGGAAGCGCTATCCAAGCTATTTCCCAGCCACCAATCCGCCGGACTTATTTTTCCAAAGCGAGGTAAAATTCCCCCAACGACATGAATCAAGATGACCGCCAACGTTGCCAATGCACGTATATAATCCAAAAAAATGATTTTAGGTTTATCCATGCGCAAAGGAATGGCTGAATGAGTGTTATGTGTTCAAAAAATCAAAATCAACCTAAGCTGAAAAAAAAATGCCTTGATTGAGAAAAATCATTCATCTCATGAGCAAAAAAAGAGGCGCACCTAGATGCGCCTCTGGAAAATTAGATATCGAATGGTTGTCGATATAAGCGTTTTTTACTCGCTGCATAAATCGCATTTGCGACAGATCCACCGGTCGGAGGTAAAGCTGGTTCACCCAATCCAGTCGGCGCGATGCCATTATCCACAAAATGAGCATCGATCGTCGGAATTTCATTTCCTCGGATCAGTCGATACGAATTAAAATTAGCCGGAGCTGCCACGCCTTCATTAAAGCGTAATTTCGCAAACATCGCGTGGCCCATGCCATCGATAATCGCGCCCTTTATTTGATTTTCAGCACCGCTTAGATTCACCACTTCCCCGCAATCGGTCACCGCAGTTACATGTGTAATTTTCGGTTTACCATTCACCATTTGCGCATCCGCCACTTGTGCCACGTAGGACAAATGGGAGAAATATACGCTGAATCCTTGGGCTACACCTGGCTTTTTCTTCCATTGTGATTTTTCAGCTGCTTGTTTGATGACCTCAATGAAGCGATCAGGCTCGTAGGTGATTTTACCCACTGGATTGTTTTTGGCGCGGGCCAACCAATCCAAACGCATCTGAATCGGATCCTTGCCTCCCGCTTCAGCCACCTCATCTAAAAAGGCTTGTTCCGCAAAACCCAAGAAATTCGTAATAGGTGCACGCCAAGGGCCCGTCGTCACCGAAGAAACCTGGTTTACTGACTCGACCAACACATTTTCAATCGCCCCCACCGGGAAATTATCTTGACGCGTCGCATTGCCCGCATTCAAACCTACCCCACGCAAATAAAAGGCAGTCATATTACCTGAGGAATCTAAGCCCGCTTTGAAATGATAACGAACCGCTGGACGGTAAATTCCACCCGTCATATCATCTTCCCGTGTCCACATGACTTTCACCGGCTTTTTAATAAGACTGGAAAGTTCAGCTGCTTCTAAGGCATAGTCATTATTTAAACGACGGCCGAAACCCCCACCCATTTTGCTTAATTCTACTTCGACTTTTTTCTCGTCGACTTTCAACAAAGTAGCCACCGCTTTTTGGGCAGATTGTGGCACTTGCGTCGGACCAGCCAAAAGCACCGAGCCATCGGCCCGTACATCGGCGAAAAAGTTCATCGGCTCCATGGGCGAATGCGAAATAAATGGACATTCGTAGGTCGCTTCCACGACTTTGGCAGCCTTCGCGATCGCCGCTTGGAAATCCCCGTCTTTGCGCTGAACCTGCGCCTTATCCGTGGCCATTCCCTCATCAAACCACTTTTTATGCGTGGATTCACTTTCTAAATTTTGACCATCGTATTTACACGAAACAGCCGCTCTCGCTTGCATAACTTGCCAGGTACTTTCACCCACAATCGCCACCTTATTTTTAAAGGAAAGGACATCGATAATTCCCGGCATTTTTACGGCATCCGCGGCATCAAAAGATTTCAAAGTCGCACCAAAGGGCGGACGAATGATTTGCGCAATCACCATACCTGGTTTCTGAATATCCAAACCAAATACGGGTTTTCCAGTCACGACATTGGCATTATCCACCCCTTTCGTGCGTTTTCCAATAATCTTATATTCTTTCCGATTTTTATAGGTCGGTTCAGCTGGCACAGGCAAGGTCGCAGCCAATGCGGCCAATGACCCATACGTCGCCTTTTGACCTGCAGGTCCTAGCACAACACCTCCGGATGTTTTACAAGTACTCGCGTCCACCTTCCAGGTTTGTGCAGCGGCTTGAATGAACATCAAACGAGCTGTAGCTCCCGCTTTTCTCAAGCGATCCCAAGAATGCTTTAAGGCACCGCTACCGCCGGTCAATTGACGCTCGAAATTTTGGGTATCCAAATTCGCTTGCCGAACTTCGACATCCTTCCAATCCACATCCAATTCCTCAGCCACCACGACTGGAAATGCGGTTTTAATTCCCTGACCGATTTCCGGATTAGGTGAATATAAAATAACTTTTCCTAGTGATGAAATCTCTAAAAAGGCATTAAATCGGCCCGCTTCCACGGCGGTTGAAACCATCGCCCCAGCCTTCCCCTGCGCTTGAAACCAATCAAAACCCAAACAAAAGGCGCCCGTTGCGAAAGCCGTTTTCTGCAAAAATGATCTTCTCGTATTTTTCATGATTAGGCTGGTTTTTTAGTAGTACTCGTTTTTTTCTTAGACGCAATGTCAGAAGCCAATTTAACAGCTTCTTGAATCCGGTGGTAGG
>CAIVPF010000056.1 GCA_903907745.1 uncultured Cytophagaceae bacterium | reverse complement strand
CCGCATGCCCAATACTGATTAATATCTTTTTCATACTTAAAATTCTGCCGTTTTAGGCGTCCGTGGGAATGGAATCACATCCCGAATATTACTCATTCCCGTCACAAATAAAACCAATCGCTCAAAGCCTAAACCAAAGCCCGAATGTGGCGCTGAGCCAAACTGACGCGTCTGCAAATACCACCAAATCGATTCTTCTTCGATGCCCACTTCTTTGGTTCGTTGGACTAATTTCTCATAATCATCCTCCCGTTGCGAACCCCCTATAATCTCTCCAATACCCGGAAACAACACATCCATCGCCCGCACCGTCTTCCCATCATCCTCCTGCTTCATATAAAAGGCCTTGATTTCTTTCGGGTAATGGGTTAAAATCACCGGTTTTTTGAAATGCTTTTCGACCAACCAACGCTCGTGCTCACTCTGCAAATCAATCCCCCAGGCAACAGGATAATTAAATTTTCCTTGTTTATGGGTCTTGGACTGCAATAATATATCGATCGCCTCCGTATAGGTCAAACGCTCAAAGGTGTTTTCCGTCACGAAACGTAATTTCTCCGACAAAGTCATCTCCGATTGCTCCTCCTTCTTTTTCATTTTCTCCTCCTCCAACAAGCGCTTCTCTAAAAACGC
Organism: uncultured Cytophagaceae bacterium; assembly: GCA_903907745.1. Classification (GTDB taxonomy): domain Bacteria; phylum Bacteroidota; class Bacteroidia; order Cytophagales; family Spirosomataceae; genus Aquirufa. The sequence goes on along the minus strand of CAIVPF010000056.1, from coordinate 3,604 downwards.
AATATCATCCGCACAATGATCTAAGGCATATTTGATCAAATATTGGGTGAAATCTTCGGCCAAATTCATATTGTCCGTCAATTCAAAAAAGGCCATCTCCGGCTCCACCATCCAAAACTCCGCCAAATGCCGCGTCGTATTCGAATTTTCCGCCCGGAACGTAGGACCAAATGTATAAATCTTCGAAAGCGCCAAAGCGCCTAATTCACCTTCCAGTTGGCCCGAAACCGTCAAATTCGTCTCCTTACCAAAAAAATCTTCCTTGTAATCGACCTTTCCCTCCTCGGTCAAGGGCGGATTCAAGGCCGGCAAGGTCGTCACCCGAAACATTTCACCCGCTCCTTCCGCATCCGAACCCGTAATGATGGGCGTATGCAAATAGAAAAATCCATGCTCGTGAAAATACGTATTAATCGCAAAGGCCAACGAATGGCGAATACGTAAAATAGCAGAGAAAGTATTTGTCCGAGGACGTAAATGCCCGATTTCCCGTAAGAATTCCAAAGAGTGCTTCTTTGGTTGCAAAGGATATTTCTCCGGATCCGCCGCCCCAAACACCTCGATGCTGCTGACTTGTAATTCGACGTTCTGGCCTTGTCCTTGGGAAGCAATCAAAGTTCCATGCACCGCAATGCAGGCTCCCGTGGTCACTAATTTCATTGTTTCTTCCGAGCAGGTGCCTTCGGAAACGACGGCTTGAATGTTGTGAATGGTGGATCCATCATTCATCGCGATAAAAGCGACCGCAGAGGAAACGCGTTTGGTACGCACCCAGCCTTTGACCGTCATGGTTTGTGAGGCGGGAGCTAAACTTAATATTTCTTTAATTTGCATGCGAAAATTTCTCAAAATGCCTTTAAAATGGCAATTAACCATCAAAATTACGTAAAAAAACCGATTTTTTTTATTTATTTATAATTTTAAAATCGAAAGCGAAATCGGCTTATATTTGCTTCATAGAATTTCGATATGTCGAGTTTATCCCTAAAAATTTCGCAGCAACAGCGCCTTTCTCCGCAACAAATACAATTCATCAAATTGTTGCAAGTTCCCACGGCCGAACTCGCCGCCCGGATCGAGGAAGAACTCGAAGATAATCCCGCCTTGGAAGAAGGGCCCGACATGGAATCTTTCGATGAACCCGAAAGCCACGAAACCGTGGATGATCTGGAACGCGAGGAAATGGAAATCGGGGATTATTTACAAGATGATTATGCCGGTTACAAAATGGCCGGAGATTCCTATGACCCCAATGAGGAGTCCAAAGAGCGACCTATGGCCACGGTCGCCAGTGCGGAAGAATTTTTATTCATGCAAATCGGTTTTGTGGTGAAAGGGGAGCGGGAACAATTGATTGCGCAGCAATTGATCGGTTCTTTGGAGGACGATGGCTATTTGAGGCGGAATATTGAAAGTATTGTGAACGATCTCGCTTTTACCATCGGTTTTGTGACGGATTATGCGGAGGTGGAAGCCGTTCTGAAAAAGGTACAGGCGCTAGATCCGGCGGGCATAGGCGCGCGAGATTTGCAGGAATGTTTGTCTTTGCAATTGCACCGTCGGGAAAGTCAAGATCCAGCGCATAGCTTAGCGATTCGCTTGATTGACGGGTATTTTGATGAATTTTCAAAGAAGCATTTTACGGTATTGCAACAAAAATTGGGCGTCGAGGAATCCCAATTAAAAGCCGCCATGAAAATCATCACCCGTTTAAATCCCAAACCTGGAGGTAGCGAGGCGGGTTCAGTGGCGCCCTTTTTGCAGGCGGATTTCATTGTGACGAATCAAAACGGCAAATTAGACATTAAATTAAATGGCAAAAATGCCCCAGAATTAAGGGTGAGCCGGGCCTTTCAAGAGATGCTGCAGACCTATGCCAAAGGCGATAAGCAACAAAAAGACGTCAAAGAGGCTGTGACCTTTATTAAGCATAAATTAGATTCAGCATCTTGGTTCATTTCGGCGATCCAACAGCGCCAAGGAACGCTACTGAAAACCATGGAAAGCATCGTGGCGCGTCAATATGATTTTTTCTTGACAGGTGATGATGCAAATTTGCGGCCTTTGAAAATGAAGGAAATCGCTGCGCTGATTGGGATGGATATCTCGACGGTCTCCCGAGTGGTCTCGGCGAAGTCGGTGCAAACGGATTTTGGCATGTATCCTTTGAAATATTTTTTCACGGAGGGTATTTTACATGATTCGGGGGAGGATTTTTCAACGCGCGAGTTGAAAAATATTTTGAGAGAAATCATCGCGAATGAATCGCCTTTGGAACCTTATTCGGATGAGGAATTGGAGCAACAATTAGCTGAACGCGGATTTGTGGTGAAACGCAGAACGGTGGCGAAGTACCGGGAACAATTAGGCATTCCCGTTTCTCGATTACGTAAAGAACTTTAATCTACCTATATATGTCGTATCAATTCTTACAATTACATCAGGCAGGTCCGATCTGGACGCTGAAATTACACCGGCCCGAGGTGTATAATGCCTTGAATGCGGGTTTGATTCATGAGATTCGTGAAGTGGCGGAAGCGGCGGAGATTTCGGATGCAGTCCGTGTGCTGGTGATCACGGGGGAGGGGAAGGCCTTTTGTTCGGGGGCTGATTTAAAGGCGGGATTGATTGATCCGGATTTAGGAAATGTATTGCGCAAGACCTATAATCCCATGATTTTGGCTTTGCGGGGATTGAATAAGCCGGTGATTGGGGCGATTAATGGGGTGGCAGCGGGAGCGGGCTGTAGTTTGGCCTTGGCTTGTGATTATTTGATTGCCAAAGAGGACGCCTATTTTTCGGAGTTATTTGTGCAGATAGGTTTGGCGATGGATGCGGGGAGTACGGGCTTTTTAATGCAGTCGCTGGGTTATCATAAGGCCTTTGAGTTAGCCAGTACGGGAAAAAAACTTTCCGCGGCTGAGGCAAAAGCTGCAGGAATCGTGGCGGAAGTGGTATCAGGGGAGGCTTGGGAAGCGCGTGTGGCGGAACTAGCGGCTGAATTTGCGGCGCGGCCCACTTTCGTGATTGGATTGATGAAAAAAAGCTTACAGAAGGCGCAGGGGATGGATTTGGCAGATGTGCTGGAGATGGAGGCGCAAGCACAATCGGCGGCGGGAAGAAGCGAGGATTTTGCGGAGGGCGTGATGTCCTTTTTGCAGAAGAGAAGTCCCAAATTCAAAGGGAAATAAGGATTTGATTAAATTTTTTAGGGGGATTCTTTTCATTTTCCCAAAGAAATTTTACCTTTGCAGTCCCTTCGGGGTATGGTTGCGTAGCTCAATTGGATAGAGCATCTCACTACGGATGAGAAGGTTTGGGGTTCGAATCCCTACGCGATCACAGGTTGTATCTATAATCGCCTCTAAATCAAGCATTTAGGGGCTTTTTTATTTCATTGGTACAACATAGGTACAACAAATCATGTTTTTCTTCCCTTTACTTCGGTTTGCTTTTGTTTAATCTTGGATCTAAAAAAATAGTTATGGATGTGTGTTTTCGGGCGTATAACCCATCGGTAATAATTCCCCTATTTATCCCTTTAATACGATTTAGGATCTCATATTAAATATATAGCATTAATTGCTTTGTTGAGATAAAGATT
>CAIVPF010000055.1 GCA_903907745.1 uncultured Cytophagaceae bacterium | reverse complement strand
CGGCGGTTGGCATATCGTAATTACCCCGACTCAACACATAGGTTTTCCTAATGTTAAGAGAATCTTTCATCACCATCACATCGACCGCAAATGTATCCCGCTTGTTGATGAATTTCAACAAACTATTAACGTCTTTTGTGGTGATGCGCATGTTTGGCGGATCAGCAAAAGAAGCATCAATGGTGCCAAATAACCCCTTTTCAGGCACTTGGTTAAAAAAGGCATAGGTACTATAATAGTCTTTTTGCGAGATCGGATCATATTTATGATCATGGCACTTGGAACATTCAAAAGTTAATGCCAAAAATGATTTCCCAAAAGTACTCGTCCGATCATTGATATACTCCACGCGATACTCCTCGTCAATCACCCCACCTTCCTGGGTAATCTTATGATTTCGGTTGAACCCCGTGGCCAATAACATTTCTTTGTTGGCCCCCGGAATTAAATCGCCGGCCAACTGCCAAGTCACAAATTTCTTATACGAATAATTGGAATTAAACGCGTGTATCACCCAGTCGCGCCAAGGCCACATCGTCCGTAAGCCATCATCTTGATATCCATGCGAGTCCGCATATCGGGCGACGTCCAACCACGGTGCGGCCATTTTCTCGCCGAAATGTTTGTTGGCCAACAACTCATTCACAATTTTCTCATACGCTTTTGGATCCGTGTCATTTAAAAAACGATCCTGCATTTCCAGCGTAGGTGGCAATCCAGTCAAATCAAGGCAAACCCTTTTCAACAGGCGCTCCTTATCTGTTTCTTTGGAAGGGCTCAAACCCTTTTCCTTCATTTTGGCATATACAAAATAATCAATATCGTTTCTCACCCAGGCCTCATCCGCATCAGGTAATTCAGGCTTGACGGGTTTTATAAAAGACCAATGTGGCTTATAAACAGCCCCCTGATCGATCCACTTTTCAATCAAATCAATCTCATGCTGCGTAAGCACCAAATTTGATTTCATGGTAGGCATTCTAAGCGCAGTGTCTTTAGTAATTAACCGCTGAAAAGCATCTGATTCGGAAGGATCTCCAGGCACAATTGCATGTGCTTTTGCATTGTCCTTAAATGCCGCATAAGCGCCCTCCTTGGTATCTAAACGCAAATTCGCTTGTCGTTTATTGGCGTCCGGCCCATGGCATTTGAAGCATCGATCAGAAAGAATAGGACGTATGTGAAAGTTGTAATCAACCACATCTGGCATGGATGTGTCCGAACCCTGAGCATCGGAACAGCTCCAAGCGGCATATAAGCAAATAGCCGCAAGGAAAATAGGGATAATAATTTTAAATATTTTCATACTAAAGTTTAGGGATCCTGTCGGATTTTAAAACGAAATATACGATTAAATTTTTTCTTTAAAAATTACCATTGTAGACATTCCATCGTATTTAATTCAGGTCCTCCTCCGCGATTCGCGCTACCCGCCATCACGTACATTTTATGCTTCCAGTACACCGCCGAGGTACCATGGCGACCCTGCATCAAATCTGGCAAACGAACCCAATTGCCCGTCCTTGTATCCAAAGCCTCCACTTCAGAATGAGCTGGAACTTGTTTGGAACTTTCCCCATTCATGACGATGATATAAGGTTTTTTAACGACAGAAGTAGTTCCCGCGCGCAAGGTGGGGAGCGGATTCGCCAAGGTACTCCATTTCCCCGATTTAAAATCGAACACATCCACTTCGCCGATGGTCAGGTCCAATACCTTCCCAATCGCCGCATGACTCGTTCTTCCGCCTGCCACATACAGTTTATCGCCTAAAATGGCCGCTTGGAAATGATCCCGCGCCCGAGGAGCATCAGGTAATTTTCGCCACTGACCGGTCGACGGATCATATTCATCAAACCAAGTCACATGACCAGCCCAATGGCCATCTTGGATTCCTGAAACGATGTAAATTTTATTCTTGTAGCTACAAATTCCAGCAGATCCACGGATACGGTCGCTAGGTAAAGCGGCCCCATCCCGCCAGGATTTGGTTTTGGGATTAAAAATCAGGAAATGATCAATGGGTTGTTCGTGGGGATATTTGCCTGTAAGGGCGGCGATGATGTAGATTTCATGTTGAAAAGACATCGCCTGAAAATGATGAAATTCGATGGGGGCGGTTCCTAGGTTATCCCAACGGTTGCTTTTGGGATCATAAACCTCCACGGGCTTAATTCCTCGACCACCTAGGGCATAAAATTTACCGTCACACTCTAAGAATCCACTTTCATGGCGTTTTTCAGCATTTGTGATGGGTGTTATCGCAGACCAGGAACCGGTGGGTAATTGTGCATGAATATCGATTGCCAAGCCGATAAACAGGCTTATCAAAAATAAATTTTTCATTATGAATAGGTTTGAAAAAGCAAAATACAAAATTCTTCTTTGTCTCAACCTATTATAAAACATAGAATTCTGAAAAAATATTTTTAGCTTCGTGGCAAAACTAGACACCCTCTTACCATGTTTAAAAAATTACTTCTCTTTGAAATTTTGATTATTGGTGCCGGAAGCATGATTTCTTGGCAATTCCCAGAAAAAAAGGCCTTAGTCGATGAGCCTACCGAAAAATTGTACACGCAATATTGTGCTTCTTGCCACGGCGAAAAAGTGGAGGCTTTTGTAGACCGCAAATGGAACCATGGAAATAAGAAAGCAGACATTATAGCAAGTATTACCGGTGGATATCCAGAATTAGGCATGCCTACTTGGAAAGAAACCCTTTCCAAAAATGACATCGAAAAATTAGCCGATTTGATCGTTGAAAATTTGGCCGGTGTAGAGCAATATAAATTTGCAAATAAACCCACCACAAATGTCTTTACCTCCGAAGGCATGACGGTAAGTTTAGATACGATCGCAACGGGATTTGATAGCCCATGGGGATTTGCCCAATTGCCAAACCGCGATTATTTAATTTCAGATCGTAAAGGCACTTTGTATTATGTGGATCAAAAACGAAATAAAACGGCCATTCAAGGAACGCCTGAGGTGATGTCCAAAGGTCAAGGTGGTCTATTAGACGTGGCCTTGCATCCGCAATTCGAGCAAAATGGCTGGGTATATTTATCTTATTCCAAATTCAAAAAAGATGGTGCGCTTACTTTGACTGCCACCGGAATCGTTCGCGGGAAAATCAAGAACAATATGTGGGTAGAATCCCAAGATATTTTCGAGTCGCTTCCATATACGAAAACCTTCCACCATTTCGGTTCTCGGATTGCTTTTGATAAAAAAGGTTTATTGTATTTCTCGGTGGGTGAGCGTGGCATGGAGAAGGATTTTCCACAATTCACGGATAATGATAATGGTAAAATTCACCGCTTACATGACGATGGAACGATTCCAAAAGACAATCCATTCGTCGGCAAAGATCCAGCGAAATTCCATCCAAGCATTTATTCATATGGTCAACGCAATCCTCAAGGATTAACCTTAAATCCTTTCACAGGAGCGATTTGGGAAACGGAGCACGGTCCACGTGGCGGGGATGAAATCAACATCATCCAGCCGGGTCGAAATTATGGTTGGCCTGTGATTTCTTATGGCATTAATTACGACGGAAAACCGATTACAAATATTTCGAAAAAAGAAGGCATGGAACAACCCATTTCTTATTTCATTCCTTCCATCGCTCCTTCTGGTTTAACTTTCGTGAATAGCGATAAATATCCAGCTTGGAAAGGTAATTTAATGATTGGTTCATTGCGGTTTAACTATTTAAATCGCTGTGTGATTAAGGACAACAAAGTCGTTTCGCAAGAGAAAATTCTTGTGAATCTAGGCCGGATGCGGAATGTGGAATTAGGTGCCGACGGATATTTATACGTAGGTACTGAAAATCCAGGGATGGTGTTCCGTTTGATGCCAAAGAAATAAGGGATGTAAGCTGACCTGATTAAGGCGGGGTTAAATGCCTCGCCTTAATCATCTCCAGCCTCTTTTTCATTGATCTCTTTTCGCTGGTTCAAATCTTTGATTTTTTTCTTCCCATCTAGTTTAAAGGAAATTCCGATGTAATAAATCCGGGTTTCCTTTTTCTTTTCCAAATCCGAAATGATCCCAAATGGTCTCGAATCGTAGATCGTGATTTGTGAATTTGTTAAATCATTTACCCGGGCATTTACCGTAAATCGGCCGTAATCCTTTTTAATCCCCATATCGATCGTGTAATAGGCACCGATATTCCCCAAAGGACTTAGGAGAGACGATTGATATAGGTAGGATATTTGGCCAGACCAACCATTTGCCCATTTGAATTGATTATTCCATCGCGCGGAACTTGCCCAGCGCTGTTCTTGAATGTTCAGCGAATTCACAAATCCTTGAAGATCCATTTGGTAAACAGAGCTGGTTACTTGGACTTTCCATGCCTTCATGATCGAAAATTGAAGCAAATTTTCGAATCCGATGGACCTGGAATGGGCCAAGTTTTCAAACCGAGTTATTGTCGTATCGCCTTCCAATTGTGTTCTTACCTTACTCACTAAGCCATCGACATTTCTAAGGAATAATTGGTTCGACATACTCAGGTTTTTCCAGTCTTTGGAATGCGTTAACTCGATCAACAAAGCTTTTTCCGGCTGCAAATTTGGATTACCCGCGTTTAAGTTGATCGGATCCGCATAAGAAACGAAAGGGTTGAGGGATTTATAACTAGGCCGACTAATCCGCGTCGAAAGGGAAAAAGTCCAATATTCTTTTTCTGAAATCTCCTGGAGGAAAGAGGCAGAAGGGAACCAGTTAACGTAGGACGGTTTCGTGAAACCGTGCTGAATATCGAGCTGGGTCGCTTCCATTCGTAAGCCGAGATCCCAGGTGAATTTTTTTATTTTGGCTGAATAATTGCCATAGATTGCTTGAATATTTTCCAGATAATCGAAATTATTGCTTCGTTTGGGATCTAATTCCCAGTTGGGCATTTTGAATTTTTCATAATCAAAGAGGTTACCATATTGCCGCTGATTCCATTTGAATCCATATTCGAAAAAGCGCGTTTTTCCAAAATTTCGTTTAAAATCGCCTTGAAGAAGCATTGTATAATTGGTCGAAGCGGCCCTACTTCGTTCGATGCGCGTGGGGAAATTAGTATTGAGGGTTTGAAAATTTTCATAATAATAGTTTTGAAGGAAATCGTTTCCGTCTTGTCCGTCGTTATTAATCCAAACAAAATCGATTTTCGCATCTTTTTTTCCGATGACCGTATTTTGATACGAAAGATTCAAGTCGAAACCCTGGTCTTTGCCACGCTTATCCGATTCCCGCTGGTACAAGCGGTCGATGGTACGGTAGTAAGTCGTGGTGTTAAAACGTGTCTCTGAATTATGGTCGCCGGCGAACCTTGCCCAAAGATAGCCCGAAAGGGATTTATGGGCATCGATTCGGTACATGGAGGACCATTTGAGGGCATAATTTAAATCCCGATTGGTTTCTTTGGCTTCTTGATTAATTTTCGCCAAACCCCATGGCGAAGCATTTTCCCGGTAGAGTTTTTGGTAATCGTAGCGTTGGCTTTCTTTATAATTGAGATCCAAAAAATGGGTGAATTTCTTCGAATTCCGAGCCCATGACAATGAGCCCGCGTATTTATCGTGGGTCCCTAAGTTTGTATTGAGACGTAAGCTTTCAGAGGTCACCTCTTTTTTCAAAATGATGTTTAGGATACCGGAACTACCCTCGGCGGAGTATTTGGCGCCAGGATTGGAAATGATTTCGATGCGATCGATCATATCGGCTGGGAAAAGGCTCAGGGCATTGGCGCGGGATGAATTTAAAATCCCGGAAGGTTTTCCATCGAAATAAATGGCTAAATTTTGGCTTCCTCGGTATTGCACGGTGCCCTCGTTGGTGACGTAAATGGAAGGGATATTTGATAAGACATCGTATAGATTCCCACCGAGGTTGGTCAGGTTGACGCCAACTTGGAATATTTTTTTACCAGGTTCTTGGATGATTTCGGATTTTTGGCCTCGAACAACGACTTCTTTGAGGATGGCGGAACTATCCTTTTGGGCCCAAATTACCTGTGAAAATAGGCAGAAAAAAAGAAGGAAATTAAGCTTCAAGATCCGCAGCAAAGGACTCGTTTTCTTTCGAAAAATAATAGACATTTAATTGGGCCGCCCCTTTTTGATAATCCACCTTAATGACTTGTATGTTATGAATTTGAAGACCTGTTCTTTCACTTAGGTCAGCTAAAAGGGCGGGTCTTTGGGCTGGCTTAATGAGTTCTAAATTATCATACCAAATGATTTGATGGTTTTCATGGGTCAAATTTAACCAACGGCCTAATACAAAAGTTAAAAAGACAAGTACCCCATTCGCGATCACGAGCATTTCATAATTGGCAAGCGAGGCGATGGAATTCACGATTCCCAAGGTGACTACTAAGAAAAAATAACCCATTTCGCCAATTGGCACCGTGACCGTGCGGTAGCGAAACATGGAAAACATGGCAAATAGACCGAAGGCAAAACCAAATTTCAAATCTGCCTCTGCGAGTAAAAAACAGAGGACAAAAAGGATGGAGTTAAACAGAAAGAAAGTAAATACGAAGTCCTTATTGCGGTATTTTGGATAATAAATAAACCGAATCACTAGAAAGGTGAAAAATAGGTTTAGGGCGTATCTAGCAAGGAAATCAGTAATCATACGTTTTATCTTCCAGTATAAAAATCAAATGTAACCATAATGGTGGAAATAGTGAACTCGTCATCGCAATTTACCAATTTATAGATATTATTTGGACCTTTGATAATTCACTTTTAAAGAAACGCGTTTAATATGTACATTTGCAAAATAGCCTTAAAAATAATAATTAACTCGAATGGAAAATAAGATCAAACGCAACGAATTTTTAAAATCACTTGGGTTTAAAGGTGCTTCTTTGTTAGCTGTATATTGTGGGGCAAGTACATTAAGCTCATGCAAAAATGACTCAGGCGTTACGCCATCAGGTTCTGTCGATTTTACAATTGACCTTTCAAATGCGGCTTATTCGAAACTGAACACAGTAGGTTCCTTTTTGGTATATAATCAGGTAGTCATTGCCCGTACTTCATCGGCGGCGACCGGTTTTGCGGCAGTGACTCAAATTTGTTCCCATGAAGGTCAGCCCCAAGTTTATTTCACAGGAGGTGGATTTGCTTGCCCGGTACATGGTGCAACATTTAGTCTTAGCGGCGCTAAAACGAATAACGTGAGTAGCAAAGGTATTACGGCCTATCAAACTGCATTATCAGGAACTTCATTGCGCGTATTTTCGTAGGAATTCAGATGAAAAAAATACTATTCGGATTCTTTTTGATATTCGTCAACCTTCCCATGTGGGCACAAGATGATTTATTGGCCATGCTTGAAAAAGAATCGGCCAAAGAAAAAGTATATACGCAAGCTACCTTCAAAGGAACACGCTTAATTAATGGACAGACGGTTGAAACCATCGCCAAAAAGCATTTGAATTTTTGGATTTCGCATCGCTTCGGAGCTTTAAATTCGGGGTTCATTGACAATTTTTTGGGATTGGATGAAGCGAGAATTCGTTTAGGTCTAGAATATGCCTTAACGGATCAATGGCTAATAGGCGCAGGGCGATCCACGATCGAAAAAACCTATGATGTATATAGTAAATATAAGGTCCTTCGACAATCCAATAAAATGCCCATTACCTTGACGGCGTATGGAAGCATCTCGACCAATACAATGCCTAGCGGATATTCCCTTCCATCAGGAAATACCATGCGATATGAGAATGATTTGCAGCGTCAGAGTTTTGTAGGGCAGGTATTGATTGCCCGAAAAATGAATGAAAAAGTCTCCTTGCAATTAATGCCCACGATTGTTCACAACAATAAATCAGAAAGTCCGGACATTGCGAATGATTTGATGTCCATGGGTTTTGGGGGTCGTTTTAAAATCACGAATCGACTGAGCATTTCGACCGAATACTACAAAAATCTTGGCCAATCGATAAGCAATCCCTACCAAGATTCCTTCTCCATGGGTTTTGATATTGAAACGGGCGGTCACGTGTTCCAATTACACATTTCGAATTCCAGGGGCATGATTGAAAAACACTTCATCGGCCAAACCTTAGGAAAGTGGAGCAATGGGGATATTTTTTACGGGTTTAATATAGCCCGTACATTTAGTTTTGAGCCTACGTTAAAAAAATAATACGATGATGAAATTCGCTTTAATTCTTGTGTTAAGTTTGCTTGGGTTTTCGTCCATGGGCCAATTATACATGGCGCAAAACGGAGAGGTTTCTTTTTTTTCAAAGACCCCTTTAGAAGATATCGATGCGACCAATAAACAAGTAAGTAGCATTATCAATACGGAGAATAATGAAGTGGCCGTTCAAATGCGTGCTACCCAGTTTATCTTCCCAAATAAATTAATGCAAGAGCATTTCAATGAGAACTATTTGGAAAGTGAAAAATATCCTTCTGCGACATTTAAAGGAAAAATCAAGGAGGTAGTCGACTTAAAAGTTCCGGGTACTTATTCCATCACGGCGATTGGCTCAGCAACGATTCATGGAGTAACGAAGCCGATCGAAATCAAAGGAACAATTATTTCTTCGGGACAATCTTTGACATTTAATGGCCAATTTGATATCAAATTAGCGGATTATAAAGTTGATATTCCTAAAATCGTATTTGCCAAAATTGCAGAATCTGTTCAAGTCAAAAGTAAAATTGTATATCAAATCAGGTAAAATCATGAAAAAGCTTGGGGCCATTTTGTTCTCATTCCTACTTCTTATTTCTTGTTTGCAAGATAAAAATTCGCCGATTGCGACGGTCAATACACCGTCTTCGAATCCTTCTACGCCTTCGAATAATAACTCGACCTGCGATACGCTTTCGATTAATTTCGAAAAATCAATTTTGCCAATAGTAAAGGCCAATTGCCTTTCTTGCCATTCGACAGCTTCAAATTCTGGGGGCATAGACCTATCCACCTACGATAAAATACTTCCCTACATTAAAAATGGAAAGTTTTACGGTTCCATTATGCATTTGACTGGTTATCAGCCGATGCCTTCCAGCAATACTCAATTATCCAAATGTGATTTAACCACCATCAAAAAATGGTTAATCGGTTCCTACCCTGCCGGAACCGTCAACGTAGATTTGAATCCGAAAAATCCATACAATCCGGTAATTGCGAGTAGTGCACCAACTAGCTCCATAACAGTTCCCGTAACTAATATCATTTGTAGCCCTGATACGGTCTATTTTAAACAATCTATTTTACCATTGATGCTTTCAAGCTGCGCAATGAGCGGTTGTCACGATGCGATTAGCAGGCGCGAAGGAGTTCAATTAACCGATTACACCAATATCATGAAAATCGTCAGGGCCGGTGACCCCGCAAATAGTTCGCTATATCGTAGTATTTCAGGAGGCGGAGAATACCGTATGCCTCCACCGCCGGCAAAGCCTTTTGATGCAACGACCTTGGCATTAGTAGCCAAATGGATAAAACAAGGCGCCAAAAATAATTCTTGCGATGCCTCTGCGGTCAATTGTGTGACAACAAATATCAGTTATGCGGCTACGGTAGCGCCGATTTTAAAACAAAATTGCACCGGTTGCCACAGTGGAAACTCCCCTTCAGGGTCCATTGACCTCAGCAGCTACACAAATGTCACTAAGTACATCAGCAATGGAAAATTGTATGGTTCCATTGCACATAGTATAGGTTTTATCCCGATGCCATCAGCTTCAGCTAGCCTATCCGCTTGCGAAATCAGCCAAATCAAATCTTGGATTGATGCTGGTTCCAAAAATAATTAATACTATTGTAGCACTATTTTTTATTTTTTAGTACCCGGCGAATGAAATTTGCCATTCCTAAACCTACCATGAAACAGCTAATTCTCTTGACCTTTTTGGTCCTGCCCTTTCATTTGTTTTCACAAAAAAAACCGAATGTGATCCTCATCATGATGGATGATTTAGGCTACGGCGATCTCGGCGTTTATGGCGCTAGCCAATACCAAACGCCAAATTTGGACAAAATGGCCAAAGAGGGTGTTCGATTTACGCATTTTTTATCCGCACAAGCTGTTTGTTCTGCTTCCCGTGCCGGTCTTTTAACAGGTTGCTACCCGAACCGCATCGGCATCGCTGGAGCCCTATTTCCAAATTCCAAGGTGGGCATCAATGCCGAAGAAGAAACGATCGCCGAATTATTAAAAGCAAATGGATATCGGACGGGCATTTTTGGCAAATGGCATTTGGGGGATCGGAAGGAATTTTTACCGCTCCAACATGGCTTTGATGAATATGTCGGAATTCCTTATTCCAACGACATGTGGCCTGTCCATTACGATGGCACTCGGCCCGAAAATAATTCCAAAAAAATACATCCAGAATTACCCATCATCCGTGGAAATGAAGCCGCTTCCTACATCAAAACACTCGACGATCAAGCGCAAATCACTCAGCTACTTACCAAAGAATCCATCCAATTCATTGAAAAAAATAAGGACAAGCCCTTTTTCTTATACTTTCCTAATCCCATGCCCCATGTGCCGATTAACGCTTCGGCCGCATTTAAAGGCAAAAGCAAGCAAGGTTTATATGGCGATGTGATGATGGAAATGGACTGGTCTGTAGGACAGATTTTACAAACCCTCAAACGCCTGAAATTAGATGAAAACACCATTGTGATTTTCACGAGCGATAATGGTCCATGGCAAAATTTCGGGAATCATGCTGGCTCAACCGGCGGCCTGCGAGAAGCAAAAGGAACTTCCTTCGAAGGCGGTCAGCGCGTTCCCTTCATTGTGCAATGGAAAGGACATATTCCAGAAGGCCAAGTCCAATCCGGATTGGCCTCTAACATCGATGTTTTACCCACCCTTTGCGCGATCACGAAAAGTCCATTGCCAAAGAAAAAAATTGATGGGGTGAATATCCAAGCGCTGATCCAAGGGGATACCGAGGCGGAACCGCGTAAAATTTTCTACTATTATTATCGAACGAATAATTTAGAAGCCGTCCGACAAGGGACTTGGAAGCTGGTTTTCGCTCATCCGGGCCGCACCCATGAAGGTTTCTTGCCAGGCCAAGATGGCTTTCCAGGGCCCTTGCGAGAAGATTTCCCCTTTAAGCAGGCGCTATATGATTTACGTCGGGACCCCGGCGAACGCTATGATATGAGCGAAAAATACCCGGAAAAATTGGCTGAATTACAGGCATTGGGGAATCAGGCACGGGCAGAAATCGGTGATGATTTATTAAAAATAAAAGGAGCCGAGAATCGCACGGTCGGACAAGCCATCAATCCATGAAAAAGTTAATTATTCTTTTCTATCTACCATTTGCACTCAGCGCTTTTGGTCAGAAAAAACCGAATGTCATATACATCTACGCGGATGACTTGGGATACGGGGAACTCGGCGCCTATGGCCAAACAAAAATCAAAACCCCCTTTTTAGATACCATGGCGAAAGAGGGAATTCGATTTACCCAGCATTATACGAGTGCCCCCGTTTGTGCGCCAGCTAGATGCATGCTGATGACGGGCGTCCATTCAGGGCATTCCTACATTCGGGGTAATTATGAATTAGGGGGCTTTGCGGATAATAAAGAAGGTGGCCAAATGCCCCTGCCCGAACATACGTTCACGATTGCCAAGCTCATGAAAAATGCGGGATATCAAACAGCGCTCGTAGGAAAATGGGGGTTGGGCATGAATAATACGACCGGAAATCCAAACCTACATGGCTTTGATTATTATTATGGCTTCCTTGATCAAAAACAAGCGCATAATTTATATCCCACGCACCTTTGGGAAAATGGACAATGGGACACCTTGCGGAATAGCTATCAATTAGTCCATGAATACCAGAACAAAACGGTAGCTATCGATTCCATCGATTTTGACAAATTTAAAGGCAAAGATTATGCGGCCACGAAAATGATGGAAAAAGCCTTGGGCTTCATAGAAAAAAATCAGGCCAAACCATTTTTCCTTTACCTCCCACTCCCATTGCCTCATTTATCCTTGCAGGCTCCGGAGGAAGAAATAAAAGCCTACCAAGGACAATTTGAAGAAACAATTTACACCAGCCAAAAAAATGGTTATGTTCCCACGAAATATCCTCGGGCCACTTACGCTGCGATGATCACGTATTTGGATAAACAAGTAGGTCGGGTGATGGCTACCCTAAAAAAGCTAAAGCTCGATGAAAACACGCTCGTTATCTTTTCGAGCGACAATGGGGCGACTTTTGATGTAGGCGGTGTGGATACGGAGTTCTTTAATTCCGTCGGCGGCCTCCGGGGTCGAAAACAAGATCTCTACGAAGGGGGCATTCGGGAACCCATGATCGCGCGCTGGCCAGGTAAAATTAAGGCAGGGAAATTAACGGATCACCCCTCCGTTCAATTTGACCTCATGGCCACACTTAGTGAATTAACTGGCCAAAAAATCCCGGTGGCCACAGATGGAATTTCCTTTTTACCCACACTTTTAGGTAAGGCGCAAAAATCACATCCATTTTTATACTTTGAATTTCCTGAAAAATCGGGGCAAATCGCGGTGCGCATCGGTCATTTCAAAGGCGTGAAAAGCCAATTGAAAAAGGATAAACAAGCGCCTTGGGAATTATTTGATTTAGCTAAAGATCCTTCCGAACGAAATGACATCGCCAAAGAACATGCGAATCTGTTAAAACAAATGGACGAAATCGTCAAAAAAGAACATCGGCCCTCGCACATCAAAGAATGGGAATTTATAGATCCTAAATTTTAGAGCGTAGCCCTCGGATAAATAGCCCACGCTACATCCCAAGCCTGACAAGAATCCAAGCCTAGGTAAAATTTGGATACTCGAAAAAGCAAGGCTGAAAAATGAATGCCTTCGGAAAAAGGCAAAATTTTACATGGAAGGCCAACAAAAAAATCCCTTTGAATTTATCAAAGGGATTTTTTTGTTCAAACAATTTATTCGAATTAAGGCTGACTTAAAAACGCCTTCGAATAATTGATTTTCATCGCATCCATGGACGGCAAATGGCCGGTCAGGCGCTTTTTGAAATCTGTATAGTTTTTAGATTCTTTGGTCGACCAAGAAACTTCCGAAAGTGCTAAAGCCCTCGGATAGGTCATATATTCCGCATAAGCGATATTGCTGATATATTCCGTCCAAACATTCGCTTGAATGCCCACCACGTGCTTCGCCTCTTCCGCGGTCAATTCGGGGAGATTGGGTTCAAAAGAATAACATTTGCTCAAAGTCAAATTACCTCCAATAGCAATCGGCTCGGTTTTAGGATCCGCTTGGTAATAATCCAAATAGAAATACGAATTCGGCGACATCACCACATCGTGGTTTTGTTTGGCGGCTTCGACGCCCCCTTTGGTCCCACGCCAAGACATCACCATGGCATTTGGCGATAAACCGCCCTCGAGGATTTCGTCCCAACCTAATAATTTTTTCCCCTTCGAAGTCACGAATTTATCGATCCGACGAATGAAATAACTCTGTAATTCATGCTCATCTTTCAGTCCTAATTTCTTAATTAAATCCTGACAGAACCGACTTTCTTTCCACTGAGTCTTCGGGCATTCATCCCCACCGATGTGGATGTATTGGCCAGGAAATAAAGCCATCACCTCGGTCAAGACATTTTCCAAAAATTCAAAGGTTTCTTCTCGTGGGAACAAGACATCTTCAGCCACGCCCCATTTCGTTTTCACTTGTAATATTTTATCCCCATTAGAACCAAATTGTGGATAAGCTGCCAATACAGCCGTCGAATGACCCGGCATTTCAATTTCTGGAATCACCTGAATGTATTTGCTAGTCGCATAGGCCACGATATCTTTGACCTGTTCCTGCGTATAAAATCCGCCATGTGGCTTTCCGTCGTATTTTTGGTCCCGGTAATGGCCCAACATACTTTCCTTACGCACCGACGATATAGAGGTCAACAAAGGATATTTTTTGATCTCAATCCGCCAGCCTTGATCCTCGGTCAAATGCCAATGAAAGGTATTCATCTTATACACCGCCATGAGATCGATGAAGCGCTTCACCGATTCCACCGGGAAATAATAACGACCTACGTCCAGCATCAAGCCGCGATAGGAGAAACGAGGCTCATCTTTAATATTCACATTGGGAATAGAAATCGCACCTGTGATTTGCGTACCTGCATAAATTTGAGCGGGCATTAATTGCAGCAAGGTTTGAAGGGCATAAAAAGCACCCTTGCCCGTTTTGGCTTGGATACTGATTTTCTTGGAGCTCACCTGAAGCGTATAGGCTTCTTCGGGTAAGCTATTATTTTGAGAAAATTGAATCGTGGCAGCCGTTGATACTTTCGCTGAAATAGGAAAAGTACTCGCATGCTGGATATGCTCGGCGAGCAAGGAAGCAACGGGAGCAAAATCGGCATGGGAATAACCAATGCTGGTTGATTTTTTTATAACGAATTGACCCTCAGCAGGTGTCAATTCCTTCGGCAAAGGAATGAGGTTGTAGGTATTTTGAGCAAGGGCCGTAAAACCAACAAAAAGCAGGAAGAGAATTACTTTCATACAGAGTTTGAATAGGTGAATTTCAAAGGTAATATTTGTTGATCCATTTCTCCAAAATAATTTAAATTATAATTTAAAGTAGAAAAGTTTTAAATTTGTGTTTAGTTTTCAAACAATTTACAATTCAAACTATAAAAAAAATTTATCAGAGCAGGGAAGCCTGTAAAACATTTCTTTGGATTTTCGTGTGTTGGTTTGCCTTTTCGACAGCCGCATTCGCTCAATCAAAATCGATCTCAGGGTCCGTTAAAGACCAAAAAGGGGAAGGAATTCCCGGGGTTTCCATTACAGTAAAAGGGAATTCTTCGAAAGGTACCACGACGGATGTAAGTGGAAAATTCCAGTTAAGCAATGTGGATTCCAAAACCGTTTTGCGCGTTAGCTCGATCGGGTATGAAATCCAAGAAGTGGCGGTGGGAACCAAATCAAACGTTGAAATT
>CAIVPF010000054.1 GCA_903907745.1 uncultured Cytophagaceae bacterium | reverse complement strand
TGGTGTCACTCTCTATCCCGACAAAAGCCCCTTTCTCAATCGATAGATCAAATTTCTCCCGAAGTGGTAAATATCTTTTATCAATTCGGAGTCTGTTGGAAACATCGTTCCACGAGTAGGCCTCGTCGGGTAGGAGAACAAGCTCGTCTGGCCCCGTAATGAATTGTATACGTTTTGAATCCCAAGCCACGACTGGTTTGGGTAAAATAATTAGTAATGAATCTTCTGGTGATAAATATTTTCCTGAAGCGGGTAATACCGAAAGCGGCATTGTGCTTTTGCTTGGTTTTTCTTTCGTAGTCAATTCGCGAAACTTGATTTTTAAAGGAATCTTATAATCTCGGTTGACAGAATCTTTAATGAGCGCTGTGATGAAAAGCGTGTCTTTTTTTTCTAGTTTCTGTGCGTAAAAACGTAGACTGTGTGCGTTTTCTATTTGAAAGGCGATTGAAAGTTTCGGGTCTTTGTCAAACTTTATTTCTTTTATACCCCGGTTAAAATCATACAATACGGTTTTCGCTGTGGATGTCGTTTTTGCGATTTTAAGAGGGTCTTGGTTTTGTAATGCAATACTAAAGTTTTGTTTTTCGTTTTTGGATAATGTCAAAAACGGTTCAGAGATAAAGTCGACGGGCTCTTTGCTTGAATTGTACAATAAATTATTATTCAAGTCTTGGTAGGCGGCCATGTAATATTTTCCTGCCGCAACATTCTCCAAAACATAAATTCCTGACGTGTCCGTTTTGGTGAAGTAATAGGGCTTCGTTTTATCGATGCGCAAAGTGTCGCTAAATGGATATAGGGCGACCAAGACATTTTCGACAGCCATATTTTGTTGGAGGCTCTTCACCTTTCCCTGAATCACGAGGGAGTCGATATTTTGGGATGTGCTGAAAACCAGTTTGATGTTTTTGCCTATGTTGCGCTCGGACATATCTTCAATCGCATTTCTGAAATTAAACGTATAAGTCGTATTTTCCTTTAGGGCACTATCCAATTGCAGCGTTAATCCGGTGGGTTTTAATTTCGTTTGATAGGTGCCGACGTTGGGCGTAATTAATAGTTCTTGGTTTAAGTTTCGAACATTAATGTATTCATTAAATACCAGTTCTATTTTTTTCCCTTTAAAATTTTTGCTCTTATGTAGGGGGCTTGAACTCAATATTTTTGGCGCAAGGGTATCTTTTTTTCCGCCTGGGGGACTTGCCATTTGGGCGCAACTTTGTAGCAGTAGGTTGGCTGCGAGTAGACCAACAAACAAGAAAGCCAAAACATTTTTCATGTAATTATACATGTTCGAAAATATATAAATTACTTGAATAATTTCCTGTCTTTGTCCATGCCAGGATGTTTGACCAAAGCCCAAGCAAAAAAGACATCAGTATTCTTTTGCTTCCTGTTTTGTATTGATGGCTGAGTAATGCAATGTAAAAGCTGTCGAAAATTTGGCCGCGTTGTTTGACCAAACGAAAACCATATCGTTTTGCGAGTGATGTTATGGTCGTAGGATCAAAATGATAGATGTGTCTGGGAACATCATACGCTGCCCAAAATTCTCCAAAATAGGAGGCATCAAAACTTTTGGAATTCGGCAATGCGAAAATTAATTTCCCCTTGGCTTCTAGGCGGGATTTGAAGAAATTAAAATAGTCTTCTAGCTCATACACATGTTCCAAGACGTGCCAAAGACTGATAACTTGAAATGTTTTATCAGCCGGAATTTCGGACAGGCTTGGGTATATTGGCTTCTTTAAAAGTTCGCTAGCTCGAAGAGCGGTGGCGGCGTCTAATTCCATGCCGGAAGTGTTCCAGCCGGTTTGTTGGCACGCATGCAAAAAATGGCCATTGCCACAGCCAATATCCAGGAGCTCTCGGCTCCCGCTTTGATAGGCTTGAATCCAATTTGTTTTCTGGCGCAAGGTAATAGTCCGCACCTGATGGTACAAGCTGTTAATGAAACCTTTCTGTGTATTGCTATGTGAGATGTAATTTTCGGATTGGTAATAGGGACCCGCCTCGCTACTGCTAGGTCTCGGATTTGTAAATAATAAATCACAGCCTTCGCATGTCACAATGGAAAAGCGTTCTTTTGAAACGGTGTAATCTTGAGCTTCTAGGTAGGGCTTTTGTTTCGTGTGACCGCAAGCCGGACAGTGCTGTAAATTTTCCATATTTATCGACCCATGAATAAAAGTAAAATGGATAGGTCGGAGGCCGAGACTCCCGAGATCCGACTGGCTTGTCCGATGGTTTGTGGACGAATGGATTTTAATTTGATCCGCGATTCGGTGGACAGTGTTTTGATCTTGTCATAATCAAAATTTTCTGGGATGGCCAAATCCTCCATGTTCTTCATTTTGTTCACCATCAGGCGCTCCTTCTCGATGTAGCTTTCGTATTTCACGACGATCTCAACTTGTTCGATGACTTCTTGTGAATAACGGCTTTTAATGTCGTGCCCGGATTCATGTGAGAGCAATTGGTCAAAACTCAGGTCGGAACGTTTTAACAAATTTAGGAACGGAGTTCCCTCTCGGATCTGGGATGTTCCTTGGTTTTCGAGCCAGGAATTTATTTCCTCTGGTTTGATTTTTAATGCTTTTATTTCTGCTGTTAAATTCGCCACGGCAGATTTTTTTTCGTTGTATCGATCCACTCTGTTTTGTTTAGCAAGGCCAATCGCCGCACCCTTTTCAGTTAATCGTTCATCGGCATTATCTTGGCGCAACAGGGTTCTAAACTCAGCTCGGGACGTGAACATCCGATAGGGCTCATCGGTTCCTTTGTTAATCAAATCATCGATCAAAACGCCGATATATGCATCCGAGCGCGCGAGCGTAAATGCGTCTAGTCCATGCGTTTTTTGGTGTGCATTTATTCCGGCCATTAAGCCTTGGCATGCGGCTTCTTCATAGCCGGTTGTGCCATTGATTTGTCCGGCGAAAAATAAGCCCGACACGCGCTTGGTTTCGAGCGTAGAAAGCAATTGGGTCGGTGGGAAATAGTCGTATTCGATTGCATAACCTGGGCGAAACATTTTTGCTTTTTCAAAACCAGGGATTAAACGGATTGCCTCGAATTGAATGTCTTCGGGCAGGGAGGTTGAAAATCCATTCACATAAATTTCAACCGTCTTCCATCCTTCAGGCTCCACAAAAATTTGATGACTATCTTTATCCGCAAAGCGATTTATTTTGTCTTCTACAGAGGGGCAATATCGAGGGCCCAAGCCTTTGATTCTCCCCGCAAACATCGGCGATCTATCAAAGCCTTTTCGTAGGACTTCATGAACTTTTTCATTGGTATGAGTAATCCAACAAGACCGTTGTTCCGTCAATGAATCATCGCTCATGTAAGAAAAGTGGCTCGGGTTTTCATCGCCTTTTTGCTCCTCCATGGAAGCAAAATCTAGACTTCTCCCATCGACTCTCGGCGGAGTTCCTGTTTTCATTCGACCCGATTCAAAACCGAGTTCGACCAATTGTTCTGTCAATCCCATCGCCATCGGTTCTGCCATCCGCCCACCACCAAAATTCTTTTCCCCTATATGTATCAGCCCATTTAAAAAAGTTCCATTCGTTAGCACGACAGAGTTCGCTTGGAAGCTCATGCCCATCCGCGTTTTCACACCACGAACCTCTCCTTTTTCGAGTATTAATTGGGAGACAGAATCTTGCCAAAAATCCACAAGCGGTGTTTCTTCCAACGCCCATCTCCATTCTTCGGCAAAGCGCATCCGATCAGATTGGCAGCGGGGCGACCACATAGCAGGCCCTTTGGAGCGATTCAACATCCGAAATTGGATCATCGTTTTATCAGAAATAATTCCAGATAAGCCGCCCATCGCATCGATTTCTCTGACGATTTGACCCTTGGCCACTCCACCCATCGCAGGATTACATGACATCTGCGCGATCGTTTGCATGTTCATGGTAATTAACAATACACGCGAACCCATCTGAGCCGCCGCATGTGCCGCCTCACATCCTGCATGTCCCGCTCCTACTACTATGACGTCGTATGTCTGTTGCATCTTTTTGGTTGGCTGTTCCACGTGGAACATTAATGTTTAATCAAATCGTTCTAAATAATAATTTTCTTTAAGGGTCATGGTTTCTTTGTCTGACTTTGATTTGTCTTTATAACCCAAAAGGTGTAACAAACCATGAACCATGACGCGCTTTAATTCTGAATCCTGTGTGCTAAATTTTTCAGCATTTTCTCTCACGCGATCTAATGAAATAAAAATATCGCCCTCTACCGTGTTCGGTTTTTCGGATTGGTCAAACGTTACGATATCGGTTAATGTATCGTGGTTTAGGTAGGTTTGATTGATGTCCAGCAAATAGGTGTCCGAACAAAATACATACGCTAATTCCGTGATGGATTTGCCTTCTTCTTTGGCTACCCTTAGGAGCCAATGCTTATGTTTACGTTTTTCCTTGAGGTTAAAAACCAGGTCCTCGGACTGAAATGTGATCATGGCAATAATTTCAAATGGCGAAATTACGAAAAAGCATCCTTGAAATGTTCTATTTTAATGGCCTGGGGAAAAAAAGTCAACAAAATGCTGTCGAAACGAATCTCTCCTTCCCACAAAGTAGCTTGTTGATATGCTTCCGCGGCCAGTTTAATTCGGTTAATTTGTCCCCTTTTAATGTTTTTTTCTGGTTCTCCGAAGCGGTTGTGCTTGGCCGATTTTACTTCAACAAAAAGTAATAGGCCTCCCTTTTCTACGATTAAATCTATTTCGGATTTTTGATATCGGTAATTTCGATGTCGCAAAAGATAGAACTTCTTGGTAAAATATAGGGCAGCGATTTGTTCGGCCGCCCTTCCCTGCATCAAATGTTTAGCCATTATTGTATATTTGTCCTGCCCAAAATTAGGCACCACGAGAGGTGTCTGGGAGTAAAAAACTGATTATGTCAGAGCAAAATAAAAATGTCCAATTTGTTGATCTAGGACTCATCCCTTATCAGGAAGCGTGGGACTTACAAGAGCGGATTTTGGCAAATACGGCATCGATTAAATTGGCAAACCGTGGGCGCAAAGAAGGCCAAGAATATGGGACCGGGAATGTCCTTTTGTTTTGTGAACACCCACATGTATATACGCTTGGGAAAAGCGGCGACGCGTCGCACTTACTGATGCAAAAGGAGTTTTTGCATACGATCAATGCAAGCTTTTTTAAAACAAATCGGGGCGGCGACATAACCTACCACGGGCCAGGCCAATTAGTCGGCTACCCTATTTTTGACCTAGAGAATTTCTATACAGATATTCATTTGTACTTACGGATGCTGGAGGAAGCGATCATCAAAACTTGTGCGGATTACGGCCTTCTCGCGGGACGAATAGATGGGCTTACGGGTGTTTGGATAGAGCCCAATTCAGAGCAAAGTAGAAAGATTTGTGCACTTGGCATTAAGGCTTCTCGCTGGATAAGCATGCACGGTTTTGCGTTTAATGTGTCGCCTGATTTAAGTTATTTTTCTCACATCGTACCATGTGGAATCAGTACGCTAGGCGTTACATCCTTGAGCCAAGAATTGGGCAAAGAGGTCAGTTTAGACGAGGTCAAGCCGCGCGTTTTAATGCATTTAGCAAGCCTTTTTAATGCCACTATTCAAAATGTTTCACGTGAAACATTGGAAGAGCTTTCTGATAAAACCAAAACGTTCCACGTGGAACACCTCAAATAAAGGATACATGGACACGCTTAAAAATTTCAAAAATACTCTTTTTATAGATATTGAAACGGTATCTGGGCAGGGTGATTTTTCCCAACTGTCAATCAAAATGCAAGATTTTTGGGCAAAAAAAGCGAAGAATTTGCCAAATAGTATAAATCAAAATCCTAGCGATTTGTATTTTGAGCGCGCTGCGTTGTATCCGGAATTTGGTAGAATTATAGTAATTGGGATGGGGTTTTTGTTTGCGAATAAGCAAGGTGAAATGTCCTTGAAGGTGAAGACAATTGCAAATTCAGACGAGAAAGAATTGTTGAAAGAGTTTATAGGCTTTGTCAATAAGACCTATAAATCTAGAGAATTAACCTTGGTGGCACACAATGGAAAGGAATTTGATTTCCCATATTTATGCCGCCGCATGTTAATTCAAGGACTCGAAATACCTAAATCATTACAATTACAAGGTAAAAAACCATGGGAAATCATTCACCAAGACACGATGGAAATGTGGAAATTTGGTGATCGGAGATCCTTTGCATCCCTAGAATTATTGGCTGAATTATTAGGCATCCCTGGTGCAAAAGCCGATTTGTCGGGCGACCGAGTCAATGAAGTTTTTTACAAGGAGCAGGATTTAGCGCGGATTACAGCCTATTGCTTGGAGGATGTAATTGTGGTGGCGCAATTGTACTTGAACTTCCATTTTCTCCCTATGGTGGATTCGGACAACATCGAAAAACTTAATTAACCTATAGTATTTTAGCCGGATTACCGAAAACCCTTTTGCTTGAAGGGACATTTTCTATTACAACACTCCCTGCGCCGACCGTACTTCCTTTGCCTATTTGTACACTCCCAACGACCGTAGAATGTATCCCGATAAATGCATTTTTATCTAATTTTGCCTCTTTGCCGATCGTTGATCCAGCCCCAATTTGCACATATTCTTCCACCTGTACACCTGTCTCAAGAATCACGCCTGTACCAATAATGGCATGGTCTGCTATTTTAACTTCCGGGGAAATGATGCTTCCTGCCCCAATGTAAATTCCATAGCCAAGACTTTTAACATGTGCGATTTGTGCCGATGGATGAATGGCATTTACAGGTAGGGTTTTACGTTCTTCCTCAATTAATTCAATCATCTTTTTCCGCTCAATCGGGTTTTCTAATGCCACAAATACCCCACAAGATTTGCCGATTAAGTTCCAATAGTCTGAATTTTCTGTGGTGCCCAGGACTGGAATTTCTCCGATTTCGGTCCCTTGTTTTTTCGGATCATCATCTAAAAAGCCATATACAACGACATCATTTTTTTGAAATATGTGAGCCACTTCTAAGGCGAATGGGTTAATGCCAATAATCAATACGGGTAGTGAGGTCATCTTTATTTTTGTATTTTATGGGTATAATCGCTTAATTGAAATGCTATTTTTTCTCCTTGATGGAATAGTAATTGAGTATAAACGCCTTCTTTTTTGATGGCTTCTTGAGACGCATACTCAAAAGTAGACGCATCTATTTCTTGTAAACCGTGGTAAATGGACATGTCACCAAGGTCTTCAATGATCCACGCATAGGCGATTTCTCCTTCTTCGTCAATGTATTCTTTAAGGTTGATGGCGATGTCTGCTCGTTGATTTTTACCGGAAGCTAATGGTGCATTCTTCAGTTTGATGTCTACGATGCAACGTTCATTGGTTAAAAGTCCTTGATATAATTCCATGGATTCTGTTTTCCATGAATCAGTCGCGATGCTATATAATGCATCGAGTAGCAAACAAGCATTTATTTTACGAAGCGTATGCTTCTCTAAATCCCATGCGGCACCCCCTGATTCAAGTAAAAGTAAGCCATATCCTCTCGATTGAAAGTTGTCTCCAAAGGCGCGCGAATTGTATTCATCAGACCATTTGGCGATTTTATTTGTTAGGCCCCCCTCGATATTTTTATACATTCGATTCGCTAATTTTCCCGCCCGAATTCGAGATGGCGTCCAAGTTCCATGTTCATCACCCGCGGTAGCCAAAAGGGCAATATGGGTTTGATGAGACGTGGAACCTACCGAATATAAACGATTTTGGTCATGTAGGTTGAAGGCAAAGGTGGGTTGAATAGCATCTGCCCAATCGCTTAGAATTTTTGCTTCTGGGCTAAACAAGCTTTGTGCGTCTCGGTTCATATCTATACCTAATGCTGTTTCACGTGTCCAACGAGCGGCCCCATCACCATTTAGACGAGGAATAACATAAAAGCTGATGTTTTGATGCAATATTTGCCGGAGTTCATCAAAACCGTCGGCCTTTTGAGACAAAAAAAGAAAGATATCTGCCAATGCTTTGGTTGCCGTGGCCTCATCCCCGTGCATTTGTGACCATGCACATATACGGATAGGTCCTTGGCCATAGCGCACCTGGTGAATGGGTCTTTCCTCAAATGTTTTTCCTATTTCAGAGACTTCAAAAACGTCTTTTTGTGACCACTCTTGGATTAATTCATACCACAAAGATTCGCTAAATCGGCGCTTGTATATGCGGGATTCTTTGAAATGCTCATACTGATTGAATAAATTTTGATACATTAATATAAGGGTTTGGGTATCCAGGGTGCCCAAGTTTGTTTTGAAAATAAGCCCGATTTCCCACTCGTATACATGACTATTAGTGTCACGACCAAATAACAGATAAGTGCAGATGACCCGAAAAGTTCACATCCAATAGCCATTCCTGTTACGGGTGTTTTGGCTAATCCAGTATATAAACTACAGAATCCGAGGGCTGCCAAAAATCCGATGGGCAAAGATACGATATCTTGTAAATTAGCGGCGGCCTGTGAACCTATTAAAAATAAAGGCGTTGCCTCTCCTCCCTTGAAACCTAAACCCATACTTACAGATGTCGCGATTAATTTTAAAAAGGCAAATGACGAAGGGCCTTCTTGAAAAGGGCGAAGCAAATAGGCGGAACCTAAACCCCGACTTTCAAAAAATACAGGGAAAGACAGAACCAACATCAATATCAAGCCCGCGAGAATCGCTTTGAGAGGACCTTGTACGGGTAATTTGTCGAGTGATTTTGAAATAATCGATTGTGAGCGCAAATAAACGAGACCTAAAAGCCCTAAAAAAAGGCCAATACAGGCTAATTTGGCACAAAATAGGAGGGAAAATGTAGGCATAAAAATTGAGGGGAATGAAACGTGATTTGTGCCCCACACGTGCTGACTTACCCAATCGGCCCCTAAAGCAGCCGCCAAACAAGGCAAAATCGATCGGATGTGTATTTTTCCTACTTCCGCAATTTCTAATGCGAACAGACATCCTGCGATCGGCGTTCCGAAAACAGATGCAAATCCGGCACTCATTCCCATGCGAATCCAAACGCCCTTGTGCTCATTCCATTTTTCGGCGAGCCCCTCACCTATGTTTGCTCCCATGAGTACGGCAGTTCCTTCTCGACCAACGGAAGCGCCGGCGAGTTGGCTTATCCAAGTACTAATTAAAACGTATGGAGTAATGAGCAAGGTATGACTTGGAAAGGCAGCAGGTTTATCTATTTGCAATTTGCTGATAAAATTGTTCATCCCCTTTTTGGCAAAATCAAAACCAGAAAATGCGTATAATAGTATAGATACAAGGGGAAGCGCCCAAAGGAGCGCAGGCGTTTTTTGAATCAGCGCCAAACCCCACAAAAATAAGGAAGATAGGCTACCTACTATAAAAGCGAGTAGGATAAAAAGCCAAAGCCTTAAAATCCAGATCTTCATTTTATTCAATGTGTATGATATTTTGTTTCAAAGGTAAGAATATTATTTTCCCTACCTTTGCAATTCAAAGACAATGCTAAATCCGATGAGTGAATTTTTACGTTTGGGCTTGAATCCTCAACTGCAACGCGCCTGTGATGCGGTGGGATATCAATTACCGACTCCCATTCAGGAGAAAGCCATTCCATTGCTTTTGCAAGGACATGATGTCTTAGGCATCGCACAAACAGGTACGGGGAAAACCGCCGCCTATGCCCTGCCTATCTTGATGCGCTGTAAATATGCCCAAGGAATGATTCCAAGGGCCTTAATTTTGGCTCCGACGCGTGAATTAGTTATTCAAATTCACGAGGTTATGGTAAGACTTGCACAATTCACTGACCTGCGAATTCTTGCACTTTATGGTGGATTAGGGCCAAAAACACAGATTCAAACGCTCGATGCGGGGGTAGATATATTGGTTGCGACGCCCGGCCGTTTTTTGGAATTATATCGAAAAGAGGCGATTGGAGTGAAGGATTTAAAATTTTTGATTCTCGACGAAGCCGATAAAATGATGGACATGGGTTTTATGCCACAGATCCGTCAAATCTTGGAAAAAATACCTTCTAAAAAACGCCAAAACGGACTATTTTCGGCGACTTTTCCGGAGAAAGTAGAATACCTGTCCCATGAGTTTTTGGAATTTCCACATAAAATCGAAGTGACACCTCAGGCGACTCCGGCAAGCCAGGTAAGTCAATTTGTTTTCGAGGCACAAAATGTAAAAACGAAAACCAATGCCTTGGCTTATTTTTTACAAAAGCCTGAATTTGAACGGGTAATGATATTTTGTCGGAGTAAGGACATTGTGAATCAGGTGGAGCAAGAGCTTATTCGGAATGTGTTGCCAGCGGATCAAGTGCGTGTGATTCATTCGAATAAAGGACAGAATACTCGGATTAATGCGATGCAACAGTTTCGAGAGGGGCTATTACGCGTTTTGGTTACTACGGATGTGGCGTCCAGAGGAATCGATATTCCGAAGGTGTCCCATGTGATTAATTTTGATGTACCCTTAATCTATGAGGATTATGTGCATCGGATTGGTCGGACAGGTCGAGCAGAGCAGGTGGGCGAATCTATCACGTTCATTACCTTGGCGGAGATGTATCATTGGCATAAAATTGAGGAGATTATCCAACAAAAAATAGAGCCGCAGCCTTTGCCAGAAGGTGTTTTAATTGAAGAAACACCGTTTTTTGAGCAACAGGACATGTTAAGGTCCGTGGATGAACAAAGAAAAAGGGAAGATCCTGAATTCAAGGGGGCTTTTCATGATAAAAAATGGGTGATTAAAGCACGAGCTAATGGAAATAAAGCAGCCCTTAAAACCTTAGGTAAAAATGGGATAACGCGAAGCGGGGCGCTGGCACAAGGAGAAAAAAAGGCGCCAGCCAAAATGGCGACGAAGGCGGCTCCGAAAGGCCCAGACAGGAATAATCGGCCTGGGAAAAACGCAAAATATAGGGGTGGGGCTCCATCATTCAAAAAGAAACGATAGATTTGTGCTTATGAAAAAATATTTGCTTTTAACTCTTTTAGTTTGCTTGTCTTTTGTGTCATTAGCGCAAAAGCCACTGAAATATCAAGTCTTTTTTGGGGGAAAAACCTTACCAACAAAAGATCAAACAGAATTAACCAAGTTTTTAGAAGGCTGCGATGCTAGTTTTCCGACGCGCAAAGAAGCCGCTATGTTTTTTGCAGAGCGGGCTTGGGAATTTGTGGCAGTAGGAAAATTAGACACAGCGACCTATCGGTTTAATTTAGTGAATGCCTTGGATACGGCAAATATTGATGCATTTTGGGGCTTAGGTGTCATTTCTTTTCAGCGCCAGGACTTCCCGATAGCGAAACAATTATTGACCAAAGGCCTTATGTCTGACCCAACCCAGGCACTTATGCGGGTGGATTATGCCATTGTGCTTTTGAGTTGTTATTTAAAAGGCATGGATTGTGGGACTTTGGCGGAAGCTGATGCCGAACTGGCGCAATCGCTGGCCGACGAGCCGAAGAATGCCAATGGCTGGATGAAGCGTAGCCAAGTGGCTTTTTACCAAGGAAACTATGAAAAATCTTGGGAATATTTTCATAAGTGTCGTTCCCTAGATATCTTGCAAATGGATTTAAATTTTGGGAGCCAATTGGCCGAAAAAATGCCTGACCCTAAAGGAATTTTTAAATAGATACGTATGGGCATACTTTCCTTCTTTGCCAAACCTTTTGCTAAACTCATCGTTAAAAAGCACCGAAAGGCGCAGCAGGAAGCCTTTGAACGTCAAGAATATTGGTTAAAAAGCAATCTAAAAATAGCCGAAAAAACGACTTTTGGTAGGATTTTTTCCTTTGATAAAATACGAAATTATTTAGAGTTTAAGGCGCTGGTGCCAATTTCAGAATATGAAGACCTAAAGCCCTACATCGAAGAAGCTGTTCGTGGAACGGCAAACGTTTTATGGCCAGGGAAACCGGCCTATTTTGCGAAAACATCTGGTACGACATCTGGCGCGAAATACATTCCGATTTCAAGCGATTCCATGCCTTTTCATATTCAAGGCGCGCGTGACGCCTTATTGCATTATGTATTTTACAGCCGTAATTCAGCATTTTTAGATCAAAAATTAATCTTTCTTTCAGGTTCTCCGGAATTAGAATCGCCCAATGGGATCCCAACGGGGCGCCTCTCTGGCATCGTCAATCACCATGTCCCTAGTTATTTGCGGAGCAACCAATTGCCCTCGTATGCCACGAATTGTATCGATGATTGGGAAGAAAAATTAGCCGCGATCGTCCAAGAAACGCATGAAGAACGTATGGGTCTGATCTCCGGTATTCCGCCCTGGGTTCAAATGTATTTTGATCGCTTAGAGGCCTTGAGCGGAAAAAAAATCGGAGAATTATTTCCTGATTTTCAGGTGTTTGTGACAGGCGGGGTGAATTTTGAGCCTTACCGACAAAAACTCATGGAGTCTATCGCTCGGCCCGTCGATGTCGTAGAAACCTATCCTGCCTCAGAAGGATTTATTGCCTTTCAGGATTCTAGCGGGGAGGAAGGACTTTTGTTGCTCGTCGATGCAGGGATTTTTTATGAATTTGTCCCTAGCGAGACGTATTTTACGTTAGAGCCGAAACGCTTGTGTTTGGAAGAAGTACAAATAGGAGTAAATTACGCCTTATTAATGACGACCAATGCAGGTCTGTGGGCGTATTCGATAGGCGATACGGTCAGATTTGTGTCTTTGAATCCTTATCGGATTGTGGTCACAGGTCGGATTAAACATTTTATTTCTGCCTTTGGCGAACATGTGATTGGGGAGGAAGTCGAGCGTGCGATGCGAACAGCCCTTGAGGCCTGTCCTGAAGCGCAAGTGGTGGAGTTTACCTTGGCGCCTCAGGTGAATACAGCTAGGGGCGTATTGCCCTATCATGAATGGCTGGTAGAATTCGATAAGCAGCCGGATGACTTGGATGCATTTAAGCGGGTTTTGGATGATTCGATGCAAGTTCAAAACATGTATTATAAGGATTTAATTGATGGTAAGATCTTGCAGCCATTGGTGGTAAGGACTCTGAAGAAAAACGCCTTTATTGAGTATATGAAATCCCAGGGGAAATTAGGTGGCCAAAATAAAGTTCCACGATTATCTAATGATCGTTCGATCGCAGATAAAATCATATGATGTCTCAAAAAGCCTTTCATGTAATCTTATTTACGTGCATTAGCGCACTGGCATTATGGATTTCATTAGGCCTTCATGTGCACATGGATGAGTTTATTAGTTTTCATCCATTGGCCTATGGGCAGCCAAATTTTCATTTGAATACTTTTAATGAAGGATTTCAAGCCTATATTAAAAAGGGGCCATGGGGCATTTCGGCTTATGTCCCCTTTCCATATATAGGAAACCTACAGGCATTTCTTTTTTATCCTTTTTATGTCACGTTGCCATTAATTGTGGCTAAAGTATCATATAGTATAATTAGCTTATATGTTATATTTTGGTCCTTTTTCCGCTGTTTTAAACCGAATCGTTCAGGTCAGGTTTTTCTTGTTTTATTTCTTCCCATGTATATGGCCGTTTGCCACGATGGAGGACCGGTGAATGTTACCATTATTGTTTTTTTATGGACTAAAATTTGGGTTGAAAAATTATATGGGAACAATAATGCTTCTTTCAAATTTGGAATTTCTTGCCTAATTGTATTCGCGTGGTGTTTGGCTTTTTATGATAAAATTTTCTTTATATATCTCTGGCCGGCCGCTTTGGTTTTTTCCTTTACACGAATAGGCTTTTCCAAACTACGGAGCCGAAGTACTTTTTACCTAGGGTCCGCTATGGGTATATTTTTCCTTTTTGTGATAATTTTTATGCGGTATGAAATCTGTGCCACCGATTTTAACTCGCCAAATTTGACAAAACTTTGCTTACCCGAATCTCAGTTTTTGGGTTTCGGAGACGGCGCCGCAGTAATGATATTTATAAAAAAGATGTATCATGGTCATTTTTCATTAGCGCCTCTGCACGAAATCTTTATTGACCGAAAAAATGTTTATGGAAATATTTTATATCAATTCGATTATAGTTTTTATTTGTTGAGGAACGTAGATTATTTCTCCTTTTTGCAAGTCAAAATTTTTGGATTTCTGCCGATTTTTGCTTGGATTTTTGTTGGTACCGGCCTAGTATTTTTTTTCAAAAGGCCTCGATTTTATCTTCAAAACACGTATTTGATTTCTTTTTTTGTGATGGCATTGGTTTTTATGGCCTTAGGCAAAATTCGCTTTTATCATCACACGATTTTTCTTTGGATTCCATTGCTTGGGTTTTTATTAGATGGCCCGACACCTCCATTTCGCAACAAGATTTTGATAGGGCTTTTTGTCGCCAATAGTGCATTATTGATTTGGAATATTACCTTTGGAATGCCCAATGAATTTATAAAAGAAGGATACGATAAGATTGCGCGCGGGACCCAACGTAAAGAAATTCCACATGCTATTGTCAATTTTGATGCATGGAATTATTATTATATTCGTTCTTTGGATAATGATCGCAATGATATTATCACCTGGGTAGCATCAGATGAGGAAATTGCAAGTAAGCGCCTTTTTGCGCTTTCAGATTCTTTGCATTTGCCAATTGTCTACGTAGGATCTAATCAAAAGCCTATTCCGCTCCCCAAGGGTTTTTCTAAGCGGTTGTTGGTAGCTTCTAAAAACAATCCGATTTACCTTATTTCAAACTCAGGCGAGCAGAAATAGGCATCCAAAAAAGGACAAGTACAATCACGGGTCCAGGAATCTGAAAATAGGATAGTAGGCATCCTAATATCAACAAATAGATCGGATACGTGAACAATAATACCCCGAATAGGACGGAATCATAAAAAACAGTATGATTCGTTTTCTCATAAACAAATTGCCTAATGAGCGCATAAAAGGGCCAATGAAACGCGTAGGAAATCCCCTTTAAAATCCGCGTTTCTCCCTTGGGAATTTCGATGAGCGCCCTCATGCGGTGCATCACCCTTTCGTTAAAATCTATATAGTCTTTTGGGGTGACTAATGTCTGTTTTTCTTCATACGCATCAATATGCAGATTGACTTTTTTCCCAAATTTCGCAAAGTCATTGTAGCCCAATCCAATCACATGTATCAAAGGAAAGACCCCAATGGCTTGTGTTTGAGCTAAAATCCGGGCCGCCCCTTTTTTGAAGGCTTGGATTTCATGGGTATTCAAGCAAATCCCTTCGATAAAAATTAATACGGCGCCGCCTTTTGCGAGAATGTCGACAGATTCTTGAAAGGTGTTTTGATTGCGGTGCAAATGTTGCTTCCCCTCGCGCGCACGAAAAACAGGAATCATTCCAATGGAACGCAACAAAAAGCCATAAATCGGATGTTCAAACACATCGCCACGGGCCAAAAAATGAATTTTTCGCTGATAAGCCGCGCCTATGATGACCGCATCTAGAAATGAATCGGGGTGATTAGCCAACAGTAAAACGGGCCCCTTTGGATTCAAAAAATCCTTTTGGGGGATATGAATCTCCGGGCAAAAAATGCGAAGGGCCAAGCGAACAATAATTTTTAAAAGATAGACCAAGGGCTCAGTGTTTTAAAGCGAAATTTATAGTTACATGATGGGTCATTGAATGTTGATGTCTAAATGTGTAACGAGGCCCAGGACGCCCTCTCGTGAAAATTTGGCTTTTTTAATGCGGTTAATGGCCGGGTTAATCTGATAGCCTTCTGCACTATAAAAGTCTGCTTTTTCCAACACACTTTGGTCAAAAATAGCCCCGATTAAGTCGCAATTTTTAAAATGAACCTTTTGGAAAGACGTGTTTTTTAGTTTCGCTAAACTCATGTTTGAATCTTCGAAATGGCAATCCACAAATTTATATCCGGTTAAATCTTGGCTTTCTAATTCTGCTTGTAGAAATCGGCAGTCCTCATATTCGCCGGATTCAAGTCTTTGGGCTTTTGAAAAAGATTCGCCGACGAAATATTTTTTTTCCATGAATGTTTTAAATATTTTAGGTAAATTTCACAAATATAAACCTATTCTACCATGAAACTAAAGTCACATTGCCTTCTTTTTGTAGCCCTTTTTGTATCATTTGTAGCCCTTTCACAGAAAATATTTACCTATCCTTTGGGGGTTCAGGCCTACACGTTTCGTAAACATTTCCCTGTAAATGCGGAAAAAACGCTTGATATCATTAAAGATATGGGGATTACCGAATTAGAGGGGGGTGGAGCCAAAGGAATGACTTTGGAGGAATTTAAAAAGCAATGTGATAATCGGGGTATTTCGATTCCTTCTACGGGGGCGGATTTTCAGGAATTAGTGAAGGATCCGATGGAGGTCGTTCGTAAGGCGAAGATTTTAGGTGCCAAATTTGTGATGTGTGCATGGATTCCGCATAAGCGTGGAGAGTTTTCGTTGGACAATGCAAAAAACGCGGTCGAGGTGTTTAATAAGGCAGGCCAAGTATTGAAGGAAAATGGCCTAACGCTTTGTTACCACGACCATGGCTTTGAATTTCAGCCTTTTGCGGATGGAACTTTATTGGATTATATGATTCAAAACACGAATCCAGCCTATGTTTCCTTTGAGATGGATGTGTTGTGGACGATGCACGGAGGTGGCGCGGATATGCCGGTGAAGCTCTTGAAAAAATACCCAGGCCGCTGGAAATTAATGCACGTGAAAGACCTTAGAAAAGGAGTAAAAGGAGATTTGACTGGGGGGACACCTGCAGAAAATGATGTACCGGTAGGACAAGGTCAGGGCAATTGGAAACAGATCATCAAATTAGGTAAGAAAGCAGGCGTTGAGCATTGCTTTATCGAAGACGAAAGTGATCATGAATTAGAGAATGTGCCTTTGAGTTTGGCCTATTTGAAAAGTTTATAAGATAAAACCTAGTCCCAATAGTCCGAGTACGTAGACGATTAGCACGATGAATGAATCGATGCCCATTCGCAAGATTTGTTTTTTGGAATGAAGCACCATCCCGATGATGTATATGCCCGTTAGAAAAATGCCTAATGCGGTTAAATAGGCATCTGTAGGGTTCAGATTCGGGATAATGGCATCTCCTCCGATTAGAGAGGCGAATAAAAAAAGCACAGGCAAAAAGGCGTTTCCACCGAAAATATCGGATACGGCCATGTTGTAATTGCGCAATTTTGCTGAGGCGATTCCAGTTGAAATTTCAGGCAAGGCCGTACACAAAGCGAGCAGCGTCCCGCCAAACAAGGCGCCGCTCATGTGAAAGCGGGAAATCATCGTTTCGCCAGCAACCTCTAGGACATAGCCGGCTAAAAGTGTTACGATCGCACCGATGATTAGGGTCCAAATCGCCAGGGAAGGGCCGCCTTGAAATGGCGCGTGGGGATGCCTCATTTCTTCCATTTTTTGCGCATGTTTTTTACTGTCACCCGCCTTTCTAGACCTTTTAGCGACTACAAAAATGGAGCCTAACCAAATGAACAAAATGAGCCATTCAAAGGGGGTGGTTCGGAAAAAAATGAAGGTGCTTGGAAATTCTTTGGCCATCAGGACCAAGGTTAAAATGAGAATCAGCGCCACGCCTTCTAAAACCAAAATACTGGAATGTCCTTTTTGAGTTAATGGAGCCGAACGGCCCACGCCAAAGACGTCGATCAGTACCAAAACCACGGTTTGGATGGCCACGCCACCTAATAAATTACTGACGGCAAGGTCATAGGCATGGTGTTTCGCGGCCATGAAGGTGATGGCGATTTCGGGCAAATTCGTGACGATAGCTAAAAAAACCATGCCACCAAATGCTTCCCCCAAATCAAAATGAATGGTAATCACGTCGATCGCTTTCGTTAATCGAATTCCTGCAATCCAAATCGCCGCGGTAGCCGCCGCGAAAAGGAGGAATAAAAAAGGGTTAGCGATCGACGTGAAATCCATTAAATGAATAGTTGAAATTGTAAGGTAAGCGAATTTAATCGATTTCCTGATACAATTTCCCCTTGTTTCACTTCATAGGAAGGCCTGTTTTGTAAATCCAAACTAAGCTTCGCTTTGTTGCCTTGCAAATAATAATTTAGGCCCAAATTATAGGTGGACGTGGTCGAATTCCCCAAGCGATCGTATTTCGCAATGGTCGCCGCCGCATAGGGCATAAATCGTGAGGCATTTAGATAACCAATTTGCGTGTAAACCACATGTCCCGTTCCAAACATCGGATAGGCATTTCCATAGGTTGGGCCCTGGCCGGTAATCGAATTGGCGGCAGTCAGGTTCGTACCATTAGCCGGGTTCATGATGCCATTGTATCGCAGGTAATTTTGGCCATAATTAGTATTAAAATAGCCCAAATAGGCTGATATGGCCGTATGTTTAGCGGCATTGATGGGCATATCCACAAAACTTTCGATGGCGAAATGTTTCATGTCTTGGTAGGTCGTGTCCCCTTGAATGCCTTTTGCCCACATGGCATTGGCTTGGTAAATTCCTCCCACTGCGATGTTCACAATTTTTTTCGACCCCAAATAACTTCCCGTCATATAAGGCGTGGTATGATTTTCGTGATCAAAAAACTGATAAATTAAATAGCCTTGTTGCTGCAGGGAATGACCTTTTTGTGCAAAATTAGCCACGGTGGCTAAAGCAGGCGGCGTTTGGCCATTTGACATGATGGGGAAAGGGTCGCTGAGGATGAGGCGATAATCGAAATGCCCGACTTGGCCACGTGCGTAAATGCTTAATTTCCGAGAAAATTGATCGGTTTGATCCACGGTGGTTTGGGCAAAAACAGGTACGTCGAGCGTGGTTATGGTCCCGATACTCGGCTGTGAAAAGCGGGAAAGGCCAGAAATAATACTTAGACCACCGCCTATTTTTAATTGATTCGCGCTGGACAATCGGTATTCGCCAAGCGCGTCATGAAAAAATGGGGCGATTTTCCGGTTAGACGCCGAATTATACTGAGCATTAAAATTATTCTGGCCAAACTGAAAATAAATGAAAGCACGATCCGTGATTTGTCCCATCATTTGCATCCGGGTTCTGCGTAGACCGATGTCGAAGGATTGATTTTCGGCCACACCTTCGACGAGCGTTCCGGGATTATTTTCGTTGCCACGTACCCAGACTTGATTTAAAAAAGTGATTTGAAAATAGCGGGATCCGCTTTCGTTCAACTTTAGTTTCAGTAATTCGGTATCAGGTGTTTTTTGTGCAGAAGCTGAATAAATACAGCTAATAGATGCGCAAAGAATGAGTAAGTATTTCATGAGAATGTTGGGTTAAAGGGCATAATAGCCCATGATACAGATAAAAATAAGCAGAGACGTTCGGCTTAAATTCGGTAATTACAGAATCGCATGAAGCGCGATAGCCCAACAAAGGCCAGAGAAATGTATTTTCCCTGTACGTTATTTTGTAAGAAAAAAGAAAAGTTTTTTCGGGTGGCTTTTATACGGCCAGATGTCCAAGGCGAATTGTGATTTTCATCATCGGCGTCTTCTTGAACTTCCAAAACCCAAAGGCTTGAATTATCTGAAAAGCAATGAATACCCTGTTTATTAATTTCTTGTTTGGATGTAAGCGGGGCAAACAAATGCGCGCTTTTTGCTTCTTGTGGGGAAGACAAAATCCAAACACAAAGGGCGAATATGCGGAACAGGGCGGACATGATCATGCAAATTGCATGAAGATTTTTAAAAATCAGGCATTTCAGTTCTTTTTTTTAACTTGGGGTTTAAATATCTACTATGCAAGCAAATTTTTTATCTGTTGTATTAATGCCGCTCGCCCTCTCGGTCATTATGACGGGCCTGGGATTATCGTTGACCATCGGTGATTTTAAGCGCATTTTTATCTTCCCAAAGGCTATTTTGGTGGGTTTGATTTGTCAAATGCTCCTCTTGCCGCTTATTTGTTTTTACCTCGCTAAAACGATGTCCCTTCCCCCTGAAATGGCCGTGGGACTCATGTTATTAGCCGCCGCCCCCGGCGGGCCATCGGCTAATTTATATAGCCATATAGCCAAAGGGGATGTGGCTTTGAATGTTACTTTGACGGCCTTAAATAGTTTATTTTCTGTGTTATCGATTGCCTTTTGGGTTAATTTTTCGATGGTCCAATTTCTGGCAGTTGACACCTACGTTCCTATGCAATTTGGGAAAGTTTTGGAGGTTTGTTACGTCGTCATTCTCCCTGTAGGTGTCGGAATGCTCGTTCGGTCTTATTATCCTCAATTTTCAGCGCGTCTTGAAAAACCTTTTAAAATGGCCTCTGGCATATTTTTAGCTACGATCATTATACTGGCCGGTTTTAAGGAGCGCGATCATTTATGGCAGGATGCAAAAATTGTGGGCCTAGCCGCATTTTTCTTTAACATTGCCTGTTTAAGTTTAGGGTATTTTATTCCTCGGCTATTTCGTTTGTCGAAAAAACAAGCCATCGCCATCGGAATGGAAATCGGAATACACAATGGCACCTTGGCCATTTATTTAGCACTCAATGTGATTGGTAATGCGACCATGACCATCCCCGCGGTGGTTTATAGCTTGATTATGTTTCTGACGGCGGCGGTGTTTGGCTATTTGGTGAATCTTCGGCCGTAGGCGTTTTCATCCGTTCGATTTTTTTGACGGACCAAATATACAGGGTTTCTACTTTTTGGCGCGCCCAAGGCGTTTTTCGCAAAAAAGTTAAGCTGGATTTGATGCTAGGTTCGAAGGAAAAACAATTGATTCGAATGCGTCGGGCCATTTCGTCCCAACCATACAATTCCACCAAATCCCTTAGAATCATTTCCAAGGTTTTGCCATGCAAGGGGTCGTTTGATTTTTCAGCCATGTACAAATTTAAGGTAATTTCTGGAAATCAATCTGAGGTTGTACATGCTGCGCAGGCCGCGCGCTCATACTATTCAAAACAGCAGAAGAATTAAAAAAGCCGCCATTTTGAAGGAAAAATAGATTGTTTGCGATTCCTCCATCGTAATCTTGTCGGTAAGCGCGGCGTGCGATGTCGTCGCCGGTCAACTTCACTTCTTGTAACTCCACCCATTGGCCATTCGCATCGACGAGCCAAGGGTTTAGATACGTTGCTTTTCGTGTTAAGTAACCATAAAGCGGATCAAAATTTTCCACAAATGAATGAGGTCTTTTATACCATGTACTGGTTTTAGGGCGCAAAAACTGGGCGATGAGTAGCCATTCGAACGCAGTTTTTTCCTTAAAATAAGCCGTATATACCGTGTTTCCTTGGTCATCGGGCGCGATAGAATTCAAAAATTGATAGGTTTTTCCGGCCAACCAAGGATATCGCAAATAGCTCTGGCCGCCCGCGCCTTCATTACCAAATTCCCCCGTATATACCTGTGGCCCCTTTTTCAACAGTTTGATCTTTTGATCTTCCGGAATACTGGCGGGATTATCTGTGACAAAAGGGCTCCAAACAGAAAATAAAATACGGCGCTCTGTTTCTGAATTTACTTGCATCCCAAAATAGCCCTCGCCAAAACCATTGGCCATAAAATAGGAACCAATGGGGTCCATTTGAAGCGGAATAGAGACTTCATTGTACATCCATTTGAAGTTAGGCCCCGCCGGCACCGTATAAGTTAAATGCACGGAAGGTCCTCGGCGACCCCAATAAAATCGGTTATCCACATTATCCTTCACAAATGAAAGGCTAGAAATATCTTCATTGATTTCAATACGGAGGTCAGTAATTCCAGCGAAATTCCCCGTTTTTTTACTTATACCTTGTAGTACAATTTCCTGGTAGCCTGCCGGAATCGAAAATTCCCCGCCATCTAATTCCCCCTTGGTGTCAAGGACAAGTGTCCTGGCCGTTTGGCCTAGGGTCAGTCTGATGGTATGGCCGGGGTCCATGCTGCCCAGGAGCTTAATATGGCAATTCAACGCTTTGTCGGATTTAAAAAATAGGGAATATTTCGTGTTTGCCTGGGTCCAAGATTCGATCCCTTTCGTGGTGACGGCATCGCTGGATGGCCCAGCTGTTTGGAAGGCATTGCCGGCCAATGGGATATTGATGGCGTTTATAAACGAATTGGCTTCTTTTGTGCCTGGATCAGCGGGTGAAGCACAGGCATTAAGGCTGCCAGCGATTGCTAGGAAAAATAAGATGTACTTTTTCAAAAAAATGCTATGTTTGTTTCAAATATACCTATTTAAACCTATGAAAATCAAATCGATGTACCTAAATATGCTGCTCGTAGGCATGTCTTTAGGTACCGCCTGGGCCATACGAGGCCAATTCGGCCACGAACATGGCGCTGCTTTTGCTGGATCGCTTGGATCGCTAAGTGTTTTATTGCTCGTGAACCGAAAGGACTGGCTCGCGCAGGCTTTCTCCATCACCTTGGCGGGAGCTTTAGGTTGGGGCCTAGGAGGCATGATGAGCTATGGGCTTGTGGTGGGATATGGTCGGGCTGATGATTGGACGAATGTTTTATACGGACTTTCCATGTTATTCGTGATTGGTGGCTTGTATGGTTTTTTAGGTGGAGGTTTATTTGGATTGGCGATTAGTAAAGTGGGGAAGGATGACATTCCATGGGTGCAAGTGATTACCGAGATGGTGGTGGGCGGCGCTATCATGTACTTTTTCTTGATTGAACAATTTGGCTGGTATATGACGCCGCCTCGATCGGAGGTTTGGGCGATTTGTTTGGGCATGGCGCTGGCCTTGCTGTGGATTTTTCTGCGGCTGAAATTATATGCCGCACTTCGCGTGGCAGCCTTTTCGGGCTTGGGGGCGGGTTTTGGCTTTGCTTTTGGAAATTTCCTGCAGGTCTTAGGCCAGGTCTCCGAAATACCTTTTAATTTTTGGAATGTCATGGAATATTCATTGGGCTTTTTTGGAGGCCTGGGCTTGGCCTATGGAACATTGACCAGCGAATGGGCGGCGGAAAAAGAGGCCCCCAAAGGCAAGCAGCCCTTCGCAATTTTCATGCTCCTTTTGCTTATTCCTTTTGTGATGTGGCAACAAAACTTCAAGTGGGACCGCATCCAAGAAACGTATGTCAAATTAATTCCGACCGACGACCCGAACATCTATGCCTGGGTTCAATGGGGCTCTTTAGGTCTTATCGCTTGTGTGGCTATTTTTTGGTGCCAACGCTTATGGGTAAAACAACAAAACTATTCTTTTGCCACCATATGGACCTATTTTTTTAGTATGTGGGCATTGTACATCCTGTTAAGTTATTTAGTTACGGGCGCGATCATCAGTTTGTATCGGCCGGAACAGTATTTATATGCGCTTAATTTCGGGCTCGTATTGGCTATGCTTTCCAAAGCATCGCCTACGATTCATCCCAAAGAAATTTCTTTCCGGCATTGGGGGAAAAATTTGATTTTTGTCCTCATGATCATCGGCCTTTTGGCTTATCTATTAACGCAAAGTCATGGGGAAATGAAGGGCGCTCATAAACGCTTTGGGGACTTATCAGCAGACACATTAAAAAAATAGATATGCGAGGAATCGTTTTTTTCCTAATTTTTGGAATTTCATTTTTTGCCCATGGCCAGTTGTTTGGTCCCCAAATCCAGCGGGTTTTATTTCTAGGGAATAGCATCACCTATGGCGGCGCTTATGTCCAAATGGTGGACGCCTATGCGCGCCTGCATGACTCAGGAACACCTATTGAAATCATGAATCTAGGACTTCCCAGCGAAACGGTTTCTGGTTTATCGGAGGATGGCCATGCCGGAGGGCGCTTTCCGAGGCCTGATTTGCATGAGCGCTTGGCTCGGGTTTTGGATGCCACGAAGCCGGACTTGGTCATCGCGTGTTATGGGATGAATGATGGAATTTATCAGCCTTTGGATGTGTCGAGATTTCAAAAATACAAGGATGGGATTCATTGGCTGCATGAACAAGTGGAGGCGCGGGGAATACGAATTGTTCATTTGACCCCGACGGTGTATGAGGATAAAAAAGGGCAAAGTCCCGAATATGCGCAGGTTTTAGATGCGTATTCCAAATGGTTGAAAAAACAACCTCGCTGGGAAGTTATCGATTCCCATTTTCCCATGAAGAAGTATTTGCAAAAAATGAAGCGCAAGGACCCGGCCTTTTCTTTGGCCACCGATGGGGTTCATATTGGGGATCTAGGACATGGCTTGGTGGCGCGAGAAATCATCCAGTATTTTGGAAAGAAGAAATGTGAGGATTGGGATCAAATCCCTCAATATAAATTTTATGAAGTTTTAGGCCAGGAACACCGGCTTATAAAGGACGCTTGGCTACGGCTTACGGGGCATTTGCGCCCAGATATGAAAGTTGGTCTACCCATGGAGGAAGCCCTGAAACAAAAGGAAGGATTAGAAAAACAAATTCAAGAATTATTAAAATGAAGCAGATCATCGTCTTGTTGTGTCTCTGGTCTGGAGGACTATTGGCACAGTCAACTACTAAAAAAATTACCTGGCCAGCAGGTAAAAAAATGGCCTTGAGTTTGACTTTTGATGATGGACGAGGCAGCCAAGTGCTGGCAGGAGTGAAATTATTAAATCAATATGGCGTTAAAGCCACCTTTTATGTGATGCCCAATGCCATCGAAAAGACCTTGCCGGCCTGGAGGGCTTTGGCGAATGCGGGCCATGAAATCGGGAATCATACGTCTCTGCATCCCTGTTCTGGGAATTTTGCATGGTCGCGGTCGAAGGCCTTGGAAGAATATTCTTTAGAAAAGATGGCGAATGAATTGGGGGAAAGCAATCGGCAAATTTCGGAGATGTTAGGCGTCGTGCCGGAGTCTTTTGCTTATCCTTGTGGGCAGACATTTGTGGGGATTAATGAAAATACGAAAAGCTATGTGCCCATGGTTCATCAGCAGTTTACTTCGGGTCGTGGCTGGCGCGATGAGGCGCCCAATGATCCGGCGTATTTAAACATGGCTCAATTGACCGGAATGGAAATGGACGGCCAGGATTTTGAAGAAATTTTGCCTTTGATTCAGGATGCGGCCAAACAGGGATATTGGCTGGTCTTAGCTGGGCATGAAATGGGAACAGGTGGAAATCAGACCACGCGCCTTTCTATGTTAGAAAAGCTGATTCAATATGCGCAAAAGCCAGAAAATGGGATTTGGTTAGCCCCTGTCAAGGACGTCACCCATTTTTTAAAGGCTAATTAAATTCTTTAGAATACTGCAAAGGGGTTTTTCCGGTGATTTTTTTGAAGGCGTTGTTAAAGTTTGGGAAATTATTAAATCCTGCTT
The DNA here is from genome assembly GCA_903907745.1 of uncultured Cytophagaceae bacterium. GTDB lineage: Bacteria > Bacteroidota > Bacteroidia > Cytophagales > Spirosomataceae > Aquirufa. The sequence goes on along the minus strand of CAIVPF010000054.1, from coordinate 5,785 downwards.
CGTAACAGACTTGCGTGACTTGGAATTGATTTTCTTTGATCAGTTTACAGGCGTATTCGATGCGGATTTCGTTTAAGAAGTGGGTGAAATGTTTCCGGGTTCGGTTTTTGAAATAACGACAAAAAGAATTGGATGAAAGGTGTGCGACTTCGGCGATTTCTTCGATGCTAATTTTGCGTTTAAAGTGTTTGGCGGAGTAATTGTAAATCTGGTTTAGCCGCGCGGTTTCTTTGTCGTTCGGATTATTTTCGATAATCCTCGAGGCTAATAGCTCCGTTTCCGTGCTATGAGACACGAAATCCATCAACTTAAATAATTCAAGAATTTGGTTTTGATCGGCATTTGTTAGCATTTGCCTCATTTGTTTCACCACCGCGTCCTTGGTTTTTGCATGTATGCGAAGGCCCTTTTTTGATTTCTCCAGGAGCTGGAGGATAAAGCGGTTTTCAACTAAATTCAAAAAAGCATCTCCTAAAATCTCCGGATTAAAATGTACCACCAGCGCGGCGACATGTAAATTTTCATCGCCTTGGAAGTACATATTATCGCTTCGGAGGTAATGCGGGCAGTCGGAGCCGATTAACAACAAATCCCCATCCTGAAATCGCTGAATACTATCCCCCACAAATTGCGTCCCCGTCCCCTTTTCAATAAATAACAATTCGATTTCCGGATGGTAATGATACTGGTTATAAAAATAGCTAACTATGTCTTTTCGTATACTAAAAGAACTTAGAGATTGATTGGATACTTTTAATAAATGGGCCTTCATAAATCTTAAAATTTATAATATGTATGCTTTTTAGGCTCATTGATGAATATTATGCCAAAATACTTTATTTATGAGAGTTTTCAATTTAATTCTAGTATTACTTAAATCTTTTTTTTTGCCTACGAAATACCTTAATGGTTTATCAAAACTAATTTTTCATCTATTATAACCATAAAACTATTACTATGAATGTACATTCTACATTACGAATGCTTCGGCATTCGGCCATTATGTTGGCTGTATTTGCCCTTGGCATTTCGACGGCCATGGCGCAAACGCGAACTGTTAGCGGAAAAATTACCGCTAGTGCAGACGGCTCGGGAATACCGGGTGTAAATGTTCAACTCAAGGGCACTACCAAGGGCACGAGTAGCAACGCCGCAGGTTCCTATTCGATAGAAGTTTCAGGCCCGAATGCAGTATTAAGTTTCACATTTGTCGGATTTGAGCCGCAAGAAGTGAAAGTGGGCACACGAAATCTTATCGACGTATCCATGGCTTCTAGCTCCCAAGAATTAAACGAAGTGGTCGTAACCGCCTTGGGAATTAAGCGGGAAGAAAAGTCTTTGGGCTACTCGGTTGGGAAAGTAGACGGCAAAAACTTGAACCGTGTCATCACAGAAAACGTCCTAAATGGCTTGTCAGGTAAATTAGCCGGGGTAAGTATTAATGCGACGGGAACGACAGGTTCTTCAGTTAGTATGATTATTCGGGGAGCAAAATCCTTGAGTAATGATAACCAGCCTCTATTTGTGATCGATGGGGTTCCGGTAATTAATACCTTGAATAACGTTGGGCAAGTGGGGAATGACAACCGGGTCGATTATGGGAATGCGATTTCGGATATTAACCCAGATAACATCGAAAGCATTTCGGTCCTAAAGGGACCAAGTGCCGCGGCCTTATATGGCTCTCGGGCAGGTAATGGCGTCGTTTTGATAACGACCAAATCCGGGTCAAAGTCGAAAAAAATGACCATTCAAATTACTTCGAATACGGTTTTTGATAAGCCCTTTAAATATTTGAATATGCACTCGAAGTTTGCTACGGGTGTTTTGCCATTCACACCAGACAATAATCCGTATCCAGGCGGAACCCTTTATATTGATGAAGGATCTTCCGGAGGCGTAGGTCCAGAATTAGATAAGGGCTATAAAGCCGTTCAATGGAATAGCCCATTGGACGCGTCCGGAAATCAAATCGCGACGGATTTAAAATCCTATCCCGACAACGTGAAGAATTTTGTTCAAACGGGAATCACCACGACGAATGGTTTTTCGATTGCCAATAGCAGCGATGCAATGTCCTATCGTGTTTCATATTCCAATATGACAAGTCGCGGTATCGTTCCGGGAGCGGATTTGTTTAAGAATTCATTGGACGTAAATACTTCGTTGAACTTGTCGAAGAAATTAAAGTTGAGTACCAACTTCGACTTCTCTCGTAACAACTCCAACAACCGTCCTGCTTCTGAACGCGGGTCCAATCCTTTGCAATGGGCTTATGCGGTTTCTCCGCATATCAACATCATGGATTTAAAAAATTATTGGGTTCCGGGGAAAGAAGGTTTGCAACAAAATTCTCAAGCAATCGGTGACTACAATAACCCATGGTTCTTGGCCTATGAAGTAAAGAATGCTTTTGAGCGGAATCGCTTTTTTGGAAATGCGAAGTTGGACTTCCAGCTCACCAAAGAAATCAGCTTGATGGCACGTTATTCCTTAGATACCTACGGAGAAACACGTGAAACGAAAATTGCCCCAAGTTATACCGGGGAGAAAAATGGAGCCTATGGCTTAACGACTTTGTCTCCGAATGAGCGCAACATCGATTTCTTAGCCACCTATGCGAAATCATTGAAAGACTTTTCATTGTCTTTCTCTTTAGGGGGTAATGCACGGAAGTCGACGAATGCAGTCATCAGCGAATCAAGTAAAGGCGGCACCGGATTAGTTATTCCAGGTTTATATACCTTACAAAATATTGCCACAGCGAATATCCAATATTCAAGCACGCACTCGAATAAAGTCGTGTATAGCGCCTATGGAATGGCGAATTTAGGCTATAAAGACATGGTTTATTTGGATTTAACCGCGCGTAATGACTGGTCGAGTACTTTGCCAATAGACAACCGCTCGTATTTCTATCCTTCGGCCTCCTTAAGTGTCTTGTTGAACGAAATGTTCCAAATCCCGAATAACCGCATCGACTTATTGAAAGTTCGTGCTGGGGTAGCGCAAGCAGGTAATGACACGAATCCATACGCTTTATTTAATACCTTGGGTTTGGCGGAATCATGGGGCGGGGTAACTCGTTTGGGGAAACCAGGATCCATTTTATTGCCTGATTTGAAACCAGAAATCACGACTTCGATGGACATAGGGGTAGATTTGACGATGTACAAAAACCGTTTACGTTTCTCAGGAACCTATTACACGGTGGAAAACAGAAACCAAATTATCCCAACTACGCTTCCTCCCTCTACCGGTTTTACCTCTAAAAATATCAATGCCGGTTTGTTAGAAAGTAAGGGTATTGAATTGACTTTGGGAGGTACGCCGATTAACCGCAATGGTTGGAGATTAGATTTGACGACTAACTTCTACAAAAACGCAACGACCATCAAAGAATTATCTGAAGGCCTAAACTTCTATACTTTATGGACAGATGCCAAAGGCGGCGCTTGGACCTATGTGGGGGATAAGATTGGAGATATCTACGATGCAGAAATTGTAACCGTTACAGATCAATCATCTAAGTATTTTGGTTATCCGATTTTAGATTCAGATGGTTCATGGCAATCTGTGAGTGCTTCTAAATCAAAAACAAAAATTGGTAATTTCAATCCTGACTTTATCTTAGGCTTACAAACTTCGTTGAGTTATAAAAACTGGAGTTTGAACATGACCTTTGATTGGAGAAATGGGGGGAACTTTGTTTCGCAAACGTATCGCTACGGCGAATCGGATTTAAAGTCTCAGCGCTTCTTGGATAATTTGATTAATCCAGGTTCGATGACACCGGATCAATTGCGCAGTTATTTAGTAGCGAATCAAGAGACGATGATCAAAATCAATGGCAACAACTTCCCGATTGTAGGAGGTCCAACGAAAGAATATGGCGGTTACCCTTTTGAATATGGCGGTAAGGTTTATCCGAATGGTGTATTTAATCCGGGGGTTATTGCTAATTATGACAGTAAAGGAGCCATTACAGGCTATGAAGAAAACTTAGGCGGACCGAATACGCGCATCATTCCATTTGGCGACAATTATCCATGGAGCTTTACGCGGGCGGCAACCTTTGATGCTTCTTTTGTCAAATTGCGTGAGGTTTCTTTAGGATATGAAATTCCTAAAGACATTGTGAAAAAATTGGGTTTAGAAGCGGCAAACTTCTCAGTATATAGCCGGAACATTATTTTATGGACAGCTGCTAAAATTGGCATTGACCCAGAAACAGCGTTTCAGCCACAGGCCGGAGCTCAAGCCGGAACACAATTTAAACAAGGTATCGAACGATACAATGTTACCCCATGGGTCATCCCAGTTGGATTCAAACTTGGTTTAACATTTTAATCACGCAAACACCTTAAAATTTAGACATCATGAAAATGAATAAATATATTAAAATCGCAGTTTTCACTATTGTAACAGGTTCTTTCTTCTCTTGCGAAGATTTATCCTCAGTGAACACCAACCCGAATGGGGTTCAGCCCGATGTGGTGAACCCGAATTTAGTTATGCCTACGGTCTTGACTGAAATGGCTAAAGCATATGTCAACTTAGGATATCAGGATATCGCGGGAGTTGTTCAGCATACTCAAAAAGATGCTTGGTCATCCGGCCATAATGATTATGATTGGGGCGGAAATCAAAGTTGGTCAGGTTATTACGACATCTTGCGCAATAACGATTTGTTATACCAACGGGCCGTTGCCCAAAACCTCGAATTCCATCAAGGCGTTTCTTTAGTTACCAAAGCCTTTATGTTCGGATTAATCACTGACTTGTGGGGTGATGCGCCCTATACGAATGCTTTAAAAGGTGAATTAGGCGGGGCTGCGAACATTTTACCTTCCTATGATAGCCAAGAGGTTATATATGCGGGGATTATCGCGGATTTAGATAAGGCTAATAAATTATTGTCCAAACAAAAATCCGATTATTCAAGCATCGTCGATAACGTAGACGTGATTTATGGCGGGGATCCTGTTAAATGGAGAAAATTAGCGAACTCTTTGGCTTTGCGTTATTACATGCGTATTTCTGCGAAAAAGGCGGATGTAGCGAAAGCGGGTATAGAAAACATCGTTAAAAATGCGGCGAATTATCCAATCATTACTTCGAATGCAGACGATGCCACGATGGGATTTCCGGGAACTTCGGATGGTACTTCTTGGCCTGCAAATGCCGTATATGACGTGTCAGGCAGTAATTACCGTCGCTTAAAAATGGCGAGTACCTTTGTGAAATACCTTCAGTCGGTGAGTGATCCTCGTTTAGGAATCTGGGCGGCGAAGGTTGAAATTCCTTTGGTAGTAGACGCCACCTTGCCAGCTGGGACGGATAAAATCATCAGTGGTAAGCGTTATTTGTCTCCTGATAAAGTGGGAAACACGAAGGTTGATACAGATCAGGAATACGTAGGATTACCTACCTCCTTTTCCGCGCTTCCTTCTGCGTATAACTTAAATCCTACGCCGGGTCAAACATCCTTTAACCCACACGTGTCTTTCTTAGCGCCGATGTACAAAAATGCATCAGGAGCCTTGTTGAGAGCTCGTTTAGTTTCTGCGGCGGAAGTTAACTTCATTTTGGCGGAGGCGGCTCAAAAAGGATATGGGGTTGGCGATGCAAAAGCCTATTATGAAGCAGGGGTTAAGGCCTCTTTAAACGCTTGGGGTGTTGGATCAAATGCAACGACTTATTTAGGAAACAAGGGAGTTAGTTATGACGGAACCTTAAAGCAAGTAATCGAGCAGAAGTGGATTGCTTCTTGGACTGCTGCCAC
>CAIVPF010000053.1 GCA_903907745.1 uncultured Cytophagaceae bacterium | reverse complement strand
GTATGATCGCCTCTTGTTCCCCACGGAACTGGCTGAACCCAAATGTCTTTTTGAGTTCTTCATGTAAAACTTCTTTAGTTATCGAAATAGGCATAATTTGAAAGTCGGCTGTTATGTTTCTTTTTAGGACTCCTTAATCACACATTCTTGGTTATCTTTGCGAAATTAAAAACTCTTCTAGATTTGAAATTAAGCAAAAATATCCAATCCACAGCAAAAAAAGTTTTACGCGAAGAATCGGAGGCGATTTCCAATCTGATCGATTCCATTGATTCAGATTTTGAGGCATGTGTCGAATATTTAATGCAAATCCCTGGCCGTATAGTCTTTACCGGCATCGGGAAATCAGCTATTATTGCCCAAAAAATCGTCGCCTCCATGAATTCCACCGGAACGCCGGCTTTGTTTATGCATGCGGCAGACGCGATCCACGGAGATTTGGGAATGATCCAAACCGGGGATGCCGTAGTTTGTATCTCTAAATCTGGGGATACGCCTGAAATTAAGGTGCTCGTACCTTTGATCAAACGCTTAGGCGTGGCTTTGATTGCCATGGTTTCCAATAAAAAATCCTATCTAGCCGCTCAGTCTGATTTTGTTTTGCATGCATTGGCAGAGCAGGAGGCGGATGTTTTGAACCTGGCGCCGACGACCTCCACCACCGTGGCTCTCGCCTTGGGAGATGCGTTAACGGTTTGTTTATTGGAATGTCGGGGTTTTACCGCGCAGGATTTTGCCAAATACCATCCGGGCGGTGCTCTAGGGAAACGCTTATATTTAAAGGTGGGAGATTTGTATCCTTTGCATGAATTTCCGGTTATTTTGCCTTCTGCGAGTATTCAGGACGCGATTCATGAAATTAGTTCGAAGCGTTTAGGGGCTACGGCGGTGGTGGATGTTCGGGGTGATTTGGTAGGCATTATTACGGATGGGGATGTGCGAAGAATGTTGGAGCGTTCGACGGATTGGGCTACGATTCAAATTACCGATATGATGAATACCTCTCCCAAAACCATTGACGCGGAGGCATTTGCCACCGAGGCTTTGGCACGTATGCAATCGAATAATATCACACAATTGGTCGTTACGGCACAAAAAAAGGCCGTAGGATTTATTCATCTCCACGACCTTTTGAAAGAGGGTATAGTGTAACTAGCGCATGCGGTTGGAGGATTGGACCAACATCTCATCTTTGCGTACCAAACGATTCGCAATCATATTCGCCAATAAAGAAACGACTAAGGCATAAAATCCATAGCCATAATGTCCCTGGGATTCGGGTTCAAAAACTAACATCGCTTCTTTGAAAATGATCCAAAAGGCATAGGCCATCGAAGCGGCTAAGACTAGGGAATTAATGAGTCCGAGTGTCATCTGGCGCATTCTTCTCTTAAATGAAAAAAGGGAAGCCAGCGTGATGATCGTAGAAAATGTGATTAATAAAGGCAAAAAGATGGTGCTGTGCGCACTGACTTCTTTGGCATTTTGGAGCAAAACCCATTGGTTCGAAAAAAAATCAATTTGTTGGCCAGAAACTCCAGTTTTAGACCAAATGGCCCAGCCGGAACTTGCTAAACTATTAGCTAAAATGACGAGGGCGTAAAAGATGGATTGAGGTCTTTGAATCATATGAATGTCGAATTAGGTCGTAAAATTACGTATTTTCTTGAAAATGTTTGGCGGCAATTTTTGCTGAGGATAAACAAAGGGGAATTCCGCCGCCGGGATGCACGCTGCCGCCGACCCAGTACAGATTTTTGATGGCGGAGCGATAATTCGGATGGCGTAAAAATGCAGCAAATTTATTGTTGGACGCGTTTCCGTACAGCGCCCCACCGGAGCTGGATGTGCGTGATTCGATGCTTCGGGGGTCAAGGTGATCTTCGGCGATGATGTATTGGGCGATGTCTTTGCCGAGGCATTTGGATATTTTTCGGATGACATTTTCGCGGGTTTGTTTGACCAAAGCCTCCCAATCCTGTCCTTCATTCGCTGGGGCATTCACGAGAATGAACCAATTTTCGCCGCCTTCTTGGGCGTCATTCGAATTTATTTTGCTAGAGATATGGAGGTAGGCGGTGGGATCGTCTGATAAGGATTTGTCTTTAAAGATCGCTTTAAATTCCGCTTCGTAATGGTCAGAGAAGAAGATATTGTGGACCCCTAATTCATCAAATTTGGTATTCATGCCCCAATAAAAAATGATGCCTGAGCTGGATTTAGGTTGGTTCAGTAGTTTTTTAGGGGCTTTTTCCTGTGGTAATAGATGCTGGTAGGTGGGCCGAATGTCCATGTTGCTTGCCACAAAATCAAAGGCGTAGCTAGCTTGTTTGGTTTTGATGCCGGTGGCTTGTTTGTTTTCGGTGATGATTTCGATGACTTTCTCGTTGAAATGAAACTCGACGCCTACCTCCTTGGCGAGGCCAACTAAAGAATTTGTAATGGAAATCATGCCGCCTTCTGGGAAAAATGCCCCGATGTTGTATTCCAAATGGGGGATGATGCCTAAGGTAGCAGGGGTTTGATAGGGATCAGAGCCGTTATAGGTGGCGTAGCGGTCGAATAATTGTACGGTTTTTGGATGCTGAAAGGATTGGGTATTTGCCTCGTGCATGGTGGAAAAGAGGCCTAATTTTCCGAGATTCATGTAGCCTTGAAGTGCTTTTTTGCCGGTCCAAGTGCGGTAATCGTGCAAGGAATTTTCTAAGAAAAGTTCGCTGATGATTTGGTATTTTGTTTGCAGGCCTTGTAGGTAGGTGCGGATATGTTCGGGATTTTCTCCGAGTTTTTCGGCGAATTCGTTGGCGGTTTTTTGTGGGTCGGCGAAGGTATCTAGGCGTGTTCCGTCTTCCCAAAAATAGTGGCAAATGACCGGGAGTTTTTGGTAATTAAAATGGGTTCTTGGGTTTTTTCCGGCGAGGCTAAATAATTCGTCGACTAATTGGGGTAGTGTAAAAAGGGAAGGGCCGGCGTCGAAGCGAAAACCGTTTACTTCGATTTGGCAAAGTTTTCCGCCGGGGTAGGGATTGGCTTCGAAGACGCTTACTTTTTGGCCTAAAACCGCCATGCGGATGGCGAGGGCGATGCCACCGATTCCTGAGCCAACAATGCCAAAAGTTGCCATAAGCGAATATTTTGAAACATCTAAATTACGGAATTCAGGGGATGGAAAGAATAAAAGGCCAAATGTTTTTCCCTCAAGCCCAATTTCCGTAGTTTTGCACAAATTTTTAAAATTTGCGCGAGGAAATATGCTACGTACACATACAAATGGGGAATTGCGAATGGCACATGTGGGTCAAGAGGTGACTTTATGTGGTTGGGTTCAAAAAACGAGAGATAAAGGGGGGATGATTTGGGTGGATCTTCGGGATCGGTATGGGATAACGCAGTTGATGTTGGAGGAAGGAAAATCGACCGTGGAGGCATTGCAAATCGCACGTGGATTAGGTCGTGAGTTTGTGGTGGAGGCGCGTGGGGTGGTTGTGGAGCGTTTGGCGAAGAATGATAAATTGCCAACGGGCGATGTGGAGATAAAAGTTTCTGCGATTAAGATTTTGAATCCGGCGAAATTGCCGCCTTTTTTGATTGAAGATGAGACGGATGGAGGGGATGATATTCGGATGAAATACCGCTATTTGGATTTGCGTCGTACGCCGATTCGCGAGAGTTTGCGTTTGCGTCATCAGGTGGCGAAAGAGGTGCGGCGGTTTTTGGATGAGCAAGATTTTATTGAGGTGGAAACGCCGGTATTGATTAAATCGACGCCGGAGGGTGCGCGCGATTTTGTGGTGCCTTCCCGGATGAATCCGGGTGAATTTTATGCCTTGCCGCAATCGCCGCAGACG